>JANXMF010000142.1 GCA_025354795.1 Pseudobdellovibrionaceae bacterium
TTCCCGGCTTTCAGCACCTGAACTTGCGATGCATAATCCGCACTGGTGGCGCAAGGTACTCCGATAGCGGGCGCATTCGGCGGTACCAATTCCAGGGACATACGCTCCCAGCGCTGGGGAGCGGATTTCTACACCCTAGATCTCACCTCAGTTGAATAAATGGGTGAAATCAGCTCCACCGACATCGGCGGTCCGTTAACACTTGGCCATCGATACGAATTAAAAATTTTCTGATCAAAAATCAATTCCACCTGCAGTTTGATCTCCTAGGGCCTGTCTGCCAGTTTCTTGGGGACTCGGGCTTCTGCCCTTGCCGCGATCGGCCCTTCGGGCCGATCGCATCACGCTTGGCGGAAGTCCCCGAGAACCTGGCAGACAGGCCTCGACGGGGAGCGACCCGCTCGCGCTTGATCTGGTCTTCGCAGCTTTTTGAGACTTTCCAGGACTCCTTTCCCTGTGGCGCGACCCCGATTCTTTCGACGCTGCCCTATTTTTACAGGGTGAGCTGTACTGCCTTCGCTTGGCGTTCACGCCTAAATTTATAATTTTTTTGTAGCATGAGTTGAAATGGCGGTGCCAAGGTTTCGGCTTTGGCCCAAGCATCCTCCACGGAAATGTTCGCGGCCTTGATCCACACCTCTTCAAACAAAATCCGCGTGGCCCCGAGCGCCACCGATGGAAAGGCCCCCTCATCGACTTCACCAAAAATGCTAATTAGAAGATGGGACCACAACTCTTTGAGCGCAAGATTGTAGCGGGGCTCATTGTCCTTGCCTTGGAGGTCGGCGAGTCGCTTCAATTGTTTGGTGGAAATCGGTGAGTCTTCGTTGAGGAGATCCAAGATTCCAGCGGCACTGCTGGTGAGTTCGCTGAGTGCCGGAAACTCAGGATTGACTAATCGTAGGAGGTACGGAAATAACTCGAGCGCGATCAACGTGGCACGTCCGCGAAAGAATTTGGTGTAAATCACCCTTCCGGAGGACGAAAGCTGCTCACGTAAATGCCACAGGTCCGCGACCCGGGAGTCGCCGTCTTGGTCCCACTCCCAGCGCATCGGCGTGCGCGGGAAAAATGCCGTCCACAGCGACGGAATATCTTTGCGATTCGCTAAGGGAAAAACCAATAGCATCGGTTGGGTTTGCAAGTGTTTCAGGGCGGCAGCTACCGTAAGACGCTTCATGGCGGTCAGCCTACCGAGATCCGGTGACGATTTCAACCGGCGAGTTGTAGAGATTTCCGTCACTGTTGCCTTTAGCCGGCTCTCATTTTATGTTCGCGTTCTAGGAGAGTTAAATGTTCAAGGTAATGAACGCGGAGTGGACACTCATATCGCCCTCTCAGAAAAAAGCTGGAGCTCTATGGCAATTTGGTGATTTGAGTTTACGGCAAGGGCTATGCCTTTGGCGCCAACCATTCAGAACTCAAAGCCGGATAGGAATAGCGTGAAACAGCTTCGAGCAGCGAATAGCGATCCACCGGTTTACTTAAGTGGTCATCAAAGCCAAACTCTAAAAATGCGTCGTTGGCGAACTTCATACGTTCGCGGCGGTCCAGATGACCAAGTAAAACTGGCGCGGCATTGGTGATCAAACTCAGTTCCCGCTCACGCTGGCGCAGTTCACCGGTGCGACTTTCGACCCGGCGCTCGAGATCTCGAGCGAAAGACTTTTCCACCAAGTCGCGCGCACGGGGCCCCACATTCCCTTCGATAAATTCTTGTTAAGTAAGGAGGAGGTCAGAGGATATTTCAGCCATTTTTACCGAATGATAACATCTGACGCCACGCAAAAGTTTAGCGAAGCTTGGCCCCACACCGTCTCGGAGCGGAGCCATTATAAACACAATCTATATATCTGAGTCAGTCGCGGGCGCGGGTTGTAAGACTCCATCAGTGCACACGCTGGACTGCGAGTAAAAGTGCAGCATGTACTTGGCGTTCGCGGCGCCTTCAACGTCCAGCGCGTGGAACAAGGTGACCTCATCGGGAGACTTCACCTGGAAAACGCCCGCCGGCTTTTCTTCCACACGACACTCACGCAGCGCGATTCTGCGGCCATGATGTATCCAACCAGGGCCAGGACCAGGGTGGTGCCCCCCCCAGCCAGGATGGCGTGGACGAAAGAACACAGGCGGCGGGAGGTCCGGACCAATAAACACCTGGGGCGGTGGCTGAGGAAAATATTCCGGCCCATACTGTGGTGGATAGACGGGAACGAGTCGACGCTGCGGCGGATAAGGCAAGGTCGGCTCTCGGCACTCGTCGTCACACATGTAATCACCTTCGGGATTGTAGCGGCGGGGGGGGCGGCGTTCGTAGCGTTCGTCGTCGTCGGGGCGGCGCGGTTCGCGTTCAATAATAATCACCTGTTGTTGTTGTTGTTGTTGCGGCGGCGGCGAGGGTGCATCGGGTGGCCTCGGTTGAGCGTGGGGCCGCGGAGCCGGCTTAATAATAATTTGCCCGTCGGCAAAAGCTTGCGCGCCTAACAGCAAAATCGTAACGCTCAACACACTTTTAATTCTAGTAACCATTCGACCTCCACAAATTCTGTTGACTCATCTCTAGCATGCGCCGCATTAAACGACTACTGTAACCTTTGCAAACCTAGTTCTCTAAAACGTCTGCAATAGCACGTATCATATCTTTTGAAAAAGTGGGTAGACCCGCGGTGATGCCGGTGGCTGTTGGTCTGATAAGTCGCGATTTGCCCTCAAGGACTGCGCCCAGACCGAGCTTGTTGTAAGTGTCATAAGAACTTTTTTTGAGGCCGACCACGAAGAAAGCTGTCATTAAAGTCTTCGACGAATCGCCCGGCATCGCTTGAAAAACGGCGATCACTTTTCCGTACTGAAACAATTGATTCCAATAGAAAATACTTTGCTCGAGACCGCCTCGAATGGGAGTGTCCACTTTGGTTAACGTTTTCAATGCCACCGGTAGACTGAGCTCTTGCTCGGATTCGAAGTAACGGACCTCGGACTGAAGCCCGACTCCCGTGTCCTTGCGTGCATCTTCATTCGAGCTGAAATTGGCCATTATATTCGCCGTTCTTAATCCTTGCCGCCAAAATTCGTTGAACGAGTAGCACGACTCGAGACATATAGACCGGTGGGCGTCGCTACACCAACTGCGGTTCAACGGATTGATGTGCGCCAAGTCTAGTTCTCGCGCCGGGCGCATCACATTGCCCTGGCAATTGCCCCACTGAAAATTGGTGAACGGTGTGCGTCCCACCACCGCGCTCATAAACTGATTTGGTTTAATCTCGGCGTGTTGAATTTCACGGTCGAACTGGCGAATGGTTTCAATTTGCATGAGCTGCTTCAAATTGAGCTGTGCGGGAGCCTTGTTTAAGATCAACTTGGCGCTCGAGGTGAAAATCTTAAGGCGCGTTTGCACTTTCTTTTTCACGCCATTTTTTATGGTAGTGATGTCGGGTTCCTTATAGCCGGGGTAAAGCATCAAGTCCTGGCTTTCCGCAGGGGACTTCGCGGCCCAGTCTTTGTAGTCCAGCATTTCGTACTTGTAGTAAAGGTTGTCGGCGCTCATTTCAGCAGGTGCGAGCGTGTCGGGGAGAGGCTGGTCGGCGCGCGTGCGAGCGAAAGCCTCGGTGTTGATAAACAAACATAAAACTATAAATAATTTGTACATGACAATCCCCTCAATAAATTCTTCCTAACAAATCTCTATCGATGTTCCGTGGCGGCAGAGGTTGTTCAAGGCCTGGGCGGTAACTCAGATCACTTGCCTCTTCACTGCGGCGCGAATCACCCTCGTCCAAAGTGGTAAAGGTCGGATCTTCGTCACCGTCTTCCATAGTCTCCTGAGCGATCGGAGCGCCCACCTCTTGCTCATTGATCAGCGTTTCGCGCGTGTCTAAAGGCATCCCGGGACGGTTCGGGTCTAGGCGCAATGCTTCCATAAAGTTTCCGCCATTCAACGCACCACTGAGAAAGTTGATCGGATATTCGACCACTTGCGTGCGAATTTCGTCGGGCGGACCCCGGAGCGGTTCTTTCGGTTTGTAAATCATAAAACTCTCGCGGATGATTTTTTCGGCGATAGGCAAGGCGACGTGGCCACCGGTGTACTTGTTGCCTAAGGAGCTGCGTATGTGTGTGTTGTCATAGCCCACCCACGTCGCCACCACCAGATCATTGGTAAAGCCAATAAACCAGGCGTCGCGGTGGCTGCTGCTGGTCCCGGTTTTGCCAGCCACACAGCCTGCGAGGTCAGACATTTTCGCCGCTGTTCCGCGCGCCACTGTGCCTTCCAAAATGCGCCGCAACTGATAAAAGGCCACGCGGTCAATGCGGTTTACTGGCGTTTTGGAAAAGCGCGGGCGATGATAAAGTTCGACGCCGTTCTGGCTGACGCTGTCGATAAAAGTAGGCATTGGGCGCTCACCGATGTTGGCCACGGTGGCGTAGGCCGTCGCCATATCAATGAGTTTGGCGTCTTGAGTCCCGAGAACCGAGGCCGGATTAGTCTGGGCCTTTTCGTGAATTCCCAGACGCTCCTCGGTCAAGCCGATATATTTTAAGCCGTCTTCAGGAGTGTCACCTATGCGGAGCGACAAGCGCACAGTCGGGCGATTGAGGGATTTCTCAATCGCACGGCGAATTGTTACTTTGCCTAAGCTGGCCGCGCCGGCGTCATAGTTATTGGGCGACCAAATTTTGTTGCCGACCTTGATGCTAATCGGCGCATCCAGCAGCTGCGTATTGGGCTGCAACCCCAGCTGCAGCGCCGCTAGGTAAACAAATGGTTTCAAGGTGGAGCCCGGCGGACGTTGGGTTTGCGTGACCCGATTGACTTGTTCGAGCGGAAACGAAAATCCTCCGACCATGGCCAAAACTTTACCCGTCTTCGCTTCCAACACGACTGTCGATCCCTGGACCGCCGGTCGCACCCGCACCGTGGCCGCGGTCCCGGCTTCATTGGGCTTCACGTAGAGTAAATCGTATGTATTTAGTCGAACGCCACCGGCATTGAGGGCCAAGACTTTGCCGTCGGCCAGTCCCACCCGCAGTCCACGCACTTTCGCATCCGGAGGCAGCACCACGGCGAGTGGCCACTGCACATCATACAGTTTAGGGCGCACCACGCTCATAACTTCCTGCCAGGTAGCCTTTGGCTTCTTCATTTTTTCGGCGATCGAGCCTTCGCTTGTAAACCGCGATAGGCGTCGGCCGTCGGCCGCCTCTTCGTAATCTCCCAAGCCATCTTGCAAAGCCCGGGTGGCGATCTTTTGCAAGCCACTATGAATGGTGGATTTCACCACATAGGACGAGGCGGTGAGTGACCCGACGTTAGGTAGGTTCCGGGCATTTTTGCGAATCTCATTGAGAAAATAAAATCCGGCGCGGGCATTGGGACTTTCGAAGTCCGCAAGCTTTGGCTTAAAGGCCTGCGCCGCGGGCAAATCGAGATCGGCAACAAAGCGGTCTTTGGCGCTGTCTTTGTTCAATTTGTTGACTTTGTCCATCTGCCCCAGCACGTACTCGATGCGCTCCTGCAATCGGTCAAGGTGCGTTACTGGACTATAGAAAGTCGGCCCACGGGTAAGCGCGGCTAACATCGCGGCCTCGGTCATGTTGACCTGCTTCACCGATTTTCCAAAGTAACTCTGGGCGGCCATGTCCACGCCCCACGAGGCGCGCCCGAGGTAAACATAATTTAGGTAGAGTTCGAGAATCTCAGCTTTGCTCATCAGGCTTTCAACCCGCAAGGCCAGTACCATTTCACGAATCTTGCGTTCAAAGGTGAGATCGTCGCCGGTCAGAAGATTTTTAACCACCTGCTGTGTGATGGTGGAACCGCCCTGAGGACGTCCACTAGACGCGGTATTGCTCATGAAAGCCCGGATAATGCCGCGTACGTCGAGACCGTTGTGTTCGTAAAAGCGTTGGTCCTCGGTGGCCACAAAGGCCAGCTGAACCGATTTTGGGATGTCACGGATCGCGATCCAGCGGCGGCGATTGTTATCGGTGTAAATTTCACTGAAACGATTGCCGTCGTCATCTAGAACCAACGACGAACCCGGTAATTTTAGGCCTTTGAGTTTGTTATGGTCAGGCAGATCTGCTACCGCGCGGTTGAAAAATTCGATCGCCGCGGTCAGCGTTTGATTGGATTCCGTCTCTTCTGATGAGCTGAGTTTCTCACCTTTGCAGTAGCGTTTATAAATCGGATACATCGCCGGCACATCGCGTTCGAGCTTAAGGCTGGCGGTCAGTCCCCCTGGACCTGAAGCCACTTCCGCCGCGGGCGGAGCCTCGCCGGAAGTCAGAGGTTTCTCAAGATTTTCTTTCATGGTGGTGAAAAGCAGATCAAAATTGATGTTCTCGGCGCCAAATTTTTCGGTAATGAACTTACAACCGGTGCGCAACGTGGCTTCCGCTTCCGCTTGCTCCGATGCGGGATCAAAGTGATCTTTAAATTTCTCGACGGGTTTGGTGAAGAGTTGGCTCAGGGTTAGCCCGACGGCTAAAACTTTGATAATTAGCGGATTCATTGGGGCACTTATATCACCCCTATGACGCGATGTCCAAAAAGTGCCTAACCATGTGAAAATATTTTGCAAGTGTCTAAGCGCCAAGCATTGCCTGGGAGTCCGTTTGCAGTTAATTTTCATTTAAACCCTATTAAGGAGACACAGCGATGCAAAGACGCGAATTTTTACAATTAGGCCTTGGCACATCGGCGGTTTTGGCTGCGACTGGCGGATTGATTTTCCCTCAGGCTTCCTCAGCGGATGCGGCCAAAATTACCAAGAAAGATATTCTTAAAGAAGGCACGCCCACCACCATCGCGAACTACTGCCTCAAGCCTGAAAAGAAGCCGAATAAATTTTGTCCGGAATGGAAAGAAGGCCATTGTGACACCTGCCAATTTTTTAATAAAGACAATAGTCTAACGTCGTTTGAGGGCGGAAAGTATGCGCGCTGCCAGCTGCTCACTACCGATCCGAAATTTGTGAGCATTGGGGCCTACTGCGCGACTTACGTCAAGAAGGCTTAAGGTCCGTTTGCCAACTCCTTGTCTCGAGTTCCCAGTCTTTGCTATTCGGTTTGCAATTCGTTAGTTTCTAAGCCAGGACGTGGTCGATATTTCGGCAAGTGGAATTCTCCACGTCGTTCCAGTCAAAGAAGAATTTGCCAACGATGTCTGTGGGCACTGCCCACCAATGTTTGCACGCGAAGAAAAATAATCAAAGTGAGAAAAAGACGCCTTTTGACTCCTTATTTTCTTGTGCCTGCTCGTGCCACCACATTATGTGCGTGCAAACTCTCAAAGTGCCGGACTTCGATGCTGAAGTCTACGATATCACTGCGTTTCATCAATGCACTTTGCAAGCGGCGGGCGGCATCCTCGCAGAACATCAAATTTTGGGCGTTCCGCCGAGCAAACTCCTGTTCGTCTTCGCGCTTCACCGCCGCTTGCACCGGAGTGCCCAATGCGTTTTCGATGGTGTCGATCATAGTGAGTGGCGACGGATTGCCGATCGCTGGATCAATGCCGAATTCACACACGGCCTCGCTACGTTGGGCATGAGGCACGGCAACCGCAGCGGTTTGTGCCAGCCATTCCGCCACCCGATCCGTGTCTAGCGTTTGATTTGCAAATTCCGCGACAAAGCGTTCGCTCACAGCCTCTTGGCTTAAGCTCGCGGAACATGGACAAGTGCTGGAATATAATATGCGCATGGAAAGTGAAAAGCGCACCTCTGCGCTCTTAATGGCAGCCGTATAAACTAGCGGGTAGGAGCGCCAGCCCAAGGTTTCGCTCAGCAAGGCTTTGCGCTCAGTCAGCCAATCAAAACCGACACTCAATTCGGCGCTGTCCGAAAGCGATTTTTGCGAAGCCAACATTTGCTCCGCACAACTGCCGAGCCATGCCCAAGACAAATCCTGCGAATGAAGATCGCTCAATATTCTAAACAACCGCGACATATGAATACCGCGCGCACCACTATTTATTAGCGAGACCTTGGCCTGCGCCCGGGCTGGCGTCAGCGCGCCGGCGACGCGCACTTGGGTCGCCACATCTTCGAGGCCCACTTCCGCCAGCGGCAATTGCAGGGCTGCAGTCGGGGCACTGAGGGCCACATCACTCAATTTTTTAAACTTGGGGTCCATGAACGAACTCACTTTTTGGCTTTGCGTCAGTTAGGAATAGTACATGTGAATTGCAGTTGCAACGGGTATAAACCTTCCATGAAATTCAGCAAAGATGTCGAATTCGCTTACGCTGAGGCGCTCAAGATCCGCGCCCATTCGCACTCTCCCTATTCGCGGTTCGCGGTCGGCGCCGCTTTGAAGTTGCGCGATAACCCCCGTGCGGTAGGCGGCTGCAATGTGGAAAACGCTAGCTTCGGTGCCACCATCTGTGCCGAGCGGGTGGCCCTCCATGCGGCCGTCGCGCAGGAGGGGAGTATCAACCCTGAATTTATAGTAGTCGTCACGGGCGAAGAGGATGCCACCGTTCCGTGCGCACTTTGCCTACAAACCCTGGCTGAATTTTGCGCGGACGATTTTAAGATTTACCTGGGCAATACGCAGACTCTACTAAAATCATATAGCTTGCGCGACCTGCTGCCCTATCCCTTTCGCCATTTCAGCCAGGATAAGAAATGAGCGTAGCCCTCATCACCGGCGCCACCAGCGGCATTGGCCGCGCCACCGCCGAAAAATTAGCGGCGCGTGGCTACAACTTGATCTTACTCGCCCGGCGGGGCGAGCGGCTTGAGCAGATGCGAGTGAGGCTGAGCCAGACCGTTCAGGTTACGGTTGCGACGGTCGATGTGCGCGAGCCCAAGCAAATTCAGGCTTTTGTGACCGCCCACACCAAGGCGTTGTCGGTGGTGACCGTTCTCATAAATAATGCTGGTTTAGCTAAGGGCGCTGACAAAATTCAAGATGGCAAGCTTGAAGACTGGGACGCGATGCTCGACACCAACGTCAAAGGATTGCTCTACATTACTCGCGCGGTGTTGCCTTTTTTGCTGAAAAATAATCGTGGTGATATCGTCAATGTCGGCTCTGTGGCCGGGCGCTGGGTTTATCCGGGCGGCGGGGTTTATTGTGCCAGCAAATTCGCGGTGCGGGCGCTCAGCGAAGGCCTGCGCATGGATTTATTCGGCACCCCCCTTCGGGTCACCAACATTGAGCCGGGTCTGGTTCAAACTGAATTTTCGCAAGTGCGTTTCGACGACTCCGCTCGGGCCGAAGCCGTGTACCACGGACTCAAGCCCTTAAGTGCCGGAGACATCGCGGACAGTATTGTGTGGTGCGTGGAGCGCCCGGCGCATGTCAATATTCAAGAGCTCGTCATTTTCCCCACCGCGCAAGCCTCAGTCACTCAGGTTCACCGCGAAAAACTGGATTGAATTGCCTCCGACAGCGCTTGAATTGTGCGTACCGGTCGATTTTCAACCCGGTAGATCAAATAGATTTCGTCATTTAAAATCGGAGCATTTTTAACCCGCGACAAATCACTGCTCGCAGCTTGCGCCACCCGTGTCGGTAAAATGCCCAGGCCAAGGCCGCCATCGGTGAGACTGGCAATCACCTCGAGACTGGTCGACTCGACCACCCGGCGAAAGTGAAAACCCGCGCGCTGCAATCTGGCTTTCAGCTTTTGCGTCTGCATCAGACTGGGTTCGCACACCAAGATATCGTGAGACGTTAGGCCCTTTGATTTCCACAGCGTCACCACGTCCGTTGCGAGCGGTTTCATAATTAGATCTGGATGCGGAGCCGGATTCACCACGATGCCGAGATCAATCTCGAGATTCAAAACCCTTTGCGTGATATTGCGCGATAGATCGTGCACTAGTCCGAGCTCAAGCTCCTTATGTTCGCGCAGAACCTGCGGCATAAAAAGCGGCAGGCTGTAGCGCGCCACCGAGGGATGACAACCTATCAAAAAGCGCCCGGTAATCTCATTCATGGTGTCAAGAGTTTGCTGGCGCAAATCCGCCCACTGGCTCATGAGCCCGCGCGCATCCAGAAGCAGGCGATCGCCAGCCTTAGTCAGCTTCACACCCTGGCGCGACCGTATAAACAAATTTGTACCTACACTGGTTTCGAGCCGCTGCATGGCTAGTGTGAGCGAGGGTTGGCTAACCCCCAAACGATTGGCGGCGTGAGTGAGATTGCCCTGTTGGGCGATTTCCAAAAAGAAAGTGAGATCAGCACTGGATGGGAGCATAAGTATCACCTATGAATTTTAGAGTTATACGGACTTTAACTTATATCTTAGTTTCCCCAACTGATTAAAACCGTATGTTTTCCTACACGCAGAAGTTGTAATAGATTCCATAAATGACTAAACGCATGGCAGTTCTACATTAAAATTCATTAATAATTACAAGCAGATAAAAACTAATTTTGAAATAGTTCCAATTTGGAACCAAAGTCATTGCAATCTTTTCAATAATTGCTCTACTTGCACCTGTACCAAGGTCGAGGTTGATCTTGGCAATCAGGGGGGAATCGATGTTTGTTAGGAATGTAAAAGGATTTGCCGCAGTTCTCTTAGGCCTAGGGCTGGCACTCAACGCCAGTGCAGCTGTCACGAGGCGTTATTTGGTTCAGTTTAAATCTGCCAACGCGTTTTATGGTGTTGCTCAAACTTTCGCTATGAACAATAGCCGCCTAAGCATGAACCTCCAGGATGGAGTCCAACCCACGCGCCTCTTTAATACCAGTGTTGAAGTCACGGCCGCTTTGTCCAACCTGCAAATGATGGTTGTACAATCCAATGATCGTCTGCTGATTGAATCGTTAAAGACACATCCCGATGTAGCCTCGATCGAGCAAGAGGTTTTCCACCCGGCTCCTCAACCGTTGGCCACCGGTTCTCCCGGTCCGACAACTGCCGTGCGCCCGAGTGATCGAGCACCGGTGGCAATGCCATGGGGTATTGCGGCGGTGAAGGCTCCCGGAGCGTGGGCTGTAACGAAGGGCGCTGGCGCCCGCGTAATGGTTCTCGACACCGGTATCGATAAAACCCATGAGGCACTCGTAACACGCTTTGAAAAGGGCCAAAACTTTTCCGGTGGCGATGCCGCGGATATTTCGGATCAAGTCGGCCATGGCAGCCACGTTTCGGGCACCATTTTAGCCGATGGCTTGAACGGCGGTTTGGTGGGCGTAGCGCCCGAAGCCAAAGTGTTGATGGGTAAAGTGTGCACCGCCCAAGGCTGCAGCAGCATTGCGATTGCTAGTGGCTTGGATTGGGCTGTGAAAGAAAAAGTTGACGTCGTGAACATGTCCCTTGGCGGAGCGTTCATGACGGCGGCGGAAGGCGCGGCCATGGCCGCGGCTGAAACCGCAGGCGTGATGGTTGTGGCGGCAAGCGGTAACGATGGCAAAGCTACCGTTTCCTACCCAGCTGCGGCCTCGACGGCTTTGGCAGTTGGTGCAATCGATGCAAAAATGGCAAAAGCTAGTTTTTCCAACTGGGGTCCTGAGCTCGGCATCGTCGCTCCGGGAACCGACACTTACTCTTCGGTACCTAAAGGCAGTGGCCGTGGCGCAGAAACTAAACTCAACTTGGATGGCAAAGGCCTGGGCAATGTAAACTCCCTTCCAATGCAAGGTTCGCCAATCACGGCGCCTGCCACCAACACCTTAGTTTTCGCGAATTTGGGCAAACCCGATGATTTCAAAAACATCGACGTGCATGGCAAATTTGCCTTGATTTCTCGTGGCGAAATTGCCTTTAAAGACAAAGTTGCCGAAGCTATTAAGAATGGCGCAGCTGGCGTGGTCATCTACAACAACGTCGCGGGTCTAATTCAAGGTTCGCTCACGACTGATGGTTCGGAAGTGGCCGTGCCGGCGGTTATGATTGAGCAAACCGTAGGTGAGTCTGCAAAGGCCGTGTTGGCCAAAGGACAAATGATTTCGGCCTCGCTTGGTGTGGTTAAAACTGACTATGCCACTTTCGAAGGCACTTCAATGGCAACTCCGCACGTTGCAGGTGTAGCGGCTCTAGTTCGCGCCGCGAACAAATCTTTGACCCCCGCGCAAGTGCGAGCTCTCTTGAAGAAGACGGCAACCCCGCTGACTCCCAATGATCAAAATCAAATGGGCGCGGGATTGATCAATGCTGAAGCGGCGGTGAAGCAAGCTTCGGCTGTTAGCCTCCACCTGCTCTAGTAGATCCATTCCAATTTCCGCTAAAAAGAGGGCCGCGAGCCCTCTTTTTATTTTTTGCCAGCGCGGATTTCGCGCTCTATGCTGTGGTCATGCGCTTGCGCGTCCTAACTTACAATATCCATAAGGGCTTTTGTTTCTACAATCGGCAATACGTGCTGCATGAGTTGCGCGAGGCCGTTCGCAGCGTCGACGCCGATATCGTTTTTCTGCAAGAGGTGATGGGAACCCATCCACCCAAAGTCAGCGCCGATATGGAATCCCAGTTCGCCTATTTAGCCCATGAAATCTGGGCCCACGTGGCTTACGGCAAAAACGCGATCTATTCCAACGGCCATCACGGCAACGCGATTTTAAGCAAATATCCCATTCACAGGTTTGAAAACATCAACGTCTCGACCAATCCGCTGGAAAAGCGCGGGCTGCTGCATGCCCACGTGCGACCTGAGCGGGGCGGCCCGACCTTGCACTTAGTGTGCTTGCATCTCGACCTGTTCGAGCGAGGGCGCAAACAACAGATGCAGCGTTTGATCCGGCACACTAACGACCAAGTGGGAATGGACGAGCCCGTGATCATTGCCGGCGACTTCAACGATTGGCAGCGGCGATTTTCCGATCCTCTGCAGCTCGAGTTGGGCTTGAGCGAAAGCGGCGTGGACTTCACCGGTGAACATGCCATGACTTTTCCAGCCTGGAGGCCATTTTTGCCCTTGGACCGGGTCTATATACGCCGTTTTAAAGTGCGTGATTATCAAGTATTGTGTGGTGGCCGTTGGCGGCGCATGAGTGACCATGCGGCCGTGATGGTGGATCTGGAGTTAAAAGTTGCAAAGCCCTTGACTCGGCGAAAAAAAAGAAGCTGAACAAAACTTAGTGTTGAAAAAATACCGTAAAAGATTTATGTTCAGTCAAGTCACCAAAAGGAGGTCACGATGGATCAAATTCTAAAAAATGATGGAAGTCGTACGATGACCTCTATCCCAGTAACCGTCTGTTAGTTCAGACTGCCGTAGTTCAGACTCCCGTAGTTCAGACTCCCGTTTCATAATTATCCCAGTTTTAGTTTTTTAATTTCGTACATTTATTTTTTTATTTTCCATTCGCCATTTCGGCGCGTGGCTTACGTGGGCCTTTTGCCCAAGAGGAGACGTTATGCGCAAGCATAATTTGAACGCAGCCGAACGGCTGGCCAAGCCCGAGGCCAATCAGGCAGAACAACAACCCGCGCAATTGTGGGTGCAAGAAGAGAACGAGGATCTGGAACACCAGTTAAGGAAGTTCCTTAACGAGAATGCGCAGGAAAAAATCCAGCGTTTGATCCCGGGCTTTGACCTTAAAAGGTTGATGCTCTAATGACAGAGAATTGTTGTTTAGGACCCAAAACTTTATTCGTCAAAGTTTGTAAGTCCTGTCGTAAACGGAGCAGTTCCGCAGGCAGGATTATTTTATTTCTTTGTGCAGAGTATGGCGGCGTAATGAAGAATTGTACTTCTTCTTCTCCAAGCGCTCAGGATGAGTCTGGAAATTCTTTTTAGTCGTGTAGCGCGACGGCGATTTGCCTTCTTTGCGCGCTTCCGTACATTCCAACGTTATAATACGAACTTTGCCTTTTTTCTTTGCCATCTGTGTTCTCCGGAATCGATTGGTATAGCGAACAATTGGCGCCAAGCCAATCAAATAACGGATTAAGGGTCGCGGACGGTTAAAAAGCGCGGCACCGGCACTTTGAGCTTCGGCTCCACCTCAATTTTTGAAAACCACGCCCAAAACCTTGAAAGTACATAAGATTTCCGCACCATCCGACTCAGCGGATAGGCCTCGTACAGGAGCTTTGCGCTGAGCCAATAGGGCGGTTGCGGGAGCACGGGAGCCACCTGTTTCTTAGCGGGCTTTTTCATGTGCCTCGCAGGTGGCGCATTATGCGCTCTTCAATCTCGGCCAGAGTGGCGTCACCCTCCCAAGAGTCGAGAATTTCAAGTTTAGGTCCCGTCAAAAGCGATGTCGGCACGGCGCCTTCCCACTTCGGGTAGATCTGCGTCACGAATTCCAATGACTGTCCGCCCTTGTAAAAAGTCTGAAAGTCGACGTGATTGGCCCTTAGGAATGCCTCCGCCGCGGGCAAATCCCTGGGTTCGTCAATCGACACAAAAATCACTTTGAAACCCTGATCCGCCAGCTTTTTTCGCAAGCGCAGAAGCTGCGGAAATTCTTCTTTGCACGGTTCGCACCACGAGGCCCAAAAATTAACCAGTACGAGTGGACTCTTGAGGTCTTTGACGTAAGATAAAATCACTTGCGGAGAGGCTTCGCGAATCAAGCCGGCGCTTTGTGGAGCCGCTGCCGGACGCGATGGCCTGAAATAGAGAAAAATGCCTAGCGCCACCATCGCGGTCAGTGCCAAAGGGAAGAATAGTTTCATGGCTGTATTTTGGCTCGATGTTGGGCTGGGGTCAATTCTTTGGTCACGACGGATAGCCCGACCAATATCTAGAGTGGCAAAAATAAGTCATTAAAATGACTGGAAATTCCGAAATAGAAGTAAGCATGAAGCCGCGTATTCGTATACCTATAGCGTTTAAACTTATTTTCATTACGGTGGCCCTACTCCTGGGAGTTTCGGTGTGGATTGCATTGCAGAGCACCGACCGCTTTGAGCAGATTTCGACCGATCGTGAGGAACAGGCGAGCCGTGATCAGTCGCGCGCCCGCGCCACTGAGGTCGAGGGGTTGCTACTTTCGTACATCGACAAAACCAAAGTCATCGGAGCCCTGCTGTTGAAGCAAAAAGGCGAGGAGCGCGACCGCTCAATCGAACTCACCTTTGGCCGCGACAAAGATTTCGTGGCGGTGGAAGTGCTGTCGAAAACGCCGGGGGCGTCGCCGTTGCGAGTGGTCAACGAGGCGTATTTGAAGCAGTACAAATTGGATCAGTCCTTCATGGATTCGCTGCGGAGTGCGCAACGGATGCGGGGGCTGGTGCATATTGAAGAATTATTCAATGGTAAAGATGGTTATATCGAGATCCGCAATTCGACGGTCGAGGGCGGTGCCCCGCTATTCACGGTTGGGTTTCCGCTGGCCAAGGATGAGTTTGGCAATGTGACCGACGTGGTGTTGGCTGAACTGCGCCTGGATCGCTTGCAAAAGGCATTTTCCGCCATCAGCGAACACACGCAGTATTTGGTCGATAGCGAAGGTAAACTTCTGGCTCATCCCGATGAAGCCAAGGTGCTTAAAGGCGAGTCGATGCGTGAAGTCCCAATCGTCAAGGCCGCGCTGGCGTCCGACTTCAAACAGGGGCAACTGCATTTCAAAGATCAACGCCTGAATCAATCGTTCACCGGCGCCTACACCAAAACCGCGATCGGGGTCACCAGCATCGCGGTGGCGTCGGATGAGGTAATTCTCGAGGCCGCCCGCAGCGTGCGCAGAGAAGCTTTTTACATCGCCGGCCGCATTGTTTCGGTTTCACTGTTCTTGATGTTCCTGGTTTCGATCACCTTGACCTCCCCGATTGAAAAGCTGGCCGAACTGACCAGCGAAGTGGCAAAGGGCAATTTCAACGTTCGAGCTCTGGTTTCTTCGCGCGACGAAGTAGGACAGTTGGGTGAGGCGTTCAATCAGATGATCTTGGGTCTCCTCGAGCGCGACAAAGTGAAAAACATGTTTAGCAAGTTCCACGGCTCGTCGGTCACTGAAGATTTGATGAAGGGCGACCTCCAGCTCGGCGGTAGTAAAAAAATGGTAACGGTGTTTTTTTCCGATATCCGTGATTTCACCAAGTTTTCCGAAGGCCACACTCCAGAGCAGGTGGTGGAAATGCTCAATGAGTATTTTGAGATCATGGTGAAGATTATTAATGTCAACGGCGGCGTGGTCGACAAGTTTATCGGTGACGCCATCATGGCAGTTTGGGGCGCGCCAAAGGCCACCGAGCGGGATTCGCAAAACGCGGTGAAAGCCGCTTTGGCGATGCGCATGGCCCTGGCCGAACTGAATGTTAGTCGTTCCACGCGCGGCAAGGTGCCGATCAAAATCGGGATGGGTGTCCACCGCGGTGAAGCGATCTCAGGAACGATCGGCTCCACCGAGCGCATGGAGTACACCGTGATCGGCGATACTGTGAACCAAGCCTCGCGGATCGAAGCCTCAACGAAATCCTTTGGTACAGATCTATTGTTAAGTGAGGAACTCGCTGAGTTTGCCAAAGAAGAATTTATCGTGGAAGTCGCCGGCAGCGTCGAGGTCAAAGGTAAGAGCGAACCGTTGAAACTGTTCAAGGTCCGTGGCTATTTCGACGCCGAGAAAAAGCCGGTCCTCTTGCAAACCGAATACTCAGACTACGAAGCCGGACATGATGCCAAGGTTAAAGTCGCTTAAATGTTCCAGGTACTTATTGGTAGCGCAGCCGCGTTATAAAGTTGCTCAGGGGTACCCGGTTCATGTGTCAACGAGCTTTGCTCGCCGCCGCTAAATAGCCGATTTTCCAGCCGCCGCCTATATTGAACCTGAAGTTTTCCGAGACCCGGCGGGTGCCTAGTAACGAAGCGAAGGTGCGTGAAAAAATCGCGGGATGGATTCCGGTGATCTGATTCACTTCGAGTCTTAATTCCTGCAATTTCTGACTTAGTTCCGAAGGCCAAATAAACATTTTCCAATCGCGAACATGACCCGGCGAATTCTTGATAAACCAATCCAAGCCCTTGGCGGCGATCAGCCAGGACAGCCACGCGCGATTCAGGTTTTGAAAGCCCGAGATAAACAAAACCTAGTTTTTGGCGTTGTACGGGACTCCCACAAGGAGTTTATGCCGTGTACTGCCCCCTAGAAACTAAACTCTAAAATGAAATTAAGATAGTGGCCCTCAATAGCAATAGAATTGATTCCCCCAGTTTTATCGTAAGATTTGGGATCCATCTGTTTAGGTATAGATTTATAGTTGGCTTGATCGAGACGATAGGCGTACCCGGCGTAACCCATCCAAGCTGGCGCCAGACGGTAACTGCCGAGGAGCCCGTACTGATAAGAAAGTGCCGGAGCGACGGCTTGACCGTTGACTGAGTGGCCCGTCATCACCTCATAGGCTCGGGCATTGACTTGCACGCCAAAACGTTGGTTAAAGGGAACCCAATAAGTAAAACCCAAGTGCGGACCGATGCTGCTCATTTTGCCGACACTGGTGAACGTGGCGCCTGAGCCTTCGATCGCAGGTAATTCTTTAGAAAAAATTCCGGCGCCGAGCAGAATCAGGCCCGATTGCCCCAGCTCCAGTTTGTGCGTCAAGTGAGCCTCGATGGAAGCGAATTTTGGATTTTGCCCCGAGATAATAAATCCGCTCTGGTCCACGATGGCAAAGCCTCCCCACTCGGATTCTGGATTGTGATAGCCGATGCCGATGCGCCCAGTCCCACCGCGGGCTTTAAAAGTGGAGACGGCATTGGCCTCGCGGTTAATGGCTTGATATTGGATCTCAGTGACTAAGTAACTGGCGATAGCGTAAAAATTGGTCGGCTTGGTGATTGAATCGCGTAGCATTTCGCGGTTGAGAGCGGCAGGGTCGCGAAAACCGCCGCGGGTTTCTACGTCCAGCTGCACAGTGCGGGAGGGTTGGCGTCTTTCGCCCACCGCTTGCACTTTCAAGCGGTAGAGGCCCGATGGGCGTTCGCTCTTGAATTTAATGGTGTTGCTTGAGTAACCTTCCTTGTGCTCGATCAAAAACCATTTTTTCTTTACTGGATTGTAGTACTTCACTTCGTAATTATAGGTTTTGGCATTCTCGCTGGCGGACCAATGCAGTTCTTCAACATATCTATTGAGGGGTTTTTCAATTTCGGGTTTTGTCACCGGCGGCCCGATCACCTGCACCCCCGAGGCCGTGGCATTGACTTCGCCCGGTTGGCCATTGGCTTCGATCGCGGTGACATTCCAGCTGAAGCTTTGCGCCACCGGAACGTCGACTTGCCATTTCGCCTCCCTGACTTCGTTGTCCGCATGCCAATCAGTGGTGGTGGATTTGATTTCTACTTTGTAGTGAGCGGCGCCTGGAACTGGCTCCCATGCCAACTGCAGAGAGTGCGTGCTCCCGGATTTCTCAGTGATCACGGCTTCCGGTTTGGGCTCGGTCATCACTACTGAAGGTAGTTTGACTTGAAGTTCTGAAGGCGGCGACCAGTCGCCAGGTGCTCCGCGCTCGTCAAAGCTACGGAGTTGCATTTTGTAGAGACCGGGTCTAACTGTTGCCGACCAGGTGGGAGCCTGAAGCTTCACGCGCAATGGCTTGGCGTTTTTCTCGTCTTTGCGCACGATCTGTAATTCGTAGAGGGTGGCGTCGGGCACTGCCTCCCACTCGATTTCGACGTTGCGGCGAGTGGCCGAGTCGGCAACGGCCCGCGTCTGGCCCAGGCAGGCACTGAAGAGCAAAACCCACAATAAGAAAAAGCGTAGGTCGACGATTATTTCACCTTCATCGCTTTAATTTTTGGCGCCCGGATGTCACTCGAGTTGGGCACGCTGACTTTACGTTTGTCGCCGTTGAGGCCGGGTCGTTTCAGCCCATCCACCGATTTAAGATGGACATGGTATTCGCCGGGCTTCAGGCGGCTGAGCGAAGCGGTGGTGCGCGAAATTTCCTTTTGCTCAATCACGGCGCCATCAGGGGATTCTAGAATCATCAAGTAGCGCTCGGCACCTTCCACTTGTTGCCAAGCAAAGGTGAGGTTGCCTTTGCTATCCGACTTCAGCACTTCCGGAGTGTCGGCGGCCCAGCGCGGGGCGGGCAGCAGCGGTCGGCGTTTTACCGTGAAAGTCTTAGGTTCGCTGCGCGCGACCAGAAGGTCGCGGTTGTTCAGGGCCTCGACCACGGCAATGAACGCGCCTTCACTCGGCACTGCGATATCAAACAATGTTTGTTTCGTCATTTGCCACTTTCCGGTTTCGCCTTCCTCTTGAGCCGGGCTGACTTTGAAACGGTATTTGAGCTCGTTGCCGACCGGAGCTTTCCAGCGCGCGCTGAGCGAGGGCGCCGGGGTGGAGAATTCGTATTCCACGGTGGGCTCGACGTTGACCCATTCCAAGTGCGCCAAATCCTCAATAGTAAATGAAAAAAGTTTAGAAACTTTACTGCGTTCGCTGTCCTCTTCGTAGCTTGCGACCTGCCAGCGGTACTCACCGGGTGTCAGATCTGTGACTTTGGCGGCTGCGAGATCGGTGTCTTGATCGTAAATCTTTTTCCATGCGTCCTTGTTTTTCATTTCAACCAGTACGTGCAATCGCTCAACGTCCTTAGGCTTTTGCCATTTAAGAGTGAGATTATTTTTTTGCACTTCGGGCAATGTCAGGCGATGTTGGTGGGGAGGCCATAGCAGCGTCGGCGGCTTGAGTTCGCGTTGGGCGACCACGCTGAATTTTCCAGGCGCGCTGGAAAGAGGCTCGTTTTTTTCTTTGTGCTTTAGAAATCCGGTGACGCGCCAGTAGTGCGTCCCCTCGCTGATCTTTTTGCGAAAGTTCGTGGCTTCGCCAGTGAGATTCTCGCGCACGTCTGCGTTTTTAAAACTGGGATCGCTGGCCATTTCAAAAACCTGCGACACAAATTTATGCCGGCTGAGCCACTTGAATGTAACCTGCGATCCAGTGTCGATTTTTAACACGGAAGCCTCTTGGCGCGGTTCGACCAGCGTCGGCGGCGACTTGGGTCCAACCGTAAACGGAATCACAGAAGAAGCCAGCGCTGGCAGTTTGCTGTCGGGGGCCGTGGGGGTAGCGGTTAGTCGCAGGAACCAGCGGCCGGGCTTGGCTTTGAAGGCGACCTGCCCCACTTCGCCGGGGGCGGAAGCGGCTCCCTGCTTGGTGAGCGCGCCGCGAGTTTCGCCGAATTCGGTGGTGATCGTGTATCCGGGTGCTAAGGGTTTCCAAGTCAGGTTTAATTTTTCGCTTTTCGCCAAATTCAGGTAAACGGACTCGCCCGCGAGGGGGCGAAATACCTGGATATGATCGGTGGCCAAAGTAACGCCCTGATCGGAGAGCTCGGCGGAGTGGGTAGTGTCGAGCGCGGTTTTCTTATTGCCTTGTTTGAGCGTGGCTTCGCCGCGGTGGACTTCCAGATCCACTCGGCCATTTTTGTTCTTTGATAAACTCAAATCCGCAGAATTCACCTTGATTTCGCCGCTTCCCGATTTCAGGGTCAGTTCCTGAGCGCCGGCATCGCCTTTACCGCTCGCTTGCACGAACAAGTTCCCTTGCAGGAAATCGAGGATCAGGCCCTTGTCGTTTTCCTCAAGCACCACCAGCGAATCGGGATCGAGGTGCACTAGCGTTCCAGTTTTCAAAAACAGCAGTTGCGCTTCCGCATTAGGGGCGGTGCGGATGGCTTCGCCGGTGAACAATTCATCGTTCTTGTTGACGCTTTCCCAAATCACGCGTTGCAAAGGTTTGCGCTGCACTTCGTTGGTGGACTGGCTCAGCTGCGCCAAGGGTTTGCGTGTGCCGTGGGCCCTGTCGTCTTTGCCAAGCTTAAACCACACCACCGTGCCGCAAAAGCCGCCGACCGAGATCACCGTGGCTATGAAAAAGCGCCAAAAATTCCGTTTCATCTTGCACCCCAACTCTGTGTTATTTTTCGGATTAAGTAGATATAGGCGAGAGCCTCGTGGCGCAGACTTGGCCAAAAGCCCTTCACTTTTTGGCGTGAAAAATGCTAGATCTAAGTATGAAAAAGAATGACGAGACGGCGAGTGTTGAAGAATTGAAATCTTGGGTCGAGGAATTTTGTGGCGTGCGCGGGTGGACCCCTTTTCATGACCCCAAAGACTTGGCCAGTGGCTTGGTCACGGAGGCTAGTGAGCTGCTCGAAGTGTTTCGCTTTGTGCCAGAGCGGGAATTGGCGGCACTGGTCGAAAGTCCGAAGGCGCGGGCGGCCATAGCCGATGAGTTAGCCGATAGCTTGTATTTTATTTTGCGTTTTGCTCAGTTATATAAATTTGATTTAGTTACGTGTTTGCGCGAGAAATTGGTTAAGAACGAAGTGAAGTACCCGGTGAATAGAGATTAGTACTTGTCACGCCGTTCGCGCCAGGCGCGAAACTCGGCTACGGTCTTGGCCTGCAGGAAAGGGCTGAGTTCGAGTTCGGTGCGGAGATTTCCGGGAGTTGTGACCGGCTTGCTCTCACACGCTTCTCGATAGCGCGCCAAAGCCGGGCTCTCTACACCTGAGTCGGTTAAAAACTGCAGATTACGCAGTGTGTACTCGTGGCCAAAGTAGAGCTGGGTATTCGGCGGTAGCTTGGCGATTTTCTGTAGCGAAACGAACATTTGTTCAAAGGTACCTTCAAACAGTCGCCCACAGCCGCAGGAAAAGAGCGTATCGCCCGCGAACAGCGCGGCCTGCTGGGGCAGGTAATAGGCAATCTGACCGAGTGTGTGTCCAGGTAAATCAAAAATGTATAATTCCTCGTCCAAAATTTCATAAGAAGCACCTTCGCCGACGACCTGAGAGGCGTGCGGAATGCGCGCGTGATCCAAACGCGAGGTCCACACCGGAACGTCGAATTGGTCGACCAACTCCGGCACCCCAGCGACGTGATCATGGTGGTGGTGGGTGCACAAAATCGCGCCAAGACGCAAATTCTCACTGCGCAAAAACTGGCGCACCGGTTCTGCCGAACCCGGATCGACGATGGCGCAACGGCCATCGGCATGAATCAAAGCGTAGATGTAATTGTCGCGCAGAGCGGGAATGGCGGCAATTCGCAAACTCATAAGGTTTGCAAAATACGCAAGTAGTTGCGCACCGTGGTTTCCAGACCCTGCTCAAGCGCCTCACAGATTAGAGCGTGGCCAATCGAGACCTCGGCCAACTGCGGAAGCTTGCGCACGAAATGACCTAGGTTTTGCTGATTGAGGTCGTGACCGGCGTTGACTCCGATGCCCAGTTCCTCGGCTATTTTAGCGACGCGCTGGTATTTGGCGGTGAAGAGTTCACGATCGGCGAGATGAAAATGATCGGAGTACGCTTCGGTGTAGAGCTCAATCCGATGTGGACGTAAGCGTGCCAAAGCTTGTTCTTGGGCCGCATCAAAAGTGGCAGGATCGATAAATAATGAAATGCGGGATTCACTCGGGCGCAAAGCCTCAAAAACTTGGCGCAGAGTTTTCTCCGCCCGCACCAAATCCCAGCCGGCATCCGAGGTCAAGCTCTCGGGCGGATCGGGGACCAAAGTGCATTGGTCGGGCCGCAAATGATTCATGCGTTGAACGAAATCGTCGGAAGGATATCCCTCAACATTGAATTCCAACGGATGGGCCGCTGAGGTCCACCGCACCACCAGCTGGTGCAACAGAGTCACGTCGGGCCAGCGAATATGGCGGCCATCGGGGCGCGGATGGACGGTGATCCCATTCGCACCATAGGTAATGATTTTTTCCGCGAGCAATCCGACATCGGGCAGGTTTTTTGCACGTGAATTACGCAGTGTCGCGAGCTTGTTCACATTGACGCTTAAGTGAGTCATGGGCCATGCTCTATCATGGAGCGAGGAAAAAAGCATGCTACAAACCTTAGTTTTGATTCGACACGCCCACCGCGACACCAGTAGACGCGAGCAGGACAATGGTTTGGACGACAAGGGCCGCGATCAAGCGAAAGCGCTCAAGCGTTTCTTCAATGAGCGTTTCAGCAGCGACGACTTTAAGAAAGGCCTGTGGTTGGTGTCGAGTCCCAAATTTCGCTGTCAGGAGACGCTCTCACCCATCGCCAGGGACCTCGGTCGCACCGTGGATTCCCACCCGGATCTTAACGAACGCAGTGGCCGTGAAGATGAAAAGACGCTCAGCGCCCGGGTAAAGCGCTTTTTGGACGAGTGGCGGGAGTCAAAAATGTCCCTTACGCTCCTCTGCAGTCACGGAGACTGGCTTCCGATTGCCATTTCACATCTGCTCGGTTTGGCCGATGAGCCGCGCAAAGGCTGTTGGCTCGAACTGGATCGTCAGGACGATCGCTACCAACTGAAATGGTATATCCCAAGCTTTAAACCACTTTTTAAGTAGGTGAAGTCTAACCAAAACCTGACGCCCGCAAAAGTTGCTTTCAGGGCTCGCCCTTGCTACAAGTCTCGCTATGACAAAATCGTCATCGGACGACAAAAATGATTTTAATTTCTCGTCTACTACCCCTTACAATATTGGCAGGTCGGGGGGAAACGAAATGGTTCATCATATAGATTCGGAATTGCAGGGTTTGAAAGATTTGGCATTGCAGATGGGCGGTTCGGTGGAGATGGCTCTTGAAAAGATTTGCACCACCATTTTGACCGGCGATCTCAAGGCTTGTGAGGATGTGCTCAAGCATGAACAGCGCATCAATCAGCTGCAAATTATGATCGATGAAGCCTGTGTGAGTGTATTGGCGAAGCAAGCTCCGGTGGCCAAGGATTTACGGCTGGTGATCGCGATCACTAAGATTAATACCGATCTTGAGCGCATGGGAGATCAATCCGTCAACATCGCTCACAGCGCACGGGATTTGTTTACCGAATGGCCCAAAGTGGTGTTGCCGCCTGAAATCACCCAAATGATCGATGAAGTTCGGGTCATGGTGCGTTCGGTACTCGACGCTTTTGCCCGCCGTGATGTGCAGTTGTCGCATCAGGTTTTAGAACAAGACGACACGGTGGACGCGCTTAAAGATGGCTTGATTGATCGTATGACCGAACAAATGAAGCAAAATCCTAAACAAATTGAAACGGGCCTGGCCTTTATTATGATCGCCAAGAATCTCGAACGTATGGCGGATCATGCCACCAACATCGCCGAAGAGGTTATTTATCTTGCAACAGGAAATGATATCCGCCATGGACATTCCGCCTCAGCTAGCTCCTAACCGCTCGGGGGAAGCAGCCAAGCGTGTGCTGGTCGCTGAGGACGAGGATCAGATTCGTCACCTGATCGTGTTGCATTTGCGCCGCGAAAATTTCGTGGTTGACGAAGCCGCCGATGGCGAGGAGGCGCGGCAGTTGCTCCTTGCCAACAAATACAATTTAGCAATTTTGGATTGGATGCTCCCTTCCCTTAGCGGTTTTGAGCTTACCCGATGGGCCAATCGCTCGGGAAATTTTCGCCATATGCCGATTTTGTTTGTGACGGCCAAAACTGAACCTGAGTCTATCGCGCTTGGTTTGGATGCGGGAGCAGACGACTATCTGCCCAAGCCCTTTGACACGCTGGTGCTTATGGCGCGGGTGAAGGCGCTTCTTCGCCGCCAAGAATGGCTTAGCAAAGCCACCGAAGCAGGTGTGCCCACGGATCCAAATCTCAGCGTCGGTCCTTTGACGCTCAATTCGGAAACGTACGCGGTGACCTTGGCGGGCAGCCCGCTAGAGCTGACCCGTTCCGAATTCCGCCTGCTCGAGTCTCTCATCATGAACCAGGGCAAAGTTTGCTCGCGTGAGTCCTTGATCGAACAAATTCAAGGCGAAGGCGTCAATGTCGTTGGTCGCACCGTGGATACCCATGTATTTGGTCTACGCAAAAAGTTGGCTGAATTCGCCGATGTCATCGAAACAATCCGTGGCGTGGGATACCGAGTTCGTTACCTTCCGAGCAAATGAAGAGTTCGTCGTTTTTCCCGGCGCGCTTGTTCCGGTGGTTCCTATTCCAACAGATTCTCTTCTCAGCGCTAATCTTTTTAGTGGCGAGCGGTGTCCTGTGGGCGCTCGTCGAGCGTTCGGGTTGGTCGGCAGAGGCCCTATACGCCGGGCGTTTGATCATTCTCTGCAGCTTTTTGAGCGCATTCGTTGCCGTGACTTTGGTGTCGGTCTTAGTGGCCCGACGGCTTTTGGTGCCGCTCGGCCGGTTGATCGACAAAACCCGCAAACTGCGGGAGTTTCCCTTCGAAAGTGACGAAGTCTCAGCGGAAGAGTTGACCTTTGACGAACCGGGCGAATGGTTCGATCTTGAGCGGGCGTTAAACCGACTCGGCCGCGACCTGCGCCAAAAGACGATCCGCCTCTCGCGTGAAAAGACCGAGCTGCGCACGATTATGTCTGCGGTCAGTGAGGCCGTTTTGGCCATCGCCAAAGATAAACGCGTGTTGTTTTATAATCCTCAGTTTGCCTATCTGTTCAACGTTCAGGTCCCCAATCGCGAAGCGCGCATCAGTGAAATCTTGCGCTCCCCCGATGTGCTGGATGCTTACAGCGAAGCGCTCAAAACCGGTTTGACCACGCGTCGTGAGGTCGAAGTCATGGTTAGCTCGGAACGGATCGCCCGGCACTTTCAGTTGTCGGTGGCGCCGCTAAAGAAAAAACACAATCAAGCCATTTACGGGGTGGTTGGCATCCTCCACGATATCACCCAGCTCAAACAGGCCGACCGCATCCGTATCGAGTTCGTGGCCAATGTCTCTCACGAGCTGCGCACGCCACTCACGACCATCAATGGCTATTTGCAAACCCTAGTGAGCGATGTCGAAAGCGGCCGGCTAGAGCAGGCCCGGGACTTTTTAAAAATCGTCACTCAAAACGTCACTCGCCTAAAGAGTTTAGTGGATGATCTGCTCGATCTCTCCGCGCTTGAATCCGGCACCGAACTGAAAGTGGAATCTGTGAGTGTGCGCGAAATCACCGAGGCCGTGCTTCGCCAAATCGATCCCCAAAATCACAAAGTCCATATCTTTTACGATTTCGAAAATATTTGGGCGGATTCCTCCCGCCTCGAGCAAGTGCTGCGTAACCTTATGGAAAATGCCGTGCGCTACGTGCCCACCGGTAAGAACATTGAGATCCGCTGGAGCAAATTCTCCCCCAAAAGTTGTGAACTGCACGTCAAAGATGACGGACCGGGCATCGCCTACGAGCATCAAGGTCGCCTGTTCGAACGCTTCTACCGTGTTGACGAAAGCCGCTCGCGCGCCGAGGGCGGCACGGGGATTGGCTTATCGCTGGTTAAGCATATCGTGCAGGGCCATGGCGGCCACGTTTACGTCAAAAGCCAGGTGGGCCGCGGCGCCGAGTTTGTGTGCGAGTTCCCCAACCAAGAGCAACCTCCGGTATAACATTCTCTTTGTCCGGTCATCGTCATCGAGTATCCTAAAAGGGGACGCAAGAGGAGGTTGAATCAAAATGAAACACCTAATTATCATTGGTATTTTTTTAAGCGGCGTCGGCGCTTCGGCCCAGGATCACAAAACCGATCCAAAACAATGCGCGCTTGAAGACCTCCAAATGAAGGAAATCAAAACCCAGCTCGAACAATTCAAAGCGGATTGCGGAAAATACCCTGCAAACTTAATATATTTATTGGAAAGATCCAGCGACTGTAAGAACTGGGGTTCCAAGGGCGCTTACATCAAACGCAAACCCACCAACCACAAAATGCTCCGCAGTTTCTCCTACGCATTGTCTGCCGATGGCTACACTTTGAAATCGAAGGATTGCTACTAGAGGGTGCCATGTTTTGAAACTTAACCCTTTTCCCGCCGCCGCATTCTTGCCCGCGCCCGCGCTGAAGGCGGCCTCGGGTTCTCCGGAAACTTCCCCGTGCTCTGATAGCGCTCGAGAATTTTTCGCAACGTCGGCTGACAACTTCCGCCACAGGCACCAACTCCGGCTGTGGTCGCATCAAAAATCTTGCTCAAAGAATCACACCCGCGCGCAATAAAATGCTCAATGTGTTCCTGTGAAACTCCGTTGCACAGGCAAATCAGCCTATTTTTTGTGGGAGGTTGGGCCATCGGCCTGGCCTTGCGAGGAGGAGTCCAAACGGTCGATGAGCAGCTGCACGATCACCGGTTTCACGTCCGCATAAACGCCGCGAATGGTAGCGCCCGCAGCAAACATATGGCCACCACCTTGAAACGCTTCGGCGATTCCTAAAACTTCCAATCGGCCCTTACTGCGTAACGAGAGTTTGTACTCATTGGGCGCGTCTTCGCGAAACAGCGCCGCCGCTTCCAAAGTATTCACGTTCATCAACATATCAATCACGTCGCGCGAATCATCCATGTCCAAGCCGTGGTCTTTCAAATCCTTGGCATGCAATTTCAACACTGCGACTTGGCCCGCGCCGAAGTATTCGATTTGACCCAACACCTTGGCTAAAAAGGCTACTTTTCCAATGGTGTGGGTGGCGAACAAATGGCGATGGATTTCTTCGGCGTTGTTAATATGCATCAACAATTCCGAGGCAATCAAATGAGAGTTCACCGAATTTTTTACGAACTTAAATAGCTGAGTGTCAAAGGCAATGCTGGTGTAAAGGGCCTGGGCCATGCGCTCGTCGAGCCGAATTCCAAGCCCCTTGATGATAAAGTAGGAGATTTCACCCGTGCTGGCCGCGCGCGTATCTATATATGAACCCGCGGTCGGCTCGGGACCCTGATTCAGCACCGGGTGGTGATCGACAAATAAAATCTCGCGACAGGAATTCTGAATCGAATCGTATAAAGGATCTACCAGGCGACGGTCGTTGGTGTCGAAAATTAGGCTGATATCGGTAGTTTCAATGGGTGCATGTGGGCAAGAAAACACCTCAACGTGTTTTTCGGGCTCGAGGAATAAGTATTTTTTGGGCACTTCGTCAACGAGCAGGGCCCGCACCTTTTTGCCAGATTTGCGCAGTCCATGATAGAGCGCTAGGAGCGCCCCCAGGCCATCTCCGTCACATTGCCTATGAGTAGTAAGTAATACACTTTTAGCCGCTTTGATTCGGCGTACAAGAGAGTCTACATTGAGTGCGGAAAGACTGGGAGTTCCCATAATTTACATGTATTGTAACGCCCTTGAACGAAGTTGGCTGCACGTAAATGTTTTGTTTGACTGCGTCACGACTTCCGCTATGATTTTTAGTTCAGTTTTTCAGGGAGTAAAACATGTCTGATAGACAACCGATGACCGTGGCCGGAAAGGCCAAGCTCGAAGGCGAGCTTAAATTTTTGCTGACTTCCGAACGTCCTGCCGTCATTAAAGCGATTGAAGAGGCTCGTGGGCACGGCGACATTAGTGAAAACGCGGATTATGACGCCGCTAAAGATCGCCAGGCCATGATCGAGGGCCGTATTGCCGATATTCAAGGCAAGCTCGCCAACGCGGAGGTGGTGGACATCGCCCAACTTCAGTCGAGTAAAATTATTTTCGGCGCAACGGTGGATTTGCAGGACCTTGAGACCGATGAAAAAGTCCAATATCAAATCGTTGGCGAAGATGAGTCGGACGTGAAACACGGTAAGGTGTCCGTGTTCTCGCCTATCGCCCGCAGTCTGATTGGCAAAACCAAGGGCGATATCATCGAATTCAAGAGTCCGAAGGGTGAGAGAGAGTTCGAAGTCTTGAACTTTTTTTTTAAATAATTAATTCTTAGGAATGCGGATTCTTCGCGGCCGATCCAATCTGGAAGTCTCTTCCAAGGGCTTTGCACTTTTTGTGCTGGGCCTAATCTTAGCCACATTTTTTGGTGGCGGTCTGCGCACGCTCTTGAGTTCCGAGCAAGTGCATCGCCGTATTGTCAGTGAGTTAAAAAATCGCTTTCCCAAACATGAGTTTCAAATCGGCTCCACCGAAGTTTTGCTGTCGCGTGGAATATGGCCCGGCTTGGGTCTGCAAGTGCGCGAGCTGATTTTCAAGCAAGAGGTGTGTGGCAAACTGAGTTTTGTGTTGACCTTGCCGCAAGCGGTTTTACCCCTGGACATCATGAGTTTGTGGCGGGGCAAAATTCGCATGGACCATGTGCAGATCAGCGAAGGCCGTATGCATGTGGATTACCATGATTGTCCAGCGGTGAAGACCACTGCCGAACCGTCGGCGCCGTCCACTGTATCGACGCCGCCCGTGCGGCCTGTGCCGTTACCGAATTTGGAATGGCAGCGCGGCGTGGACGTGATGAACGGCATCGAGCTCAAGACCTTCACGATAACTTACGAAAAAAATCCGACCTGGAAACTTGTGCTCAACTCGGTTTACGTAACCATCGGCAACGAGTTGAGTGCCCGGGCACTTCTGGATTTAGAAAAAAGCTTACCATTTGGTGCGCTCAACCATCCCGTTGAGATCGATGTGCACGGCGAGGGCAAGGCGCTCGATTGGAATGTGCAGACCGATTTTAAAGAGGGCCACATTCATCTCACCGGCAATGTGGATATGGAAAGCCAGGCGGCCCGAGTAAAGCTCGAAATTCGCCAGGTTCCGATCAAGGACCTAGTGGGCGAAATCTATCAAATGGGTTTAATCGATCAAGAGTTAAAGCTTAAAGCCACGTGGCTCAGCTGTGTGACTGCATGGGAAGGGCTGCTCAAAAATTACGCCGCCACACCTCTGGTGGCGCAAGGGTGCCAAATCGAGGGTGGTTATGGCCACGCCGAGCTGGACCGCGCGGAATTTTGGCTTAGCGGCGAATATCTGAAGATGCCGGCGCATATTAAAGTCGACCAGTTGGCGCTGCAACCGGTGGCCGAGGCGTTCAACCGGCAGGTACTCCCCGCGGTGTTCTCGCGTCTCGGGGTTTGGTCGGGTGCGGTGGATTTCAATAGTCCTGCCCGGTGGCGCGCGGACGGGCATCTAGAAAACGCCGAATTTGTGATTTCCAATCAAAGCTTGCACGGCAAACAAAATATTGATCGCGTGCGCACGCGGGCGACGCGCGCGCACGGACAAATTCAGGGTCGCGTTGATGAAATGAAACTTCGCGATGGCGAATTTTTGGGCGCGGTGGAATTTGATTTGGGCGAAGACGGACGTGGCGGTCGCTTCGAGGCGAAAATTGAAAAGTTGTCGTTCAGTCCCGCTATACAAAACCTGCTGGTGGGCGGGAGTTTGGGCCCTCTCGTCGGAAGCGGTCAGGGCAGCCTCAGCGGCGGCGAGCTGACTCAGTGGCTTGGAAATTTCGCCATTGCTGAAATCAGTGGCGCTGGCTGGCGGGCCGAAAGCTTGCAAATGACCTCGAGTTTTAACAGCGGTATTTTTCATATCGACGGTAAAATAAAAAACGCAACCACTGAAAGTCGCTGGCGACTTTTCTCACAATTGCTCAGCGTGAATCCGCAGCTTCCGCCGGCAGTGGCTTGGCGCAATCTGGGTTTTAAAGTGGATGTGCACAAAACCGGCGGTACCGTGCAGTCGCTTACGGCGACCGAAGTGGGCAGCGGCCGCACTTGGAAGAGCCGCGGCACTTGGCTGCGCGATGGGGATTTTAGCGGTGTGCTGGATTTGGGTACCGGTAAGAAGGCGGATGCGTTTGCGTTGCGGGGGGAAAAGGGGAACATGGTGGTGCATCAGAGTCATTAGTATTGGTTAGAAGCGAATTTTAGCCAAGATAGCGCGAGCTACGCGGCCTGAGCAAAGTTCGCTCCAAAGAGTCACCCAGCAACGAAGCGATGTTCTCCGCCAATTTCTCAGACCACTTTTTGCGCGCCTGAATCTCCACTTTAAAGATATTGGCGGTGTCGCGTTGGCGGAATAAATAATCATCGCTGGAAACGATCTCATCGACCAAATTCAATTCCTTTGCCCGCTCACCCAGCCAATACTCGCCGGTCGCGACCGCGGTCAGATTGAGCGATGGACGATAATTGTGCACAAAGTTTTTAAACGCGTGGTGGATTTCCTCTAACTGCTCTACGGTTTTCATCTTGCCCTTTTCGGTGATCTCGCCGAAGTAGCTCACGGTGCGTTTGAACTCCCCTGCTGTGTACTGTTCGAAATCCACGTTATGCTTTTTAAGCAGGCGGTGAAAATTCGGAATCTCCGCCACCACCCCAATTGAGCCAATCGCCGCAAAGGGTGCCGCAGTGATACGATTGCCGGTGCACGCCATCATGTAGCCGCCGCTCGCTGCCACTTTATCCACGCAAATGGTGAGCTCGATCCCTGCTGTGCGCAAACGCACCAGCTGGGCCGCCGCTAAACCATAAGGCGACACCATGCCGCCCGGACTTTCGAGGCGCACGGCGACTTCATCTTTGCCGGGGCGCGCAATAGTCAATAGGGACGTGACTTCTTCGCGTAGATTTTCCAGATGGGTGGCGCGGATATCGCCGATAAAATCGAGCACGAATATACGTTTCTTGTCGGGATTCGGTTTTGCCTTTTCAGCCTTGCGCTTGCGTTTTTCATCCTTCTGGTCGGCTTTAAGCGCTTTTGCTTCAAAGACCGAAGCCTTCAAGGAGGCGGCCATATTTTCAAACTTCTCGTTTAGATTTTCCACGCTCAGCAGGGGTTTTGACTGGCGGGCTTTGGCCAGCAGGGTGAAGAAAATGATCAAAAGCGCGCCAATGGCCACCGCCAAAACGAAGACTTTGCCGCTGAAAACCCCGAGCTCGCTTAAATATTCCATATCACTCCCATTCTCTGACCAAGGTCTGATCTTGTACGTAAAACATCTCGTTTTGGCAAAGACTTCGCTAAGATCAAAGATATGGATTGGCTCGCAATTATTTTTATTTTTTGGCTCCCCCATCACTGTGTTGCGAAAGACACAGATGAGAACCCGCACCTTATGGTCGAGCGCATCAACCTGCGCTATGACGATTTTTTTCGCCGTATGGGTGAGGTGGATGCGAAAGAACAGCGCCGCGACAGTGAGGCCAACGAAATAAAAGGCGTGCGCCGCCTGCATGCCGAGCAGGTGGAGGCGGCCCGGGCCGACTACGTGAAGTCGCGCAAGAAGGCTATTGTCGATCCTGCGCTCGAGGCGGCGTGGAATCACCAGCAACAAGAGCATGTGGAAGAACTCAAAATGGCGCGCCACCGGTACGTACTCAAGAAGCAAGAGATTGAAAATGTGCTCCAACGCGGCCGCCGCATCCCTGAGAAAAAGGAATACGACCTTGAAGACTAGGTTGACAATTGACGCCATTAGACCAAACAATTTGCATATAGGAGGTGTTGCATGACAAAAACACTATTGGTTTTGGCGGGGGCGTTGCTGCTTTCCTCGGTGGCGCAGGCGCAGGATTATGGACTCACGGTTGGCATTCATCAAACTAGCGGCTCTATCGACAACTCTCCGGTTGCTAGCCAGCTGAGTGGCGCCACCGGTTCGGTGAGCGGAAAATTAGGCTTTGATGCCGGCCTGACCTTTTCAATGGAACTGTTGCCCAATATTCGCTTTCGTTCGGGTCTCTTGTATGATCAGCGGCAATTTGATTACAAGCTCGATGGCGCGCTCTCCGGCCACACCATCGGTTTAAACTTTTATTATTTAGATGTGCCCGTCAATGTGCAGTACAACTTCACGCCCATGATTGGTGTTTACGGCGGCCTGATTGTCGGTATTCATGCCGGCGACAGTGTCACCAAGGGCGGGATTACAATCAATCCCGACCCCGGCCAAAATGTAAAGTCGATGTATCCGTTGATTAACGTCGGCGCTAACTTCATGTTTAACGACATGATCGGTATCGACCTGTTCTTCGAAAACGGTCTGGGTGCCGCTTCGGATAACGTAAAGAACTTTAGCACTTTTGGAATGCACTTCATCTATTGGCTTTAAGACTTTGTGGGGTGCGCGCAATCGCCTTGCGCGCCCGCTGTTGCTGGCTTTTGAAAATGCTGGCAATCGGTAGTGTTAAACGTGCCACCCCATTTCCATTTCTATCGGTGAATACTTTGATCATGGATTTTCCGGAGCGCACGGCCGTCGATCGCTCGACCAAACGCATGCTTTGAAGATACGCCGTTATTTTTGACCAGCGTTGAGGTGTTTTCGTAATCGATCGAGGCATCGCCACTCCAGTCGCAGTGGCCGATAGGCAACGCGAAGTGAACCGGATAGCCGAGCTCATACATCTTGGCGAAGAATTGCTTGAGATCCGCAACCTCGTTGTTGACCACGAGCTTGCCTGATCTCAGACGTCCAGTTTGATTCTTGGGTCAACCTTGGGATTGAGCGCCTCCATCAGGTCGGACCACGCGTTGACCCGTAAGAATAGGAAAAGCACTAGGTCTTCATCAAAGCGTCGATCGGCACGTCCACCAGCCGCGACAGGCGCTTTAAAAACACATAAATCAGAATGCTAGAGAAGACCATCAGCGGCAGCGCGATCACCAAAGTGCCCACCCACGCCATATGCGCAATTTGCGTGTTTAAAATACGCATAGTTTCGTCCTGTGAAAGGGCCGGGTCAATGGCTTCGAATATTCTGTAAGCGAGGAAAAAGTTGGCGACCGCAGAAAAGAAAAAGGATAGCGACAGCCACAGGGTTGTGCGTTTCAAGCTAGCGCTAAACTCAGTGCCTTTATTGTACTGCGACAGCCGTTCATCAATCAGCGCCATATTCAACACATGTGGATTGCAGAAGAGCAACTTAGCCGCAGGGTTGAGAGTCCACGCTGAGCCCAGTACCAGTACACCTAGAATCAGTGGCAGCGAAGCATCCTTGATCGCGAACCATATGCCATTGAGTTTTAAGATGGCCAGACTGCCTGTCAGCAAAACATGCACGACGCCCATGAGTGAAACATAATTTTTATGGCGGCGGCGAATGTAATCTTGCACTCCGTAGACAAGCGGAAAGCAAAGTGCGAGCGCCAACAACGGTTGCGGATCTAGAAAACGCGCGCCCTTAATCAAGATCAATACCGGCAAAAGGATATTAATAACTAAACTTAGTAACGGATTATCGGGTGAAGGGGCTGGTTTCATCGCTAAAAGTCTTGGTTTCGCTTGTTTTTAGTTGAGAGTCTGGAATCGACTGAGACTATAATAGAATATCGATGAGTCAACCCTAACTGAATGACAGCGTAAGTTAATGACCATTAATGTTGAAATCCTACTCTGGTTACTGATCTTTTTCCAGATCAAACATTTTATTGCAGATTTCGTTTTGCAAAATGTGTGGATGCTGCAAAAGTCGCGCGCCGATTGGGACTTTGTGCCACCGCTCGCTATTCATTGCGGCGTGCACGCGGGGATGTCGCTCGCCGTGATTCTATATTTAAATCCTATGTTTTGGTGGCTTGCGGTTTTGGACTTCCTGGTGCACTTCACTATGGACCGGATCAAGGCGGGACCGCGCTATTTGGGCCGCTATCATGACGTACGAAGCAAGGCTTTTTGGGTGACGTTTGGTATCGATCAAATGGTGCACCATATGACTCACCTCTACATCGCGTGGGTCCTCGCCAGCCATACTTAATCGTTGAGTGACGCTTTGGAGCACGGAGCGCCTTACAGCGATATTATCAGTTGGCAGGATGTGACAGCCGCTACGAAGGTGGGCGGGTTCAGCCAAAAGGGGTCGCGGTGGTAGGGCCGTTGGGTTAAATTCGCGCTTTCTCGATAGCGAAGGGCAGTTGAGTTTTCAGATTCCAAACTTCCTGTTCGGCGTTGAAGTTCGAGTTGGCACGCACTCTACAGGACCCAGGACCCGGGGCCAGGAGCAAGAACTGATTTACCGCGGTTTTCCTGCATCAATCCAGCGCACGATGTAATTAATCTCCTCCGGCGTCAGCGGCGGATTGCCGTTCTTATCGGGCGGAGGCATGCGCTTGTCGGTCTTATCCGTCAGGCGTTGGAAAACGGTGCTTGTGTTCCCAGGCGCTTGCCAGTGCTTGGTGTCTTCCATAATCCGATCATAGTCATCGAAAAGCACTTTGGCGGCATCGCTTGGCTCGTCCATGTTGTGGCAGGTGAGGCAACGGCGTCCGAGAATTTCGCTCAACATGATTTTATAGCTCAAGGGCTGATTTTGAATCGGATCAATTTTATTCTTCGGCGTCGACGGCAAGCATTCGGGCAGCGAGGCCACCACCACCTCTGAGTGTTCAGGCGTGCCTTGCGTGATCCAGCTCTTGAGGGCCGCGATTTTGCAAGTCGATAGTGGATGAGAAGGCGGCATGGCGCGATGGCTGACAAAGGTCCACACTTGGTCGAGATTTCTTTGGAACTCCTCGAGCGATCCCAGTATCGGAGTGCGGCTGCCTTTATGACATTGCGAACATTCATTCAACACTGCCGTTTGCATTAGCGCGAAGTCAATTTTTGAGGTGGCCAGCAGAGCCCCTTCGTCGGTGGGAGAGTCTTGAGCGTCTTTGATTTCAAAATTGCAAGCGGCGAGTACCAAAGTAACAGCCACAGTAACAGCCATAATAAATTTATTTAGTGCGCCTATAGATTTGCTTCCCATGCGCCCTCCCGAGCTGTGCCGGTTAAAGCATCGTTGCTTTGAACTGTCGAGAGCGGGGAGGGGGTTGTAAAATTTTTCGTGGGAAACATATGTTTCCACAAATGCAACAAACGCGCTCAATCGACACGTGTTTTGCAGCCTAATCCGAGGCGATTGTGCAAAGTCGGCACGGATGATTTTGCGATGGAAATGTAAGTAAGGTCGCCACCATTTGTGGCTCTGGTTCCTTCCACTCGCCAAATCGCAGCGACCCATTAGTTTGGCCATCGCAATAAGGGCGAAGTTGAGCGTGAATGATCAAAGAGTGATCAGTTCACCATTTTGAATCTCGTTGGTCTCGGCCATGGGCTCGGTGATCAAAGCCTCAATCGCTTCAACGTTTTCAGCCTTTTTGGCGCGTTTGGGTCTTTCGGGCCGCGGGGCCAAAGTCACATTCGCTTCAGCAAAGCCATGTTCAAAAAGCGAAAACACACGATCTTCGATGACCTTCTTGAATTTCGCGCGCGGGATGCCAGCTTCTTCGGCTTTACCTATGACATCCTCATAAACTTTTTTACTCTGCTCAAGGCTGGCTTTGGCATTTTCGAGCGCCCGTCGCGCTTGTTCTAAATCAAAACCGGCCTTATCGGCTTCAGATAAGAGATTAAAATCCATGCGCCTACATCCTTTTTGTCGATGTTTTCAATCTCTATTCAATGTGTAAGTTAGGTGTAAGTCAATTAAATAATTTTAGTTTCAGAAAGATCAATCACCACAGCTTGCACGCGAATGACTCGCTGCGGATGGGCAGCGGCCATTTGCTCTTGCACGCTTAAGACGAAGTCCTCACGGGATTCGCGCCTGAAGTCCGCGGGTACAAAAACATGCACCTAGAGGGGTTCACGGTCGTCGGTCACCAGGTTCGCATGGTCGCCAAGTTGGGAGGGCAAATTTCCTAGGTCTTCCATCGCCATTTCGCCGAAGTCGATGGTAAAGCAGGTGCTGTCGATGTCTCTGAGTGGGCGTTTCTAAAAACAGGCGCAGGCCTTCGTTTTCTCGAGCTCAGAGTGCAGGCTGCGCGAGCGCCAGGCCGAGCGCAAAAAACAGTGCGAATCTTGAAACAGGACTTGTAGTGAAAAGGCGGCTCTACGCATGGCAAGGCCCTGTGCAGAATGGGAATGGTGAGCGCCGCAGGCTGCTCGCGCTAGCGAGCCACACAACAGAACGAAGTAAGACTCGGGAGGCAGCAAGCCGACCACAGGTCGGGCTTACGAAGTGGTCCCCAGGACTGGACTTGAACCATCACGCCCTTGCGAGCGTCAGCCCCTCAAGCTAGTGTGTATACCAGTTTTGGAAAGACCTATAGCGTGGAGTCTGAAAAGGACAACTAAATTATTGAAATCACGTTATTTTTTACGTGGAGCATTGCGCTCAAAGAAGTTCTATCAACTAGACTTTTGCTGGGTAAACAAGGCCCCGAAATAAAGTCCACTTTAAATTGTTATTTATGTTATATTTGTGAATAATGGTATTTATGCTATTTAAGCTGAAGCCCTTATGAAAGGAATTGGCTTTGGAAATCGTCATTACCCAATGGGCTTTGTATTCATATTTGGAGATGAAGCACGACAAGACTTTCGCGGACCAGGAATACAAGCAGGTGATCCGCCCAGACGTTTTGCTGCTGAAGAATTACCCGAATGACCCAAAGTTTTCGAATGCAAAATTTTGGTCCATTGCGGAGTCGTCGGGAGCACGAATTCCTGATGGATACAAAATGAAATGGCATCAAGTGGGGAACGGCAAGGTTCAACTGCGGCTGCCAGTGGGAATTATGAATGAGGCTTATTTGTGTGAGGCGTACGTGAAGGGCGATCCTAAGAAAGAAAAACGTAGGCTTGAGAAATTTCGAACTCACTTGGAGTTGATTCGAAAGAATCGGTTTATCGAGTGTGGGAGGTTAAAATGAGAGCGCAGAAAATGACTCCTGACTTAAAGGTTGAGTTGATTGAGGTCGGCCACATGATGAACCAATCCGGGCTTCCTCATAAATTTATCGCAGCCGCAGTTCAGACGGCCTTTGAATTTGAGGGTGTCTATAATCTTATGAAAATGTGGGTGGATGAAACTGATCAAAAAGAGCGAGATGAGATTGTCGCTGACATTCAAGATTTAATCGATGATTGCGCCCAGAAAGAAAAAGTCGAAGGGGTTTATATTCGGTTCGATGATCTTGAAACAATCGCTAAAGACGTTCGCAAATTTAAAGATAACCTGCGGATGACGATTGATAAAAATGGCGGTATTAAAAAGTTAGCTGAATTGACTGGTATTCCGCAGCCGTCGCTGTCTCGCTTCTTCGGAAGCGCAACCATGCCGAGGCGAGCAACGCTTCTCAAGATCGCTCGTGCCCTGAATCTCAGTCAGATTGAGATTGCGACTGAGTGGTCGCGATAGCGACACGACTGCGCCATGGGATTTCTCGCTGTATGACGGAACCTGCCGCCCCGAGCAATCTGGACAAAAGTCGCATTCCATCGGCGACATACGACTTTTGAACTCAGACCGTTATTCCTATTAACAATTTCTTGAAAATATCCGACACTAAATCACTAAATTGTGCTCCTATATATCTCGCGCCTTGCGCGGCTGCGCCGCTTAGGCGCGCAGTCTGGATCTAGAAGCGGGTCTTCAGGCAACCGGCGAGAGTGTTGGCTGTGTTGAATTTTCGTCAATTGATTTCAAGAATAGAAAACTTGAAATCGGCGGCTCATGGCTCAAAAGTAAAATCCATCGGACAGTTGTGAATAGTGAAAGTATCTCCTGCTAAAATATATTTTTGAAGATCTTCGTTTTGTTCGCGTTCAATTTACGACCCATACCTTGAACTTAGCCAAATACATGGAATCAACTGGCGGGTCTGATGCTTGAATTGAAAGATTTTTATTTTGTTCGACATGGCGAAACGGATTCGAAAATAGAGCGGCGCGGAATGGGTCAGCAGGATATACCGTTAAATACACGCGGAATTGAACAGGCGCACATGGCATCGAGGATTCTTGAGAAGGAATCCATCGAGCTGGTTTGTTTTAGTCCATTGCAGAGGTGGGAATAATGGAAATAATTTCGCAGAAAAGGCTTGTCTGAATCTTAACTTGAGCCTTCTCCAAACCGAGTTCAGTAAACAAGCTGTGATCACGTTCGGCGGGATTCCACTGCCGCAATGCCGAGGCGATACCATCCCATAAAAAAAGCACCGGTGCTACCGGAGCAATCCAACACCAGAGTATTCGCCGCATGCGCTGGGGTTGTCGTAAGTAAACCAATGGCAAGAGGAGAGCCGGAATGACCGAACAGAGTACGAATAAAACAGAGGATGTTTTTTTGCGCAGGGGCTCCGCAATCATAATGTGAGCATTGTCCGCGAGGAGTGCCTTCAATAAGATGATTCGATTCTCAAACTTCAGATGGTGAAAGGTGGCGGACAACAAGAGTAGTGAACGGTCGGAGTTCTTGGACCATGGTTTCGCCTTAAAATAATCAACGGATTCAAATAGGGGCACCACGTTTCCTCCCGATCTTTGCTCAAGAGCGTGAAAGCTAGCGACATCCGGGTGTAGATCGCAAGGGTGCAGAGTTTTTGGCCAATGATTTCCGGTTGGCAAGCGTTTTTGAACATGTCTGCTGATGGGCGCCGTGCCGGCCCCCAGTTCATAGAGTGCGGAGATTTTATATTCCTCACACAATTGAATAGCTTCGTTCGTTACAGAATCGTAATAGCGGCGAAATGGCTGGGAATTACCGACATCTAAAATTTCACGTAAGGTTTCTCTGAGCCCACGACCCAACCAGGGCAAATCCATAAACTCAAATAACTGCGGCATGCGTTCTCCCCCCAAGGTATGAGGTGGTAGTACCGTTCCATTACCTTGGGAGCACCATGCCCCTAAATCGACAGAACGGATTGATTCGAGGGTCTATGTAGCAAGGTTGGGATCTCGCTTCAAGAAGAAATCAAGAAAGTGGCGGCGAAGATGCGAATATCGCTGTTTCACAATTCCTTTGGTGGGGATCTCCGCATCCAATTGTTCATAAAATTCTTGGAGTAAGGCTGTGGAAATAAAAGCTGACTCGATTTTGAATCGGTCCCGCATCCGCTGTTCACGGTCTTGATTAAAGTTGAGTCGAGTGATCAGTTTTTCCAATTCTTCTTTTTGAAGATGGCCGTAGATTTTTCGAGGGAGCCGCTGGAAGGTTTTCTTGCCTGTGGCTGTGATTTTAATATTTCGTTTGATATAGAAAACCCCACCTTCGTCGGTGAGCATCCATCTATATTTGCGATCCGACTGGACCCATTTCAGGTTCAGCGCGCGTATTGCTTTTTCGAGTTGAGATTCGTCGATCATACCGTTACCCCTTTCGGAAGTTAGCGGTATAAACACAAGCCAACGGTGGACTTAAATCTTGAGGCGGGTTAAAATCAAAATAGACTAGTGATATCAAGTAGATGGTGCGCGCGAATGGACTTGAACCATCATGCCCTTGCGGGCGCCAGCCCCTCAAGCTGGTGCGTCTGCCAATTTCGCCACGCGCGCATATGTCTCATATCTTGGCATCTTGGTTACCAAAATCGAGTAATTTCCGTATACCAATTTTTAGTCTAAGTTGTTAACTCCTTTAACTTTCCCGCACGAGCGACACAAATCCCTCAAGCTGATGTGTCTGCCAATTTCGCCACCCGGGGATTTTTGAGTCGAATGACAATTTTTCTAGTGATATTCGCGTGTCTACCCGGTGTCAACAAGGGAGCCGATTTCGCAGGCCGTTACGCGGGTTTACAGTCGGGGCCGTGCCTCCAGGTAAGCTGCCCCGCTCGCAAGTGAGGGACTAACCTTTGGGCATCGCCCGCGGGTCATTAGAGCAGAGGAGCACGGATGCTCTTTTGTTTGAACCCAGTGGTGGGAGGCCGGAGGCTTCCCTGGTTTTATTTTCCCGCCAAAGCCAAGCTAGACAGGGCGCTCCGCGATGACATAAGATCGCCGCCTCATGCAGCTGAGCGATCTCGATTTTTCATTTCCGCAAGAACTTATTGCGCTCGAACCTTCGCGTTCGTGCCGCGTGGCATTCGTAGGCGCCGACGGGCCGCCGCATGAAATGGCATTCACCGAATTACTCGCCGGAGAGCCGTTTCAGGCTGGTGATCTGTTGGTCCTCAATGAGACCAAGGTGATCCCCGCACGCGTATTTTCCCTGAACGACGTTGAGATTTTATTCCTCCGGCAAACCGACCGGGACCACTGGGAGGTTTTATTTCCCGCCCAGAATTTCAAACTCGGCGATTCGATCGAGCTTCCCGACGGCGTGCAACTAACGCTTGAACAAAAAGGGTTGCCGCAAAAAGTCCGGGTGAAACTGGATAACGATTACTTCGCGCGCAATGGCGAAATGGCGCTTCCACCCTACATACAAGTAGCGCGCGGTCAGCGCCACAATTGCTCGCAAGACAACCACTGGTATCAAACCGAATGGGCGTGCCAACCTGGTTCGGTGGCGGCGCCGACCGCGAGTCTGCATTTTACCAATGCCGACCTGCAAGCTCTGAACGAGCGGGGAGTGCAGACCGCAAAAGTCACCCTCCATGTCGGTGCCGGCACCTTCATGCCTGTGCGCACGGACAATCTCGAGGCCCATACCATGCACGAAGAGTGGGCGGAGATCTCCGCGGAGACGGTAAAACAAATCTACGACACCCGCGCACGCGGCGGCCGCGTGTGGGCGCTTGGCACCACGGTCGCGCGCGCCCTCGAGTCCCATGCCAAAGGCCAGCTCTACCGCCAGGCCGACGGCTCAAGCGCCGGATTTACCAAGCTCTTTATCTATCCGCCGTACAATTTTAGTTTAGTCGGCGGGCTGCTCACCAATTTTCACCAACCTAAGTCAACGCTAATTAGTTTAGTCGCCGCCTTTGCCGGACTCAAACGGGTCCATGAAGTGTATGCATGGGCGATTGAACGGCGCTTTCGCCTTTTTTCCTATGGAGACCTCAGCGTATGGATCAAGCCCTGACCGGCACCTTCGAATTGCAAAAACAAGCCGGCCAGGCCCGGGCCGCGCGGCTCAAAACCGCGCGCGGCTGGCTTCAAACTCCGGTGTTCATGCCCGTCGGCACCAAGGCGACGGTCAAAGGCATGTTACCCGAAGAGCTGCGTGAGCTAGGCGCCCAGATCGTGCTCGGAAACACCTACCATCTCCATCTCAGACCGGGCGAAGAGACCATCCAGCGTCTCGGGGGCCTGCACAAATTTATGAATTGGCCGCATCCGATTCTCACCGACAGCGGCGGGTTTCAGGTGTTCTCGCTCTCCCAGCTCACCAAAGTGAAAGAAGAGGGTGTCGAGTTTCGTTCGCACCTGGATGGCGGCAAACATTTTCTAAGTCCAGAAACTAGCATGCAGATTCAGATGGCCCTCGGTGCGGATATCATCATGGCGTTTGACGAATGCCTCAAGTATCCTGCCACGGACGACGAAATTAAAACTTCCATGGACATGACCCACCGCTGGCTCATCCGCTCGAAAAACACCATGACTCGCCAAGAAAGTCTACTGTTCGGCATCGTGCAGGGAGGGCTTGAGTTCGCACTTCGGCGTACGAGCCTTGAACAAATCACGTCGGTGGATCTGCCAGGTTACGCGCTTGGCGGTTTTTCGGTGGGTGAGCCGATCGAACTGATGCACAAACTGGTGCAAGAGGTGGCGCCGCTTATGCCGCAGCACAAGCCGCGCTACCTGATGGGTGTTGGAACCCCGCTCGATCTGGTGCTCGCGGTCGACGCCGGAATGGACATGTTTGATTGCGTGATGCCCACACGGGTCGCACGCAACGGAACGCTTTTCACTTGGCATGGACGGGTATCAATTAAGCGCACCGAATTTAAGGAAGACGCAAATCCACTCGATCCCGAGTGCTCGTGCTACACCTGCCAAAATTATTCGCGCGCCTACTTGCGCCACTTATTTATGAGTGGGGAAATCCTTTCCGCCCGTCTCAACACCATTCACAATCTGCATTTTTACCTGACGCTGATGAACCGCATGCGCGAGGCGATATTAGAAAACCGCTGGGAAACTTTCCGTAATCACTGTTTGACGCGTTTCGTAAACTAGGTGCAAGGTTGATTTTTTTCACTCCGGGTGTTCAGTAAGACGAAAACACGGAGGCTACCTTCAATGTTCGACGGATTTTTTATTTCCACCGCGTGGGCGCAGGATGCTGCGGCGTCTCATCCCTCTCTGATGGAGCAGGTTTTTCCTTTTGTTATCATTTTTCTCATCTTCTTTTTCCTGGTCATCCGACCCCAACAACGACGGGCGCAAACCCACAAAGGATTCATCACCGCTCTTAAGCGCGGCGATTCGGTTTTGACTTCGGGTGGAATACTCGGGACGATTGAGGGTCTTACCGATCAATTTGTAACATTACAGGTTGCTGATGGTGTGAAAATTCGCGTGTTAAAGGCTCAGATTGCCTCTAGCGTGGCGGGAGAGTTGGAGAAAAAATGATCGAAAGCATGCGCGTCCGAACCCTGATGGTTTTGTTCTTCTTATTATTTTCCGTGCTCTATTTGTTGCCAAGCGTGACCACACTGCCCGCGGGCTGGTGGTTCAACACCAAAAAATTGCATTACGGCCTCGACATTCAAGGTGGCGCGCATTTGGTTTATGGCGTGGACGTAAATGGCGTTCTAGCCGAGCGCACTGACCGCATGGCGCGCGGTTTGACTCAAGAGCTTAAAGACAAAAACGCGCAAGTCGAAAGCGTTGCTCCTAACGAGAGTCATGATGCGATTGTGATCAAGGCGAAAAGCGATGCCGACAAAGCGACGATCCTGGGTCATTTGCATGATCAACACGGTTCTACTTTGCAAGTGGTGCGCGAAGCCGGCAATGACATCGAAGTCCGTTACTATGATACGGTCATGGAAGAGTATCGCAGCCAAATTATCAATCAAGCCATCGAAGTGATCCGTAATCGTGTGGACGAATTCGGCGTGGCTGAACCGGTGATCGCGGCGCAGGGTCGGGATCGCATTTTGGTGCAGCTGCCGGGCATTAGTGATCCGGCACGGGCCAAAGAACTGATCAATAAAACCGCCAAATTGGATTTTCGCTTGGTCGACAACACCGTCGATGGCCCTAAGGTGCAACAGATGGTGAGTGACGCCGAAAAAGCTGGCGGCTTTGCGCTCGGCAAAGATGGGCTTTCCTATAATCAGTATGTGCGCAAACTCAATGCGGCGCTAAAGGATAAGCTGCCGCCCGCGACTATGGTGGCCTTTGAAAAAGCACCTCAGGCGCAGACGATGGAAGCCGGCAAGATGCCGTGGCTGGTGCGCCTCGACAGTGATGTGTCGGGCGATCAGCTCGAAGACGCGTTCGTCAGCCTTGGCGAATTTGGTGAACCGAAAGTGAGTTTTCGTTTCGGTAGTGACGGGCGCCGCAAGTTCGCGGACCTGACCTCTAAAAACGTGGGCCGGCAATTGGCGATTGTGCTCGACGAAGTGATTTATTCCGCGCCGAATATTCATGAACGCATTGACGGCGAAGGCCAGATTTCGCTGGGCCGTCGCAGCGGTGAAGAGGCGCAAAAGGAGGGGAGTTTGATTGCCACCGCTCTGCGCGCGGGCGCACTTCCCGCAGCTCTTCAGCAATTGGAAGAGCGTTCCGTAGGCCCCTCTCTTGGCATGGATTCCATTGAAAAAGGCAAGCGCGCGGGCATGATCGGCATGGTGTTGGTCATCCTCTTCGTATGCTTTTACTACAAAATGGCCGGCGTAGTGGCCTCGATTTGTTTGGCGCTAAATGTGTTTGGTTTATTGGCACTGTTGAGTGCGCTGGGTGCGACGCTAACTCTGCCGGGCATCGCCGGTATCACTTTAACCATGGGGATGGCGATTGACGCCAATGTGATTATCTTTGAGCGCATTAAAGAGGAACTCGCGCGCGGGGCGACCTCGCGCACGGCCATTCGCGAGGGGTTTCACCATGCTTGGACGGCGATTTTCGATTCAAACGTTACCAACGCCATAGCCGCTGCGGTGCTGGTGTACTTTGGCTCGGGTCCGGTGCGCGGTTTTGGCGTCACGCTGATTGCCGGCATTGTGACCACCATGATCACCGCCGTCTTTATGAGTCACTACATCCTCGATCTTTTAAGCAACACATTTAAAGTGAAGAAAATCACGATTTAAGAGGGACGTTGTCAATGGCAGCACAAATGAAGCAGAAAAAAGAAGAGAGCTGGGGCCGCTACGATTTTCTCGGCGTCGCAAAATATATTACGGTCATGTCTATGGCTTTGGTGGTTATCTCCATGATCATCATAGTCACCAAAGGCCTCAACTATGGAGTCGACTTTGTTGGCGGTATCGAGGTGCAAGCGCAGTTCAATCCCACCGTCGACGCCAGTCACGTGCGCAAGTTTATGGCGGACGAGGGCTTTGCCCATGCCAATGTGCAAAGCCTGGGCGATAAGAACGAGTATCTGATTCATTTGGAAACTCCCGCCGGAAAATCCGAGCAAGAAACCAACGCTTTTATCCAGCAGACCATCGATAAAATCAAAGGTGGCATCACTGAGCATTTTGCCAAAGATGGCGCGGTCATTCGCCGAGTGGACACTGTGGGTCCTCAAGTCGGCGCCGAATTGCGCCGTAACGGAATTCTCGCGGCGTTTTATTGCCTGTTGTTGATTTTAATTTTTGTGGGGCTGCGGTTCGACTATCGCTACGCACCCGGCGCCGTGTTCTGCCTTTTTCATGATGCGATCATTACAGTGGGAATTTATTCTCTCTTTAATTGGGAATTTACAACCCAAACCATGGCTGCCGTCTTAACAATTATCGGCTATTCGCTCAATGACACTATTGTGATCTTCGACCGGATCCGGGAGAACCAACAGCATTTTCGTGACAAAGATATTTACTGGATTTCCAATCGTTCCATCAACGAAACGCTCTCGCGCACCGTGCTCACTTATATGATCACTTATCTGACTGTGGCTTCGATGTTCTTTTTTGCCGATGGTGTGATCCATGATTTCTCGGTGGCGATGATGATCGGGATGTTCTTGGGCGCATACTCGACAGTTTATGTCGCGACACCTTTGATGCTGATTCTTGATCGCTATCAAAAATGGAAACGTCATCAATTGCAAACCGCCTAATGAGAGGGGAACTTATGACTGACCTTTCGCAGATGCTGCGTTGGAACGCTGGATTTGTACGTGGCCTCGCGCAGAGCGTGCTCGAACGGGCGCGTTTGATTCGCAGCACATTGTCACCCGTAGCGGCTGAAGCCGTGGTTAAGTCGGCAAAGCCTAAGGCTAAGAAGACGCGGGTCAAAAAGAAGGCTATGCGCAAGACCAAACGAGCACATGCCTAGGGCTAAGCCTGCTGCGGTTGTTCTTCTGTCTTCGGGCTTAGATTCCACTTACGGTTTTCTCCATGCGCTTGCAGATTACGAAGTGAAAATGGTCTTGACCTTCGACTACGGCCAAAAGGCCGCGGTCCGTGAAGTCGAGCGCTCGCGTGGGCTTGCGAAGCTCTACGGCTGTCGGTTTGAACTGGTTGAGCTGCCCTGGTTTCACGTGTTCACCCGCACTTCATTGATCGACCTCGCGGCGATGATTCCGACCGGCGGCGACGTGGCGATCGATGATCTCAAGCGTTCGCAAGCAACGGCTAAGAACGTTTGGGTGCCTAATCGCAACGGTATTTTTTTAAATATTGCGGCTGGGTTCGCTGAAGGCTTCGACGCCGATTTTGTGGTACCTGGGTTTAATATCGAAGAGGCGCAAACTTTTCCCGACAATAGCGCGGCGTTTTTGAGCACGCTCGACCAGTGTTGGACTTATTCCACCAGCCGCCGAGTGCAGGCAAAGTGCTTTTCCTTGGATATGAATAAAACCGAGATTGTGGCGCGGTCGATAGAGCTTGGAGTGCCTTTTCATAACCTATGGCCGTGTTATTTTGCGGGCGCGCAGTGGTGTGGCGAGTGCGAATCTTGCCAGCGTTTCAAGCGCGCGTTGACCGCCAATGGACTTGCGTTTACGGAGTTGCGGGAGAGAACACAGTGAAGACCAAGTTTCTATCGTCAGATGAAAAGTACGACGGCGCCCAGCTGGTTTCACTGCGCAATTACTTGCAGCACGGCATGCTGGGCGACTCGGTGGTGGCTTGGGTCGGCGCGTGCGATGTGGCGTTTGAGCACATGGTGGACGGCGAGGATCTGCTCGAGCGCGCTAGCATCGCGGGCGAAAAGATGCTGCATTTTATCGTGGAGAAATTTGACATTTCGCTTTTCGCAGCTGTCGGTTTACAGCGATTGCTGGCCGGAATTGTCAAAGATCAAATCCTAATCTCGGCTCCTGAAAGAGCTCTGGCGCAGATCATGGTTCGTCGCGGTGACGATTTGTACTGTGGTGAGCGTAAGCTGAGTATTTCGATTGCGACACAAAGTCCGGTGAGTTCACTAGTACACTTCGCCGTCAATGTGAATAATCAGGGGACCCCGGTGCCCACGCTTGCGCTCGAAGATCTGGGTTTGGAGGCGCAGAAACTGGCAGTCGAGGTTATGGATATCTTTGCAGCCGAAGTGGAGTCGATGAGTGAGGCCACGCACAAGGTGCGTTGGGTGAAGTAAGGGCTTGGTCGCGGCTTCCTTTGCCCGCGTAATAAGACATGCAAATATTTTTCTTGATACCATCTCTATTTTCGAACATCGCCTCAGCCCCGTTTTGACCTTGCTGCGAAGCCCTTGCAAACGATAAAGATCCCTAAATCGAAACCACTTCAAGAATCTCGGGAATCGCCTGCTTTAACCGCGTTTCAATTCCGTCTTTCAAAGTCAGCGCCGAACTGGGACAACCAGAACACGCTCCCTGCATATGCAAATAAACCCGGCCCTCTTCAAACTTATCAAAAACAATATCGCCGCCATCCATCGCCACCGCCGGGCGAATCTCGTCGCGCAGAATCTGCTTAATTTGGCGCACCGTCGTCGAATCATTCGGGTCTTCCACTTCAGCCGTTACGGTGGACAAAACCACCGCGCCACTTTGCAAATGCTCCTTAATTAATTCAGACAAAGGCTCCGCGAGAACCTCCCACTCTACCCAATCTTGTTTAGTCACCGTGACAAAAGTTGGCCCGATAAAAACTCCCGCGGCCCAGGGGAAGCTAAAAATCTTTTGCGCCAACGGACTGCGCGCGCATTCGCTGGCAGAGGTAAAGTGCGCAGATTCAGACGCGATCGTGCCGGTAACCATGTACTTCATGGATTGCGGATTGGGCGTAGCTTCGTAATAAACATCCATAGATTCCTCCGGGAGCGAAGAACCTAACACTGTTCCGCGCCATATGCACGCCGATTGAGCACCGCCAGAACTAGTGAGCCCCCCCCAAACAGCCCGGCGCTTAAAAAGATCGTCGTGGGTGGGCCGGTCCTATCCGCAAGGTGTCCCCAAGGAAAGCTCATCAACGGCCCGATCGATGAAAAGCCCATGCCAATCACCGAACTTAGCCGGCCGCGATATTCCTCGGCCACATCCAATTGCATTGCCACCGTGAGCGAGGCAAAAGTCAAATAAAGCCCGAAGCCCGTGAGCGACATCAAGAGCACGGTCGCTCTCAGATCCGCCAGCCAAGGCAGCAACAACAGAGTGCAAAAAACCAAGGGTACGCCAAAAAGCAGCGCCCGTCCCGGCTCGCGGGGTTTGATTACGGCAAAACTCAAAGCGCCCGCCATCGAACCCATAGCTGGAAAGCTAAAGACCGTGCCAAATTCGTGCGCATCTAAAGCAAACTTGCGCTGCACATACACGCGAAAGACCGAGATCATCAGCGGATAAACGCAACAGATGGTCAACATCAATTGCGCCATTTGGTAGCGTAGTGAACTGTGCCTCGCAATGTACTTTAAGCCGGCGCGCACGCTGTTTTTGCTGTTCAAAGCGAGAGTGGGCCGCTGCACGTCGTTCAACCGCACGTTCATCAGCACTAAGGCGACGCCTAAGTAAGTGAGGCCATCAAACAAGAACACTAGACTTGGACCGTGCCACGCCAACAACCACGCGGCCACGATCGGGCCTAACATGCGCGACGTGTGGAAATTGGTCGAATTCAAAGCGATCGCTTGCTGAAATTCAGAGCGCGGCACCAAGCGCACCGTCAGCGCCTGGAAGGCCGGTGAGTCAAACGCCACGATCGCGCCCTCGATCAGGCCAAACAACAACAAATGCCACATTTGCAAATGCGAAAATTCAGCGAGCACGGCCAAAATCAGAGACGAAACCGCAAGCAGCGATTTGGTGCGCTGAATAAGCTTGCGCACATCGGTGCGATCGACCAGCACTCCCCCCTGTAAAATTAAAAACAAGCACGGCACCGCGATCACCATATTCAGATTGCCGAGGGCACCGCTGCTGCCGGTGGCGGAAACGATAATCCATGCGCGCGCGAGGTCGTGGGACCACGAACCCACCATGGAGAGCGACTGGGCTAGAAAAAAACTGCGGAAATTACGGTTGCGAAACGGGGCTAGACGGGCGTTCAAGAGTTCCTTCATGCGGATTTCGATTATGACCCCAAGCTTGTGCCGATGGCGAGCGTTTACTCTTGATTTCACGAACGCATCTGAATACTTTGGGGCCCCATAAGCGCAGCAAAAGGAGTCCTTGGATGACGCCAAGAGTTAGAGAGATTTTAAGCTGGTACGGAGCCGACAACCCGGGTGTGTTGGCCAACATGGCGCGCATGATGAACCATGGCACTTTGGCCGGCACGGGCAAGATGGTCATTCTGCCGGTGGATCAGGGTTTTGAACACGGGCCGGCGCGCAGCTTCGGGATGAATCCGGATTCCTACGATCCCACCTACCATATTAGTTTAGCGATTGAATCGGGCTGCAACGCTTACGCCGCACCTTTGGGCTTTGTCGAAGCCGCCGCGCGCGAGTTCGCCGGCGAAATTCCGCTGATCCTCAAAATAAACAATTCCGATTCACTTTATAAAGCGAAGGGAAATCCCATTTCGGCAATGACCTCGGGCATTGACGATGCACTTCGCCTCGGTTGTTGTGCGGTGGGTTTTACGATTTATCCCGGGTCGTCCCAGCGCAATGATCAATATGAACAATTGCAGGTCGCCGCCAGTGCCGCGAAAAAAGCTGGCTTAGTGGTGGTGGTGTGGTCTTATCCGCGCGGTGAGGGGATCAGCAAAGAAGGTGAAACCGCAATTGACGTGGTGTCTTATGGCGCCCAGATCGCGGCCCAGTTGGGCGCGCACATTATCAAAGTCAAACCGCCGACCGCGCACATCGAACAGGCCGAAGCTCTGCGCATTTATAAACAGCAAAATGTGCGCGTCGATAAATTGCAGGACCGCATTCGCCACGTGGTCGAGTCTTCCTTCAATGGCCGCCGCATTGTGATCTTCAGCGGTGGCGAACCTAAGGACACCGAAGAACTCATGAAGGAAGTGAAGGAGCTCGCGATTGGCGGGGCCTTTGGCAGCATTATGGGGCGCAACGCTTTTCAACGGCCGCGCAAAGAGGCCGTGGCTCTGCTTAAAAATGTCATGGCGGCTTTCGCCGGTTAGGAATCTGAAAAATGGAAATCACCAGCGAACCCCGCGACAATCCTCTGCGCGTAGAAAAACGCCGCAAGCTTGCCGATTTGCGCGCCAAGGGTCACGATCCCTATCCGCACAATTTTAAGCCGTCGCACAAAGCCCAGCACATGGTTGAGGCTCATAGTCATTTGGTGGCTGGCGACAAAACCGAAACCGTGGTGACCATGGCGGGCCGCTTGATGACCCGCCGGGATATGGGTAAAGCCGCGTTTTTTAACTTCCAAGATCAAACCGGAACCTTGCAGGGTTACGTTAAACTCGAAGAGTTGAGTGCGGCGGATCAGGATTTTTTCAATTTGGTTGATCTGGGGGATTGGGTCGGGCTAACGGGGTTTATTTTTAAAACCAAGCGCGGCGAGCTCTCACTTCACGTTCAAAAATTTCAAATCATATGTAAATCGCTCGAGCCCCTGCCGGAAAAATTCCATGGCATAGCCGATGTAGAAATCAAGTACCGTCACCGGCATTTGGACCTGATGAGCGATGCAACTTCGCGCCAAGTTTTTATCACGCGATCAAAGGTGTTTAAGGAAATTCGCAACTTCTTGGACGCGCGTGGCTTTTTAGAAGTGGAAACGCCAGTGCTGCAACCCATTTACGGGGGCGCCGCCGCCTATCCGTTTTCCACCCATCACCGCGCCCTCGATATGAAGCTGTTTTTGAAAATTTCGCCTGAGCTGTATTTGAAGCGCTTGATTGTCGGCGGCTTTGAAAAAGTCTATGAGCTTGGTAAGAATTTTCGCAACGAGGGGATTGATCGCTCGCACAATCCGGAATTCGCGATGCTTGAGTACTATGAGGCGTACACCGACTACAACGACCAGATGGCGCAGTTTGAGCAATTGGTGGGACATGTGGTTAAGTCCATCACCGGCGGTTTCAAAATCACTTACCAAGGTAAACCAATCGACTTTAGCCCACCATGGCGCAGGCTTTCGGTGATGGCCGGTCTGAAAGAGTACGCGGGCTTTGATCCCGACACGGTGAGCGATGCCGACTTGAACGCACGTTTGAGGGCGTTGGGCGCTGACCCGAAAAAGCTTGGCGCGCGTGGCGAAATGCTGATGGAAGCTTTTGCGCTTACGGTTGAGGAGCATCTATGGGAGCCCACGTTCATCGTCGATTTCCCAGTCGAGGTTTCGCCGTTGACTAAAAGTCATCGCTCGCAACCAGGCTTAGTGGAACGCTTTGAGCCGATGGTCGCCCATATGGAACTCGGCAACGCCTACACCGAGCTCAATGATCCCGAAGAACAACGGCGTAGACTTGAGGCGCAGGAATCCAAACGCAAAGTGGACGAGGAGGCGCAGCCCATGGACGAAGATTTTTTGCAGGCCATCGATTCCGGTATGCCGCCGACGGGCGGAGTGGGCCTCGGGGTCGAACGACTGGTGATGTTGGTCACCGATTGTCCGTCAATTCGCGATATTATTTTATTCCCGACCATGCGGTTTAAATAATTGCGCAACTTAGCGTGTCTCCTCGCACTGCTGATGACGGGTTGCCAAATGAAGCCGACGAAAGTGGGTGAGACACAAACGCGCGAATTCGTGCAAGTGATGCAAAAAGCTCAGCGTCCGCTTGAGATCAGTGAGCACACCCAGATTCTCGATGTGCGCTCGAGTTTTGATTACGGTTTGAATCACGTGCAGAATTCCCTATACTTTCCGTGGGAAAATCTCGCGGAGAGTCGCCAGTCCGGCGAAGTGTTGCGCAATAAACATCAGGCCGCGCAGCGTTTGGCGTTGCTGGGCCTGACCCCCTCAAGCCCGGTGGTCATCGTTGGCTACGGGCCCGCGGGTAAAGGTGAGGAGGGGCGACTTGCGTGGACTCTCCTTTATCTCGGCTTCCAGGACGTGCAGATCAGTTCGGTCGAGGCCCTGCGCAAGACCATGACAACGCAAGCGACGCCGCCGCCGCAAAATGTTCCGGAGTGGCCGCTCCATCCGCGTGAGGAAATGCAAATCGACAAAGCTGGGTTTTTAAAATGGGCCCATGATGAACGTCAACGGGGTGAGGCTCATGTGTACATCCTTGACGTGCGCTCTCCACAGGAATATCTGAAGCGCCCCGAAGCCAAGAGTTCCAACCCCGGTATCGACGCGATCAATATTGAATGGACGGAATTTTTCACCCCGCAAGGTCGCCCCAATGTGCGTTTTCGTCACAAGCTCGGCGCGCTCGGAATTTCCACCGGAAATCGGCTGCTCATCGTCAGCAACCGAGGAGTGCGCTCGGCCGCGGTGGCCTATGCTTTGCTCTCCCTCGGTTATGGTCACACGCAGAATTTCACTGGTGGTTGGGACTCGCTGGGGTCCGCTAAATAGATTCCAGCAACGCTTGCAGCACCAGCAAGCGCAAATTTTAAATGGTGATTTGTACGGGCAGATCTTCTGCATTCAGGACCTGGGCTTTTAAAGCGTCGGTCTCGAGCTGTCCGTGTTGAAAAGGTAAGTCTTCAAATCCGGCGGGAGGGATGCTGGCTACCAGCGGGCGATTGCCAAGCAATGGCCTCGATTAACTCTAGCGCCAAGCGCACCACACTCGCTTGGACTTTGTCGTCGAGCAGGTGGCTGCAGTCGGCGGTCGAGCGTACGGAGAACAGGATGATTGCAAAAAATATAAGGTTTTTGATAAGTTCCTCACCTTTTCAGAGTCCAAGTCATGCGTAGCTTTGCCTTTTTGTTTGACCGTTTGAAGAGCAAAATTGGTACCACCCCGCCCTGCGCGCTTTGTCGTAGTGAAAACCAAATTGTAGTTCCTTATTTCGCATGGTCTCCTGGTTAAGCATGTCACGCGTCGGAAATATCCTCATCATTGCTGAAAAACCATCGGTGGCGCGCGACTTGGCTCGAGCCGTCGGCGCTTTCCAGCAAGGCAAGGGTTGGCTTCAGGGCGCGGGGTACACTGTCACTTGGGCGATTGGCCATCTGGTGACCCTTCCCGAACCCCATCAAATCAATCCTGCGTGGAAAGCCTGGAGTCTCGGCGCGCTGCCGCTATTGCCACAGGAATGGCCACTGGTGGTGGTGGACAAAACTCAAGATCAATTCGAGGTGGTGCGCCAGGCGCTGGCGCGGTGTGATGAAGTGATCTGCGCAACCGATGCCGGGCGCGAGGGTGAACTGATTTTTCGCTATATCTATGAAAAGTGCAACTGCCACAAGCCGGTGCGGCGACTATGGATCTCGTCTCTGACTCCGGAGGCGATTCAAACCGGACTGCGCGAGCTAAAACCCAGTGCGAACTACGATCCCTTGGCCGATGCCGCCCGCGCGCGCAGTCGTGCCGATTGGTTGATTGGCATGAATCTTTCGCGGGCCTATGCGCTCACAACTCATGAACCATTGTTTGTGGGGCGGGTGCAGACTCC
>JANXMF010000153.1 GCA_025354795.1 Pseudobdellovibrionaceae bacterium
CGCTAAAACGCTGGGTCAGTTGACCAAATGGGCTCGCCAAAGATTCCATTTGCAGAAAGTTGATCCCTGGTGATCGATAGGATTCGGAGTGCAAAGATCTCTATTTTGAGCGACTTGCGCCATTCCGACTACCCTTCCGAGGTAATTTTCCTCTTTTTGAAAGGCCGGCATCTTGAATGAGGACTCGTCTCTTCTTTCGCCGGGAAATCGCCTCTTTAAAAAGCTGCTTTATACTTTTGGGCGGGATCACGATTGGACTGGCAATAAGAACCTCGGAGTTGGCCGCCACCGGCACAAATCCAATTTCTTTCCAGAGCGAGGACACCTTTGAAAAGGCAGCGGATCTATTCCTTGTAAATAGATTGTATCCAAGGCGCTCCATTTCTTCTTTTGAATTGGGAGCACAGCCGCCAAACTGTAAAGGCGCAGCCATTAACGCAATATATTTGCAGAAACCTGAGAACTGCTCCATCGTTTTGAGCGCCAACACCTGTCCCAAGTTCCATCCCCGATAGGCCGGGGGTACTTCGACCCGCGTGATTAGCAAAATGTCGTTGCCGAGACCGGGCTCGGTCGTCTCTTCTAGAGCTGGATTGAAGCCCCGTTCGGTGAAGAGTGCCCCAAAAATCGTGTCAAGTTCGCTATTATACGAATCAAATACTTCCGTTACGGATCGCTTGGCCTCAATAGCATTGGTAACCTCAACACGAATTGCTTTGCAGGTTGCGACTACGATATCGGAATCCTCAGTCTCCTCATTGAAAACCGTGATCTTGCCGCTGATATCGGTAATAAAATCCATGGGATCATCTTCAAGGACTTTGCGACTAACTTCAAACATGACCCGACAATCAGTTAAATCGAGTGGGGAAAGACTGCGGGCTTTTTTTGTCTTCAAAAAAATCTCCTCGGCTCCGTGCGGGGAAATTATGCCTTAGAGTATTTATGCAATCAATGACGGGATTGAGAAATGGAATTGATGGGGGAATTAGGGAGGAAGAGACGGCAGGACTGCTGGACGAGCAGTCCTGCCGAGAGGTGGGAAGGTGGGGCGGGATGAAAGAAAGGTTCACTCGGGGGCTCAACTACGGGAGTCGCCCAAAAGCCGAAAGTGGCTGAATACAAGGATGTTGTTTGAGACAGTCTGGATCGTTGGAGAAAACGACGTCACACTTGGCTGAGACTGTGGGGATCGCCAAAAAGCCAAGCGCCACGGTAATAGGGTTACTCGCCACGGAAAACCAAACCAACAATCGTCCAGAAATTATGGCGGCCTGCCGAATGATCATCGCTTTAAAAATGAGAGACTGTCCGGCGCTCTCTAGACTGCGGCCTCCGGCTGTGCCCGCGCTTGATTCTAAGAGCGTCTTGACGGATTCGTAGATCGGCTCGAAATGGCTGCCATCTTGGAAACTTTGGCTTTCACTGCAAATCTTGATTTCCAAGCTGCTTTCGTCGCACTTAGCAGATTGAGGGGAAATCCAAATCAACAGCGTCCCAACCAAGACAAAAAGTGGCCTTCGCAAAAAAACTTTCACGCGAAATCCTTTTGGAAAAATATTTTGACGTTAGAAAACTTCGATCAGGTGACCATTGACGTGGTCCTCACGGTTCCTTGCAATAAAGGGGGTGCGCTTAGGGAGATTGAGGATCTGTGGAATCACCGGAATCAATTTGACGAGGAGCGGGTAAGAGTCGTATCGTTTCACTTTCCAAGGTGGCGTCAAGCTGAGCTTTTTTTGCCAGCCACTCCTTCTTGGAAGCGGAGACAGAGCCATGAGAACAATTCGCAATCTTTGCAATGGCGCGAAAAGACATGCCAGCATCCAGAAGCGAATGGATCAAAATATCATTTCTCTTACGCACTCGGCCAATGATTTTTCCTTTAGCCCGAGCATTTTTGATCCCAGCAATTACACGCTCGCGGATCAACTCGCGCTCCAATTGCGCCAAACAACCTAAGATTGTAAATAAACAAATTCCCATTGGGGAAGTTGTGTCGAGTGCCTCGGTAATTGACAAAAATCTTGTCGAATGCGAACGACAAAATTCCAAAACCTTAAGCAAATGCGTGGTACTGCGGGCCATGCGACTGAAGGCAAAACACACAACTTGTTTACATTCATCGGCGCCAACTCTTTCCATCATTCTATTGAGCGATGGACGGTTTTCCTTAGCACCAGAGATACCATGATCCGCAAAGAATTCATAGTTGGTAATGTTGTTATTCTTGCACCACTCCATCAGTGCTCTGGTCTGCGATTCAGCCCCGCCGACCTGGTCTAGGGTGCTAACTCTAACATATAGAAACGTAATTTTGTCTTCCACTAAGCACCTCTTGCAGCGTTTGCTTTTCTGGTATCGTTAATCAGTTGCAAGACAATTTCCGTCCTGGAGTCCCTTCTGGAATCGACCAACTCGACGATGGATTTAAGCGTCACGCGATGCATTTTCAAAAAAGTTAAAAACTTCGAGAGCGCAATGAAGTCATCGCCAGCAATATGGAAAAGGCTTGGAACAATGAGCGTGGTGATCGCCCCCCGCTCAATTTCATTCAATAGATCTTTCCAGAACTGCCGGTCCGGCGCGCTTGGGTGGACGTCGTCGGCAAGAATTTCAAGTTCAACTGGAACTTTAGAACACCAGCGCCGCAGAAACTCAAAATCGGACTCCGCTCCTTGAGTGGAAATGACCAAGGATGCGTAGGCAACGACCGGGGATGAAGCCATAAAACGGGGCATTGAAACCTCCATAATAAAAAGCCCGAGGGGTTAGCTCGGGCGAAAGTGGGAAAAACTGGAAGACGGAACGAATTAAGCGGCAAGACCCCAGCGCAAAGCCAGGGCCTGAAGAATTGCGGCTTGGAGCCGTGGAGTCAGGTTGAGAGAGCCGTTAAAGACGTTGGCGCGTGGACGTGGCTCATCCGTCCAAAGGCCATAAAGCCAGCTCACAACCGTGGAGTGGCCTGAGCCGAAGCGAATTGGAAAAATCCTATCCCAACGAATAGTCTCAAGTTCCACGTCTATATGCGGACTGAGCATATCCTTAAGATAGGGATCGGCCTCAAGAACCATTAGTACGGCTCTCATTTGAACGGACAGCTTCCTTTGGGGCTTTTGAAAACAAAATGCAGGTGCCATGGAATACCTCCTGGTAAAAAAATTATCTTCCCGACTCCTGCCGTTTTGGCAGGGGCCGAGGTTTCGCCATAAGAAGGGCGCGAGTGAACTTGGAATAGCTAAGTTGGTCATGCTGGTGAGCGTGCACTGCCGCCTGACACATTTCGAGGGTCAGGCGGACAAATGCATCACCCACACCAATGGCAAGACACAGGGACAGAATCCAAAAAATAAATCGGATCATACTAATCATCCTTTGTTTAATGTTGGCCCGCGAGTGCCCGCTGGTTGCCCAGCGAGTGCCCGGTGCTATAATTATTCGTGGTTATTCTTGGTTACGTTCCGAAAGACGGAGCCGTTTAACTCACTGATTCCATTTGTTATTGATCTTAGGGGTTTACCCTTTTTTAGAACTATCTTGCTGCGGAAATTGGCGGAGAGGGTGAGATTCGAACTCACGAGGCCCTTACGAGCCTGTCGGTTTTCAAGACCGATGCATTAGACCACTCTGCCACCTCTCCCGCGGATGGACTTCAGATATAAAGACAAACCCCGCTTGCAGCTACCCATAACACTGGGTGTTACTTGGCCTTAATGACCTTCAGCCCGTTCATGTAAGGACTTAATGCCGACGGCACTTGAACGCTTCCGTCCTCGTGTTGGTAGTTTTCGAGCACTGCGATTAAGGTGCGACCGATGGCCAGGCCACTGCCGTTTAAAGTGTGTACGAACTGTGGTTTGGCTTTGGACGCGTCACTTTTGAAGCGGATGTTGGCGCGACGGGCTTGGAAATCTTCAAAGTTAGAGCAGGAACTAATTTCGCGGTAGGCGTTTTGCCCCGGCAGCCACACCTCAAGATCGTGACACTTGGCCGCGCCAAAACTGATGTCGCGCGTACACAAACTGACCACCCGGTACGGGAGGTCAAGCTGTTGCAAAACCTTTTCGGCGTGGCCCGTCAACTGCTCATGGCATTCGTAAGACTGCGATGGATGCGCAAACATAACGAGTTCGACCTTGTTGAACTGATGCTGACGGATTAATCCACGCGTGTCCTTACCGTAACTCCCGGCCTCCGAGCGAAAACACGGAGAGTAAGCCGCAAAACGCACTGGCAGCTCGGACTCTTTAAGCGTTTCGCCAGCGAAAAAATTAGTGACCGGCACTTCGGCTGTCGGAATCAAATGGTAATCTGTTCCCGTCAAATGAAAAACATCGTCCTTGAATTTGGGGAACTGCCCCACCCCCACAAAACTTGCCGAGTTGGCAATAAACGGCGGAATCATTTCTTCGTAACCGTGCTGCTCGGCGTGCAGATTCATCATGAATTGAATCAAAGCCCGTTCCAATTGCGCGGCTGCACCTCGAAGGAAAGTAAAGCGGGCGCCCGTCACCTTTCCGGCACGCTCAAAGTCCAAAATTCCCAATTTTTCGCCGAGCTCCCAATGCTCCTTAGCTTTAAACGAAAAAACCTTTTTAACTCCAGAGGCTCGCACCAGCAGATTGTCTTCCGCCGATTCACCGACCGGCACCGTATGGTGGACCCTATTCGGCAAACGCATGAGCACGTCGGTCAGTTCTTGGTCGGCCTTGAGCACCTGTTGCTCGAGCTCCTTGCTCTGCGTGGCCATACCTTGCATCTGCTTTAAGAGTTCGCCGGCGTCTTCACCGGCGCGTCTTTTGCGTGCGATCTCTTCGCCAAACCTATTTTGTTGGGCGCGTAAAGTTTCTTGCTGGGTGATGATTTGTTTACGCTTGACGTTCATCGCCAGAAGCTTGTCAACCCAGTGCGGATCCTCGCCGCGATTCTTCAGCGAGCGTCGATACTCCTCTGCGAAAGTGAGACCGTTCTGAGGATTGGCCCCAGTCTGTTCTAGGGCTCGCACATCAATCATAATCTATCCTTAAGGTTTACATGCCGGGCG
>JANXMF010000156.1 GCA_025354795.1 Pseudobdellovibrionaceae bacterium
GGTGAACACCGTAAATGGATATTTTTTGAGCGTCTTGGTGAAGCCGGGAATGTCGCGGGGATTGGTGATCATCACATTGGAGCCGCCAAAATACATTAAAGTCAGCGCGTTCACGGTGAGCGAAAAGATATGATAGAGCGGCAGCGCTAAGATGCCGATCTCCTCTCCTTCGTTCAGGACCGGCCGCATCCACTCCGCGATTTGCAACATGTTGGCGAGAATATTTCCGTGCGTGAGCTCGGCACCCTTGGACACTCCGGTGGTGCCGCCGGTGTACTGCAAAAACGCTAGATCCTCGCGATCGCAGGGCTCGGGTGTAAAGTTGGTGTCGTGGCCGAGATCGAGCGCTTGATAAAAAGAATAGGCACCTGGCAAATTGTAATTTGGCACCATTTTTTTGACGTATTTCACCACGCCATTCATCACCACACTTTTGGGAAAACCCAGCAGATCGCCAATCTCCGTGACGATCACGGTTGTGAGCGGAGTTTCATGAATGATCTCGGCCAGAGTGTGGGCGCAATTGGCAAAAATCACGATGGCCTTGGCGCCTGAATCATTCAGCTGGTGCTGCATTTCGCGAGCGGTGTAAAGAGGATTGGTATTGACGACCACTAGACCCGCGCGCAAGGCTCCGTAAAGCGCCACTGGGTATTGCAAGAGGTTCGGCATGAGCAGTGCGATACGGTCGCCCTTCTTTAGGCCGGCCACATTTTGTAGGAACGAGGCGAAGTCCGCGGAAAGGTAATTAAGATCCTCGAAACTCAGTTCGGCGCCGAAACTGATAAAAGCCGAGCGATCGCGGTATTTATGCGCGCTCTCCTCAAACAAATCATTGATTGAGGAAAAACGGGTGATGTCGATCGTGGGCGCGACAGTTTTGGGATAACTTTTCAACCACGGCATTGATGATGTATTCATGTCTTCACTGTCGCAAAAAGAAGCTTACTTTCCAAGTGCAATTTGTGTGGAAGTTGAGGCATAAAGAGCCATGTCGATCCTACAAATCGCCCTCAGCACTAATGCCAGCACGGCGCACCGCTATTGGCGCGATGCTTGGAGCGCCGAAAAAAATGCGGAGGTCTATGGTGGCGATGCCTCATCTGAAGGCATTGGTAGCAATCTTTGCCTTGAGGTCGCGCAGCATACTGAGTTGACCGGAGACGAGGGGGTTTTGCTCGCGCCATTGCAGCATTTAAAGAGTTTAGTCGATCATCAGTGTTTATTTGATGAGCCGCACGCGCTGGCAGGGCGGCCGTCGACGCTGGAGAATATTACGGCCTACTTGCTGTCTCAGGCCGGCGCATGTCACTCAGTGACGGTGGCCGAAACCGAACGCCTGTGGTGCCGCATGACGCGAGAAAGCGCCTCCTCAGTGGAAATGTTTTTTCGCCAGGGCCCGCTCACGGTTTCGTTGCGGGCGGAGGTTGATCCCCTCAGCGGTTTAGCGGTTTCGCGCGCAAGTGTTTTGGCGGTGTTGTCGCGGCAATTCGGGAGTCGAGAGGTCTTAATTGCAACCTTGAAGAAAGAGATTAAAAATTTTAAATCTGCGCGGATTGACTTGGGACGTCATGAATATCTCCTCGTGCATTCGGATTCTTAACTAGGTCCGGCATCAAAAAATGCAAAGCCTTGCTCGAGGGGTGGTGGCAAATCGTATAATGGATTTTAAATTTAGGCCCTTGTGGCCGGGAGTCTTTATGATTGGTTTTTTAATTAAGCTTGGAATATTGTTGGTGAGTTTAAGTTTATTTATAGCGTGTACAACGAATCCGCACAAAGCCACCAAAATCGCAACCGATCTGGCCAAATCCGCCACCATTTCCGGTGATGAAAAAGTCGGCGTTAAAGACGGCAATATGATTGTACAACGCAAAGTCGCGATGAACGAAGAGCTCAGGCGATTGCAATATGAGGTTTATGAACTCGAAGACCGGGTTTACGGCAATCGCAAGTACGGCTCCAAAGGTCTCTACGGCGCGCTGAAAACTTGCCGCGAAGAGACCGTTTCCAAGAAAAACGGCGGCGCCGGCAAATTAATCTGGACCGAACCGGTGGACCGCGTGACCGACAAAGAGGATGAGTTCAATATCGGGATCGACGAAAAAGACAAAATTGTGGCAGTGAGCGAAGAGTATCTAAAGGACCGCATCGCACGCTTTAATAAGTACCGCACCACTTTGCTTAAGCGCCAAGACGAATACGAAGAGAAGCTCGAGATCTGCGATGCCGCATTGAAAGCTAAAAAGGAAGGTGCCGCGAGTGCTGCTGAATAAATTTTCCGTCGTGGTTTGTTTAGGTTTTTTTATAAACACCAGCCAGGCCTCCACTGAACAGTCGCTGTTTGAAGAAGGTTCCCACTGTGTCGCCTACAAGGCTCAGCGCACCATGTTCTTGCTGAGTTCCGGCGAAGTGGTCGGCAAAAATTGCGACGTTTCGGCCCAAGTGCTGCCGGAATTGGGTGGCCTTTACCATATTGAAGTCAATATCCCGATCCGCAGTTTTCAAAGCGGCGACGCCAGTCGCGACGAGAGCGTGATGAAGACGTTGAAAGCGGATGTACGCCCCGAACTCGTGTTTCGTTCGAAGGCCCTGACTTCAGATCAGTGGCACGAGCTTTTTGCCATGACTCAATTCCCTCTCGAAGGGGATCTGATGATTGGTGACAAAAGTTATCCGCTCAAGGTGCAATCGACTTACAAGCAGACCACTGACAATGTTGAAGTTGATGGCGTCGCTACCGTACACTTCGCCGACTTTGCGATCGAGCCACCGCGTGTGGGTGGCGGATTGGTGGCCAAGACCAAGCCTCAGTTCGAGCTGCATTTTCATTTTCTAAGCAGCCGCATTTTAGGCGCGGACTCGATTCGTTTGAACAGTAAAGACCAGAGCGTGACAAAGTGAAAAAGCCCTTTCGTCTGACCTTAATTCGTCATGGCGAAAGCCAATGGAATCAGGACGGTCGTTTTACCGGTTGGGTCGACATCGACCTCAGCGAAAAGGGCCGCGCGGAAGCTAAACAGGCAGGTCAACTCTTGCGCGCCGAAGGATTCCAATTTGACTTGGCCTACACCTCGATTCTAAAGCGCGCCATTCGCACACTTTGGATCGGGCTTGAAGAGATGGACTCGATGTTCGTGCCAGTCACGACTTCGTGGCGTCTGAACGAACGCCACTATGGCGCACTTCAGGGCTTGAACAAAATTGAAACCGCGCGCAAGTATGGCGAAGACCAGGTGTTAAAATGGCGCCGCGGTTATGAAGTGCTACCTCCGCTTTTTTCCGATAAGGAGTTTGCGGAGCAACGGCAAAATCCGCTGTTTCGTTCGGTCACCAGCGAGGATCTGCCGCGTGGCGAGAGTCTTAAGTCTACCTTGGCAAGACTCCTGCCCCTATGGGAATCCGAGCTGGTGCCGCACATCCGCGCTGGGCGCCAGTTATTGATCGTGGCTCACGGAAATTCCCTGCGGGCCCTGGTGCAACATCTTGAGAAAATGAGCTCTGAGCAGATTATGAAACTCAATATTCCCACCGGCACGCCGCTGGTTTACGAGCTCGACGAACGATTTTCGGTTGTAAATAATCGTTATTTAGGAGACGCGGACGCGATCGCGCGCGCCCAGGCCGTAGTGGCTAATCAGGGTAAAATTAAGTAGGTTTTAATGGCATCCTGGAATGTCGGCAGCCGTCACAACTGGAGTGGTCGCGTGCGGGCCCGAAAACTGTGTCGGTTCTAGGCCCAGAACGTGATGGAGCGCTTCTTCCACCGTCTCCGCGAATACAAATTGCAAATCTTTTTTCACTTCCTCGGGCACTTCTTTGAGGTCCCGCTCGTTGCGTTGCGGTAACAGCACTTTTTTGATTCCGGCGCGGTGGGCGGCGATCACTTTTTCTTTGATCCCGCCGACCGGAGTGACGGCTCCGCGCAAGGTAATCTCACCCGTCATGGCGATGCGTGAGTCTACGGGTCGCTCGAGCACCAAACTCGCGATGGCGGAGAGCATGGCTACGCCCGCCGAGGGGCCGTCTTTGGGAATCGCTCCGGCCGGTACGTGTAGGTGGATGTCTTCGCGTTCGTAGACATAGGGTTTTTCTCGATGCGCCAAACGCGACCGCACCAAGGTCAGGGCAATCTGGGCGCTTTCGCGCATGACTTCGCCGAGTTGGCCGGTCAGGAGCAGGCTGCCTTTGCCCGGCATATGGCTCGATTCAATGTAGAGGATCTCCCCTCCGAGGGGAGTCCATGCCAGACCGGTCACTACGCCAGGTGGATTCTTTTGCCCAACAAATTCTTCGGTGAATTTTTCAGCCCCAAGAATTTCTTCGAGATCGGGAGTGTCCACTACAATGGCCTCCCCAGTGATGTTGGCCAGAATGGGTTCGGTGCTCGCTCGGACTACGGCGCCGACTGAGCGTTGCAGTTCGCGCACTCCGGCTTCACGCGTGTAAGCATTGATCAAGCGCAGTTGCGCGGCATCAGTGATTTGTAACTGACCTTCTTTTACACCATGCTCTTCCTTCTGCTTCGGCACTAAATGGGTGCGAGAAATATGCAGCTTTTCGGCGGTGGTGTAACCCGAGAGATGAATAATCTCCATGCGGTCGAGTAACGGCGCGGGAATGGTTTCCAAAGTATTCGCGGTCGCCACAAAAAAAACATTGGACAGATCAAACGGCACATCCAAATAGTGATCGAGAAATTTACCGTTCTGCTCGGGATCCAGGACCTCAAGCATCGTCGAGGCCGGATCACCGCCCCAACCGCGCGCCATTTTATCAATCTCGTCGAGCATAAACACCGGATTATTTTCGCCGGCCCGTTTGATGCTGTCGACAATGCGGCCGGGGAGGGCGCCGACATAGGTGCGACGATGACCGCGGATTTCGGCATCATCGCGAACCCCGCCCAGGCTCACGCGCACAAATTTGCGGTTCATAGCTTTGGCGATGCTCTTGCCCAAACTGGTCTTGCCCACGCCGGGCGGTCCCACAAAGAGCAGGATGCTGCCCTTTTTCTCCTTCAACTTCAGCACCGCCAAGTGTTGGATAATGCGTTTTTTTATTTTCTCGAGACCATAGTGATCGTCATCTAAAACCTTGCGAGCAGCGGTTAAATCGATATCGTTCGCGGAAGACTTGCTCCATGGCAATGCCACCAGTAACTCTAAATAGCTGCGAATCACATGGGATTCCGGCGATTGCGGGCCCATGGCTTCGAGGCGCTCCATTTGTTCCATTGCGATCTTGAGCGCCTCTTCCGGCATGCCGGCCTGTGCGATCTTGGTGGCAAAATCATTTTTTGCACCTGCGGGTTTATCACCAAGCTCTTCTTGTAGAGTGCGAATCTGTTCGCGTAATATGGCGTCGCGATGTTGTTTGCCGAGGCGCGAAGACAGCTTTTGGTTCACATCGCGTTGCAATTTGAGCTGCTCACGAAATCGCACCATTTGTTCTAAAAGCGAAAGTAAGCGGCCTTTGAGCGAAGTCATTTCCAATATTTCTTGTTTATTAGCAGCTTTCATTTCTAAGTTCTGCGCCACTAGGTGAGTGAGCAACACTGGGTCCTCAATGGCCGCGAGCAGAGCAGTGAGCCGCTCTAGATTTCCGGGGAGGAGCACAAAAATTTCTCCCGCTAGGGTTCTAAGACTAGTGACCAGTCCCGCCAGCGCATCACCTTCCACGTCGAGAACGTCGTTGATAGGTTGGCCATGCGCGATCAGATAACCACTACCTTCTTCATAGCGATCAACACCGAAGCGGGTCCCGCTACTCACTGTCAACTGATAAGCTCGGTCCGAGGTGCCTTCGTAACGATCGATGCGCGCCAGAACCCCGACCCGATAAAGGTCATCGGCGCTAGGTTCAACGTCGTTCACGTCGTGTTTTTGCGTGACTAGGAGTATGGACTGGGCGCCACTTCGAATAGCGGCTTCTAGAGCACTGCGACTGCGCGTACGGCCTACCAAAATAGGTAAGGTCTGGCCTGGGTACACGACGATGTTACGCATCGGGATTACAGGAACTTGATTCGGGGTGATGGTCTTAGTTTTCATGGTCCTAATGTGAGGCGCGGTATAGGGGTGTCAAGGTGGAACCTTAGTACGGGGGAATGGCGGGGTGTCTCACAACGGGACATCTATTATATAAGGCTCTGACCTCGATTCATTTTAATGCATAATTAGCGTATGTGTCCACTGTCCCATGCTTTTCGGCTTTTGAGAGTTGCCGCCTCTGGCCTGGCTCTGTCGTGTCAGGCATGGGCGGGCCTAGCGCAATGTAAGTCCACGGCAAACCGTGCTATTGGATTCTGTGAAAGTGCCATGGCAAATGAACGAGCCAAAGACTCGATGTGGTCCACTGCACAGTGTCCGAAGGGCACGTTGCAGAGTGGAGTTTGCATGGACTCGGCGGGAACTAGCGCCCAGTTGGGCGGGAACGCCGCGGGCGTCGAATGCGACAAGCAGCAAATTGAATGCACCCACGCCTGTGATCCAAAGACCGCCACTCCCAATTCAGATCCGAAAGTCGTGGAGCGAGAAAAAATTGACATGGAACAGACCTTGTCTGAGTGTAAAAAGCGAACCACCGCAAATTCAGCGGCCGCGAAGGGCGCTGCCTCGAGTGCGGAAACCATGGCCATGATGGCGGGAATATCAGGCTTCCAGAGTATGGCTGCCAAAGCGGACTCTAACGACAATACGACTACAACCGGCACGCCCAAACTTCCCGGTTCTGATCTTCCGCCTTGGCCCCCTCAGCATCCTTCGACCACTCCCAATAATCTAGGCGGTGGCAATGGCAGTGGCGATCTGATTACAAAGCCCATAGACGATCCAAAGACGGCAATCAAATTGCTCGGAAAAGCCGATTGCTCTCTTATGAATTCGGCCGCGCTCGAAGAATGTTCGAACCGAAACGTTGCAGACTGCATGGGTAAATTTAAAGTTGGCAAGTGCGAAAATTTTTCCGCGCGCTATTGTTCGAGTAAAGCAGACAACGGACAAAGTTCGCAAGCGGCGCTCAAAGCGGGCGAAGGCGTGGGTTCAGATTATTGTAACGCCTACACGAAGAATGATTTTTGCGCGAGCGTTGGCTCCGACGATCCGACAGTTTGTCCGCCAGCGGCTGGCGGGACCGCCACGGCCTTAGCCGTGGCAAAAAAACCAAGCGCTGGCGGCGGCGGTTTTGCGGGAGGCTCAAGTGGTGGAATGGGCGGTAGTGGCTCGGCGGCTGCGGGTGCAGTAGATACCGATACCAAGGCTCCAGCGGGCAAAGGGGTAAGCGACGCTATAGGAACCAAACTGGCTGGCGCGCAGGATGCAGGCGGCGGAGGCGGCTACTCCCCTAGCAGCATCAGTCCGTTCAGTTTAGACGGCGACTCCGCCACCGATCGCGCTAAAAAAAACCAGCGCACATTGGCTTCGAATGAGAGCGGGAGAGTCGCGAGCGCTTCCGATGTAGGCCATGAAATCGGACTCAGTGTGTTTGCCATCTCCAGCGAAGTGATGCGCGGGCGCTGTAAGAGCGGCCGCTTATTGCATTGCGGGCCCGGTGGACGATGATGTTGGGTTTATACAATTGGACGTTTCAACTTAAGCTACTGGTTAAAAAAATTAAGAGAGGTTGATATGGTTCGGTTTTTATTTTGTTTGGTACTTCTATCGGTGGCATTGGAGAATTCTAATGCTGCGGACGCCCCACCCGCCTGCGCTTCGGTTTTGATCAAAGATTGTACGAACGCAATTACCGTTGCAGGTCTCAATGGCAATGATACGCCGGAGGCCCACGGTATTCTTGGTGCGGATAAAGACCTGATGACGGCCACCAGCGTGAGCCAAGGACGGTATAATGCGGCAAAAAGTCTATGTGAGGATCGGGCCAAATATTGCGAGCAACAATGCAAGGCGACCAATCCCAGCGATCCAAAAACGGTGGAGGAGGCTAAGACTTTTTCGAATGAATGCAAGCAGGCAATCGCATCTCTAGTCGCTAAGGTCAAAGACGAAGACAAATTTCTTTCCAGTCTAGGCTCAACCTTAGGCGATGCGGCCTCAAGCATCTTCAGTAGCAACACCGCCAAGCTCCTCGGTATTGGCGGTGCGGCCGGTCTCGCCGGCTATATGATGGGAAAAAGTGCGGGCAAAGCCCAACAGAAAAAGGAGGATTTAGACGCGCAACGAGCGCTCCTCAACAAACAATACGGCGCGCTTCACCCGGATGGCTCGATCAATTGCGCGATGTCCGACGCCTATCAATTCTCCGATTGCGACCAATACAATATGGGTGCTTGCGCGAACGTGACCGCGAACGCATCCCCATCGGTTCCAGTGACCGCGCTGCCCACTCTCGCGGGTTCACTGCCGCTCGCGGGACCAGCCCTTTCGGCGGTGCCAATGGGTGTGAACTGCAATGCTTTTAGCGAGCGTTTTTGCAGTACAACGGTGACTCCGAACGTTGCGTTCTCGAATCAGATGGTGGCCAATGGTCCGATCTTTCAGGTCAATAAGGGAGGCACGGGCGCGGGCCTGGGTTCCAATTATTGCACCAATATTCAGGCGGCAGGCTATTGCTCAAACAATGTTTACGCCGCCGTTCGTGCGCAGTGTCCCTCATGTCGGCAATTGTCGACTATGCAGTCCGCCCAATGCGCGGCCGATCCGTCCAAATGTCTGGTGAATTATGGTTCGACGCAGATTGCTCAAGCGCGGGCGACTTGCCCCGACGATCCGGTCTTTTCCAATCCGAACTCGCCGTTTGCACAAAATCCGGTGGCTACCCCGATTCCAACTACACTTCCGGGAACACCTTCGGTGGGCGTGACGCCTTCGCTGGGTACGACGACGCCGCCTACGGTGGTCGGGGCTTTGAATACGCCCACGAAAACCGTGGCCAGCACGTCGATTCCAACGATTGTGAAAAATACTCCGGCAAAAGCCCTGAATGCCAGCGGTGAATCCCCAGAGGGCGTGCGCGAAGGCGCGCTATCTACCGCTCAAGTGGCCACGGCGGCCGCGACCGCAAAAGCTACGGGGGCTTCGAGCGGGAGATCCGCTGGGGCTTCGACTTCGATTCCGGGTTTTGTGACCGCATCGACCTCGTCGGGGCGCGGACCGGCTTCGGATGTACAAGGAGAATATGGGCCGAGCCTGTTTTCATCCTCGACCCAGGTTTACCAGCAGCACTGTCAGGCGCAGAAACTGAACAACTGCCCCTAACTAATTTAAATACGGCAACACCTGATGAATCAAAGTGACATCTTCGCCGCGACAACCGTCGCTCGCGCAAACCTTGGATTGATTGCAACCGTTGTTGTAAACAAAATCTACCTCACCGCGCACCAGTACGCCTTCGACCAATCCAGTGCCCGAATTGAACACCGCTGAGCCCGAATTGCCACCGTAAGTATCGAGGTTGGCCACTAAAAACTGCGACTGCACTGCGCGCACCTTGGCGCCATCAGCGACTTTAACAGGTAGACCGGAAGGATAACCCACCACGGTTAGGTCATCTCCCACTGCTGGACTGCCCGCGCCGCGCAGCGCGAGGGGTGCCACATGAGTCACCGGTCGATCCAGTTTGACCACGGCAAAATCTTCACCGGTGGCGACGGAAACCGAGTGCACCACTTGCTTGCAACTGAATACCCGGTTGGTGGGCACCGAGTGGGGTAGCCGATTTGCGGCCTCGAGTTTAAAATCGAAAACGAAGTGTACGTCAAAGCAACTCGAAGCGCTGACGCAATGGCCTGCGGTGACGATTGTGTCGGGTGCCACCAAGAAGCCTGAGCAAAACGCCGCGGTTTCTTGATTGTAGAAGGGCTCGGAAGTGCATAGGCCCATGCTTTTGCCAAAGCCGACGCTGACAATGGCGGTGTCACTGCCATTGCTTTTGAGTCCGGAACTCTTGATCAATGCCACCGTGGCATCGGCTAGATTGCGGAGATTGACGTCGCCGGTTTCATAATAGTCGATGCGGTTGTCGCTGCCATATATGACCTTTGGCGCGGGCTTGGCCGCCGCGGTCGCAAGGTGCTGGGCCATGATTGATAATAAGAGAAATTTCCACGGTCGTGGGTGCATGGGGCCATCCTTCCTAGATGTCGTATTCAGCGCCATCCTGGCGCTGTTTGCTTTATTCTAATGGTGTGGTTAAACTTGCGGGGAGATTTCAAGGATGTCTAGATGAAAACCGGCCGAAGGTACAAAACGTGAAACCCGGGCGCGAGCCGCAGCGGGCGTTTGAGGATTATTTCCAAACTGTCTATGGCGAGCGCTGGCCTACGCTACGGGCGGCGTTGTTACGCCCGCCGCGCAAAGTGACTCTACAAAATCCGTTTGGTCCGCCGCACCAGGATTATGCCTTGGACGAAGCCTCGCTTTTGCCTGTCAAACACCTGGCGGCACAGCCCGGGCAAAGCGTTGCCGACTTTTGTGCCAGTCCAGGCGGTAAAACGCTGGCTTCAATTTTTGCCTTGCATGGCCAGGCCCTTTGGTTCTGTTCGGACCTGTCGCCCCTACGCCTTGGGCGTTTGAGGGCGGTGTTCTTCGACTGTTTGCCAGAGCATATTCTGCACCAAGTGCAGATCCGCAAAGGCGACGCCAGCCGTTGGGGTCAGACTTATCCGCGCGAATTTGACCGGGTTTTAGTCGATGCTCCGTGTTCGGGCGAACGGCATTTGATGGCGTCACCGCAGGAACTTGAGCGTTGGTCGCTCAAAGGCAGTCGGCGCCTAAGTGTGCGCCAGCATGCTTTGCTGTGCTCGGGTCTTGATAGCTTACGTCCGGGCGGGCGTTTGGTGTACTCGACGTGTTCCATTTCGCCGCTTGAGAATGATGGCGTAGTCGACAAACTTTTTAAAAGCCGAGCCGGGCAGTTCCAAGTGATTCCGGTGCATGATCAATTGGGCGAGGCCACGCGCCACGGGTGGGTGGCATTGCCGGACACCTGCGCGTGTGGGCCGATTTATTTTAGCGTGCTGGCTAAACCAGAGTAGTACGGCATATCTTAGAAGGTACCGATTGAAAAATGAAAACGGTAGGGGGCTTCGTTCGGTTCGGGCCGGATTTTAAAGCCGAAGTCTAGCGCCACCGGTCCGACCTGAGTGTTGTAGCGAAAGCCGAATCCGACCGAATCGCGATAAGGGCGTTTAAAATCGTAGCCCTCGCGTCCGTTGATATGTACGGCACCACCGTCGTAAAATAGTACGCCACCAAAATCGCCATAGAGCGGAAAGCGCATTTCGGTTTTTAACAAATAATAGTCGGAGGTGCCCTTGATCAATTTCGAGTTGGTCTCGCCCAGGCGAAAGCCCTTGTTGCCGTCTTTGGGTACGCGCTCCTGAGGGTTGGACAAATCAAAGCCGCGCAAACTATAAATGCCGCCCAACAGGAACGCGTAATCCGAAGGTACCCCGCTGTCGGTTTGACGACTGAGATTCTTCAGGTAGCCGCCATGGATTGAGTTGGCCCACACCCACTTGGGCGCCACCGGGGTGTGCACCGTGAAGCTACCATCGCCTTTGATAAACTCAACGCCTTTAGATGAACCGAAGTTGGGATTTGAGTAGTCCACGGTCATACGCGTGAAAGTTCCCCGCGTCGGGAGAAAAGGATTGTCGCGGTAATCGATATCCAATTGTGGGCCAATGGTCGCGACCTGCATGGTGTTTGACGGGCCCTTGCCCAGTGTGGGATCAAATTTGGCGTTGGGATCGTCGGGTTTTGGTAGAGTACGGCCGTAACGTTCAAAGTCGGTGCGCGACTCGAGACTTAGAACCTTATAGGTCAGTTTGTAATGGCGCGAAAGATCGCGTTCAGTGAGAAAGTCCACCCGATTTTTGACGGTGATCTCGGTGAAATTGAACGGCTCCTTCTGATACTGATAAACATATTCCGATCGGGTGAGATTCACCCGTCCACGCGTCAGGGTATTGAACAAAAACGGTTCGAAGTAGCCCGCGGTGATTTCGGTTTCGGGGTATTTGACTTCGGCCACGTTGGAACGAATTTCTCCGCGCAAGCTAATGGCGCGAGCGGTGCCCCACAAGTTGTTGTAACTGGCGCCGGTAAAGCCGCGCAGGGTGAGATTACGCTCGTTGGTCATACCGCCACCGAAGCTGAAGATACCGGGGTCATTTTCAGTCACCGAGATGACGAGCGTACGCTCGCTCAGGTTGGTGCCTTCTTCGAGCGTATGAACATCTGCGCGCGAAAATAAACCGAGCTTATTTAACCGTGCGGTGGCGTCGTCGATTTTGTCGGGAGTCAGCACTTCTCCCAGTGTGAAGTCGGCCTCTTTGAGGATCACTGAAGTCTTGGTCTTCTGATTGCCTTCCACCGACAACGAGTGCACCCGGATGCGTGGACCCTCATAGATCTGAAAAACCACGCGCGCCTGACTGCCTTTTTCGTTGTACTGAATCAGGTCTTCGCTCTCGTTTAGCAGTTTCATTTCGAGGAAACCCTGACGGCGGTAAAAGGTTTTTAGCTTTTCCAGACTCTGCTCAAATTTGTCAAGGCGGAGGGGTGAATTGGTTTCCAGCTCGGTCACATGCGCCAGCTCGAAGCTGGAAAAAAATTTATTGCCCACAAAATCGAGCCCGCGAATCTGGGTCTGCGGCCCTTCTTCGAGCATTAGAAACACCGTTACAAAGTCCTTTTTGTCGGAGTACTCGATGCGTGACGACAAAACCCGGGCGCGTAAGAAACCTTGGTTGCGCAGTTCGATCACGAGATTTTTAAATCCATTTTCGAGCGCCTGGCGGTTGTAAAATCCTTCGCTCACGAGATCGGAGCTGTGGTTGAGTACGATGTCTTGATAGTAACGCGG
>JANXMF010000202.1 GCA_025354795.1 Pseudobdellovibrionaceae bacterium
CGGTCAAACCCCGCGCGGTCTCAGTGGCGCTGGTGCAATCTCAAAAATTGACCTGCAAAATCACAGCTGGAAATCTTACTGCCACGGTCGATTTTCGATCCCGGTAACAGCTTAATTTGCAACTTGGAGAGGGACAGGCGCTCTCTGGTATCGATGCTGTGGTTCACTTGGCAGGAGAAGGAGTCGTAGACAAGCGTTGGAACGCAGCTAGGAAAAAGAGACTGAAGGACTCCCGGATTTTAGGTAGTCAGAATCTTATTGATGCTATGGCAGCACTTCCTACTAACCAACGGCCTAAAGTATTGATCGCCGCTTCCGCCATCGGATATTATGGGGGCCTGGACTGCGAGCCGAAGAGCGAAGGCTCTCGGGTGGGCTCAGGCTTTCTTGCCGAGCTGTGCGCAGAGTGGGAACAAAGGACTGCGCTGGCTTCTAAATCAGGCATTCGCACTGTCATCATGAGAATTGGAATTGTTCTTGCCAAAGACGGCGGCCTTCTTAGTAAAGCAGGGCCAGCGATATTAGGTAGCGGCAAGACCTGGATGAGTTGGATTCACATTGAAGATTTAATTCAATTCATTCTTCGCGCTCTTGAAGTAAATGCGCTTTCTGGCGTCTATAATCTAGTTTCACCCAATCCAGTTACCAACCGAGAATTTACCAAGGCGCTCGCAAAACAACGGTCATTCCCTTTCGTTGTTCGGATACCGGCGATCTGTCTTAAAGTAATGCTGGGTGAAATGTCTGAAGTGCTCCTGGCGAATCAAAATATTTTGCCTACCAGAACAATTTCTAGCGGCTTTCGCTTTCGATTTGAAAAAATACAGGATGCGTTAGGTGACTTACTTAATGGTGAAACCTATTTGGATAACCGCTATTCAAATAAGCAATTCATTCCTGTCGCTCGCCACGAAGTGTTCGCGTTTTTCAGTAAGGCCGAAAATTTAGAAACTCTAACGCCTCCCTGGCTCGGGTTTCGGATTGAAAAAAAATCTACGCCATTCATTCAAGAGGGAAGCCTCATCGAATACAGGCTCAGAATTCACGGAATACCGGTGCGATGGAAAACCTTGATTAGTAAATGGGAGCCGGAATCTGTTTTTATCGACGACCAATTACGTGGACCATACAGCAAGTGGCACCACGTTCATAGATTCGAATCTGTTCCAGGGGGAACATTGATTTCAGACGAGGTCACCTTTCGTCCACCAGGCGCAATATTAGGTAAAGCGTTGCTACTTCCTATCATCCGAAAAGACGTGAACAACATTTTTAAGTTTCGCCAGAACAAAATAAACGCACTTTGTTTGCATGGGGGGCTCAAGTGAGCCCGCTGCTGCTTTCGACTACCGGCTTGTGTGTCGGAATTGTGGTTATGCTTTTCGCCTGGATAATAGCGACGCGCTGGAACTTCTACAGTCTTGTTGATATCGCCTGGGCTTATGGAATCGGTCTTATCGCTTTGATATACGGCTCAATTGGTGAAGGGGCACTAAGCCGTCGAGGCCTTTTGGCAGTCTTAGCGGTTCTATGGAGTGTGAGACTTGGGACACACCTGCTATTAAGACTTAAAGAGGATTTTCCAAAAGAGGATCGTCGTTACACTAAAATCAAAAATTCATGGGGAACCTCTGCAAAGAAAAATTTCTTTTGGTTCTTCCAGTTGCAGGCAGTGAGCCAGCCAATCCTTTGCATTCCCCTGGCATTGGCTGCTGTAAGCGCTTCTCCGCTGAACGTTTTTGATTTTCTCGCGGTAGTGATTTGTCTTATCGGTGTAGTCGGTGAGTCGACTTCCGATTCACAATTAAAACGATTTCGGGCAGATCCAAAAAATTCCGGGCAAGTCTGCAATGTCGGGTTTTGGCGGTTTTCAAGACATCCGAATTATTTCTTCGAGTGGATTATCTGGTGTGGATTTGCATGCTTGGGGTTGTCCAGTTCATGGGGTTTGATCTCGGTTTTCTCCCCCATACTTATGTTTTTTCTTTTGAACTTTGTGACGGGCATTCCACCGGCCGAGGCTCAGTCTTTGCTGTCTAAGGGCGAGCTCTATAGACAGTATCAGAGTCAAACCAGTCGCTTTTTCCTTTGGTTTTCGAAAGGGGTAAAGGCGTGAAGACGAGATCGGATTCAAAAAGTAAATTTGGAGGAGGGGCGCCGGCAACTATGTTGTGGCTAGCCAACCGTATAGTTGCTCGTTTCAATTCACCGTTTATGATCTGGTTTTTAAGGAGAAACGAAATTTGGTTTGAGGTCGCCGCTTGAGCCTAAATCCGAAAATTGTTGTCGCGGGCGCCAGCGGCTACATTGGCCGAGCGATCATTCCAAAGTTGCTGGAAAGATTCCCACACGCAGAGATCACCGCGCTTTCGCGCAGTCAGCAGCAATCGGACGACGATCGCATCGTCTGGAAGGCGTGCGACTTATTTACGATCGAATCTATCGAAAAGGCATTGCCGAAAAAATTTGACCTGGCCTTTTACTTGGTCCATTCGATGGGACCTACAGCTCAACTCGACCAGGGCTCTTTTGCCGACTATGATTTAATTCTGGCTGATAATTTTTCCTGTGCCATCCAGTCGTCTGGCGTTAAGCAGCTGATTTATCTCGGTGGGCTGATCCCAGCATCTAAACCATTGTCGCTACATTTGCAGAGCCGTCTTGAAGTTGAGCAGACTTTCGCTCAACACCGTCTCCCGACAACTGTTTTCCGTGCTGGCCTGATTTTAGGAGAAATGGGCTCGTCGTTTCAAATTTTATTGAAGCTCGTTAAGCGGCTGCCAATAATGGTGTGTCCGAGTTGGACTCAGACGCTCACGGCCCCAGTGGATTTGACGACAGTGTTGAGCGCCTTGGTTGAGTCGGCCCTCCTCGATGCGCGTATTGGAAGAGTTTTCGATTTAGCCGGGTGTCGGACCCTGACCTACGTTGAAATGATGAAGCAGACGGCTCACCACCTTGGCAAAAAGAGATATTTTTTCACGGTGCCATTTTTCACCCCGACACTTTCCCGGCTCTGGGTTAGCCTGATTACCAATACGCCAAAAGATTTAGTTTATCCGCTAATCGAATCGCTTCAGCACGAAATGATTCCGCGTGAATTGAATCTTTACTCGCGAGATTGGGCGCGTTTCAAATATTCAGATCTCTTGGAGAAGGCCAGTATCAAAACTCACTCGGCCAGATCATTTTTTCGTTTTCGAGCACGACATAAGACAGTTCGCTCTGTTCAGCGTTTGCCATTGCCAATTGGTAAGTCAGCGGAATGGATCAAAAATAGATACATTTGCTGGCTCCCTCGATTTCTCTCGCCCATAATCAAAGTCAGGACATCAGGTCTGAAAATAGCATTCTCCATTTTTAGTCATCGACTTGTCCTTTTGGAGTTGAAATTGAATCAAGATCGGAGCAACGAAGGTCGGCAGCTGTTAGCTATTAACAGCGGTGCATTGGTAGCTGACAGGAGCCGGGGATTTCTTGAATTTCGGGTTGTTTTGAATTCCCGATTTGTCTTGGCTGCAATTCACGATTATCGTCCCGCGCTGCCTTGGTATATTTATAAATACACCCAGGCGCGGTTGCATCTATTTGTTATGAAGGCTTTTACGCGAAATTTGATGAAGTTCAAAGAAGAGGTGTCTAGCGAATAATTGTTTTGCCTTTCTGCCTGATTTTGGGAAGCAGCCTTGCTGCGGAACTCGCCTCAGAGGAACAATAAAGGTGCATGGCAAACCATTGAGTTTACCTGTTGCAAAGCGAAGCAATTGCCAGCCCAATTTGAAGCAAAAGGGCGCGGAACTATTCGATTATTTCTAACTCAGGTACACTCGAATATATTCTAAATGAAATTTATTTTCTAGGGGGTGTCACGAATTGAGTCATTCTAAAAAATTGTGGACTGTGAAATAATAGCATTGGGTATACCGCGCCCAAAAGAGAGACGACAGGCGCCGGGGCTCATCGGTAAATTTCAGGGACGAGACGGATATTCATCGAACGGCTTCTGAGGAAACGACGGCCAAAAGACCTCAGCAGAACGCCACTACGGCACCTTGGAAAGTGCCAC
>JANXMF010000044.1 GCA_025354795.1 Pseudobdellovibrionaceae bacterium
AAGGTATCCTTTCCCTTCGCACTATCCATAATTGCCGCACTACTTGTTCGACCTTGGCGGGTTGCCCGAGCGGCCAATGGGAGGGGACTGTAAATCCCCCGGCTCTGCCTTCGAAGGTTCAAATCCTTCACCCGCCACCAGTAAGTCCTCATGAAAATGAGCGTGAGTTCCGTATGTAGTTGTGTTCAAAAGGAAATGTTCCGCCAGCCACTGACAATTTCTAGTGCGCTTAATGTGCAGGAGTAGGCAATCCTTTCACACCAAATCAATACTAAAAAACTCGGAAATGACCCCCAGGGTTAAGTCAAGCAAAGATAGAATCTGAAACAGGTGTCAGGGACTGGTATTGATTTACCCCCCAGGGTAGTAGCCCAGTTTGGGATAGCAAATTAATTAATAGAAGTTCCCTCGGTCAGGGTTCAAGGGGTTTCAAATTTAATGCCCTACATTTCCTTTTGAGAAAAGGCCATATCGCAGTTCTAGGCTTTTCATTCTTAGTGGGATTTTTTTACCAGCCATCATGGGTGTACGACAATTTTTGGTACAAGGCAGATTTTTACAACAGCATTCCATTTAAAGTTCCATACCTTGGTTACCTAGTAGTTTGTGCTGTAGTTTGGACGGGTTGCGTAGAACTTATGATTAGGTTCGTCAAGAAATACTGTTAATTATCTTTAATTATTTCTAACCCCTCAGAATCTTCTTCATCGTAGATAAATCTGCACTTAAACCTTTGCCAACCACAGTTGACGCACTCATGAGTGGGGAATATTTACGGTCTACTGCGAAATAATGAATTCGGTTCAGTAAAGTTAGGTCGCAATCGTCGATTTACCGCAGGTCATGTAAAGGAGTACCTATCAAAACGTGGACCAGAAGTAGTGATTGACAAGATATATAGTAATTAGATATTTGAACAATGGCTAAAAGCGGAAAGTTGCGCTTTTATGCGCATAAGAGGACATCTGACTTGAACGCCATTGAACTTCTATACACAGAAATACCTGATAGTTAAACAAAAGTGCCGTGTACACCCGGTCACGCACGTAGAAACCAACTTATAAAGAAAGACAGTAGCCCTCATGCTAAATGAACAACAATTTGGAAAAATCAAACCAAATAAGCCGCAAGGCCTAGCAAAACCAAAGAAACCATAAACGCCTGGACAAGGTAGACAAGGTAGACAAGGTAGACAAGGTAGACAAGGTAATAGTGGTGGATTTGGCGGATATAAGTTTCTGCCGGTCCCCAAGAGTCAGGAGGAACGGGATCAATTGGGCTCAAATTACGATCTGACCCCCGTGCGCTCACAATCGTGCCCAACGCCTGTTCGAGGATTGGAAAGATAGCACGGAGGTCATAAGCGAATGGGCGCGGTAAGCCAAAGTGAAGAGTTGCTTCATTGCTATTACCGCACTCATTGCTCTTGCTGCCGCTTTCCAACACGTGTAATTTTCGGCTATGAGAGCTAGAACGGTGTTGCCCTTCCATGGAATTCCGATATTGGCCACTGTCTTCTTGACACTTTCTCTTCTCACCCCAATCATTTATGGCGCTTACGCGGCGGATCAAACCTGCAAAAAGGTTGGATCCAAGCGAGTGCAAACGGGAGAGAGTTTTGTTTGCAAAAAGGTTGGAAACAAATTGTTCTGGAAAACCACTGGCAAGGTGAAGCAGAGCCAACCTTCTCCAAACGAGTCATCCCCCTCTGCGACTCCCACTCCAAACGAATCATCCCCCTCTGCGACTGCCACTCCAACCAAGACGCCTATACCCGTAATCACATCAGTTTCTTCCGCTAACAAATGCTCCAGCGACTCTCTCTTCAAGCGACTGCCGGTTGATTTCTCAAAGATCAGTTTTGTCGCACCAATAGGAACTCTCGCCCCAGTAGGTGGAAGTCCATTGCCTAAGCACCACACTGGATTTATGCTCAACGAGCGCGAAGTTCCGCTCATTGCACCAGGAGATATCACAATCACCGAGATTAGAGAAGTGCGATATCTCGTTTCACCGACGCGAGCGGGCTTTATTGATTATGCAATTTTTTTCTCCGTTTGTGATGAGGTCTCTGGTCACTTTGGACATGTCAGCAACTTAAATAAAGAGCTCAAACCTGATGCATCTGCCTATCAGTGTTCCAAGTACAGCTCGGTTGATGAAACCGTCGAGTCGTGCACCGTTCGTACCAGCATCAAAGTTCTGGAAGGTACTCAAATTGCGACGAGTGATAACAATTCAAGTTCGCCGGCAATAGATATAGGCATGTACGACACACGTCTACCTAATGACTTCCTTAACCTCACTCGATTTCCAGGACCAACCGCAGGGACACTGTGCCCGTGGGATTTCTTCACTGATGTTCCAAAAGCACAGCTTTATTCGAAGATTGGACTTTCTGCATCAACCCTCTCTACGGAGAATCCGAAGTGCGGAACCATGGCGGTAGATAAAACAGGAACAGCGGCGGGCAGATGGACTCCTCAAGCGAACCCTGGAAATGCTAACGATCCTGCTGATGGAAGATTCTTGGTGTTGACACCAGATACGTATAAGCCTGAAACTCGAATCGCATACTCGACCAGAATTCCTGAGATAGTTTCTACAGCACAATATCAAGGCCAAAACTATCCAACTTTTCCTCTGCAGAACGCAGGACGAGTCAATATCGCACCTTCGCGGATTACAACTGACGGTCAGATCTATTGTTACGTGGTTGATGCCGCAACATCAACTGAAAGTTTCCTAGTTAGCCTCGTTAGCGACGCACAACTGAAAGTCGAGAAGATCGCCCACGCAGCAGGAGCGACCAGGTGCAATCAACTGCCAGGTCAATGGTTCTTTTCATCGACTGCCATCACGCTAATTCGATAGAAAAATGGATTTGCAACAATTATGTTGCTCCAACCAAAGAACTTCAAAGAAGAAATCTACATTTCGGTGAATCAAATAGTTTTGCAAGTGCACGGCAATATCTATTGTGCGAAACCATTTTTTGATTTCACTCTCCATCCCTTCGCATTCATAGACAAGGATTTCAGAATTGAGAATGAGCTCTTGTTTATCCACAGCGAGGCTCGAAAAATACTGCTGCATATCATTTTCATTTTTGATCGCAAATATATCTGTGATAAAACGTACAAAACTGGTTATACGTTGTTGTCCGCCAAGCACTTCTAATTTCTCATCTTTAGTTTTATTGAGGTAAATAAGGCCTTGTGGATAACCTTTTAATAATGAATCTATAACTCCAACTTCTTTTCTTTCTTTAGCTTAAATATAATTCCGTTGGTATTCGGGTTGAATAGTTAGTCTTCCAGACAAGCCAAACAGACTTTTTCCTTCATATTCATTAAAGACAAATCCTTTTGAGACTTCACGGACCGAGTAACTCTTCAGTGTCGTAATCATTTAGAAACCTATTTGTGCTTTATAGCTATACGTTTGTATATCTTTGAACCTTCGACAAATACCTCCGTGGCAAGAGAGAAACCATCAGGGCATACGAGCCTAAGTTGCCCATAAAACTGCCCTCATTTGCCCATGGATTCCCCACAAAAATCCCTTTATCTGCGACAAGTTATGTAAAAACTTGTACAAACAAAATGCAGGTAGGTGAGCGCAGTTTTGCTCTACGCCAACCTAATTGGAAGAAGAGTCGCCCTATAAGCCGGATCCTATCTCATGCGTGAAGTGATTTGCAACAAAATCAACGCATTCTTCGAGCATGCAAGCTCAATTTTCGACACCAAGTATCAACTTGGTTCATTAGGCAGCACTTCCACTTTTCTTCTTATAGATATTATTCATGCTCTCAGCAGCTTGGCGAAGTGGTTTTTCGGCATTGTGAACGTAAGTGCGTGAAGTCAGTCCTACGGACGAATGGCCAAGCACACGGCGAATAGTTTCTATACCCACGTCATTGGCATAGAGGAGAGTGCCTGCAGTATGGCGAGCACTGTGCAGACTACGGCGCGCAATTCCACATGAGTCAAGTGCTGCCCGCCAACGTTGATAATCCAGTTTTGGTTGCTGGAATGAACTTTTAAGATTAGGAAATACCAAATCATTATCTATCCAGTTAGTACCTGCAGCAAGTCGCATGCGGGCAGTAAGTGCCTTTTGATGTTTTAAAGCATCCAGGGCAGTATCGCTAAGTATGACTGTTCGAACAGATGACTCTGTTTTTAATTTAACGAACATACGAACTCCATCAACAACTTGAACTTGTCGGTGAACCCGCATCGCCCCTTCCTCAAAGTTGATGTCACTCCACTGAAGTCCTAATGATTCACCTTGCCACAAGCCACAGAAAGCAATGTGTAGGCGAGAGCACATAAATGTTCCCTTGTACTTGTCGAGTAATGCGAGCACCTGGTTTTCATTAAGCGGAGTGATCTGTGCCTTCTTCTCTGGAGTCTTCGTCATACTTTTGGCAGGGTTAGAAAGAATAATCCCAGAGTCAACGGCAGCATGAAGACACTTTGAGGTTAGAGCAAGAGCTTGATTCTGTGAGCGAGGGCCAATCTTGTTTGCACCCATAGATGTCATAAGCGTTGCAATCTCGTGCTTTGCAATTTTGTTCAATCGCATTGTTCCAAAAGCAGGAATAATGTTGCGAACAGCAAGACCACGATATCGACGATAGGTTGTGGAAGCGATGGCATTTTTATGATGAAAGTCCAACCATGGAAGTAGGTACTCAGCCAGAGTTACCTTATTAACCCCTAGTTGCTTTCCATGATTGGCGACTGGTAGGTGGCTAACCCTCTTTTTGCACGCCGTTTGGACTCTTGCTGTGATTTAGCGGTTGCTGTAACTGTCCGCCCTTGGGTTGTGATGACCGTCTTCCAGGAATTACCAATTTTGTAGGTATGGCCTTGTCCATTTGATCTGCGAGTCTTTGTAGACATCTAGTGCTCCTTAATAAAGGAGGAGCAGAATTGCTCCTCTACTTTGAGTTTGGTCTCTTTCAGGAGTTACCACTTTGATTAGTGGTCCTACCTGGAATACATGCCCAAATAGGAACTCATACCAATTTCATACCATCCAAGAATCTGGACGGTTTTTTCATCAATTTCCAGCGTGAAATCAGGATTTGATGCTGCCTAAGGGTGGGTGAGCAGGGGACTGTAAATCCCCCGGCTCTGCCTTCGAAGGTTCAAATCCTTCACCCGCCACCAGTAAGACGCTATGAAAACGAAGAACACTCCCATGGTATGAAGGAAAAATTCTACCTTTGCCACACGTGACCAAAACCTTGATGAGGGATTTCTTTGGAGTAACTATTTTCTTACGAAATTTCTTTGGGTCTTGGGCAGGGAAAGGGCTCAATTGAAGTGCGTTTCGCTTCCAAGACAACAAGTGGTCTTTGATCTTTATAAAAAAGTAGAAAGTCAATTGCCCCGCTTTGACCACTCCGGGAGACTGCATTTTCTAGATCATCACCGAGCTCTGAATACTTGACACCTGCTGCCAGTTGGATGTTTGCAGGACCTTTCGGACCATCCTCAAAACGCCAACCAGCATTCTCTAGAAGGCGATTAATTTTGATGCGGGCATTAGCTTCTTTATTAGAGCTCACTTTGTCGCCTCCCTCATCTTTTTACTTTTTACGAAAGCTGACCTGGTACGGCTGCTAGGCCGATTCTCTGACCACTGTTCAATATCTTGCCTCCACCATAGGCGAAGGGGGTGACGCTTCGATCCTGACGATTGGAAAATAGGGGCAGGAAAACTTTTTTCCTCGATTGCAATCAATGTATTGACGCTAGATCGCGATATGCCAAGAGTTCTGGCAACGCCATGAATATCTAGCACATCCTTGTCTAATAGGCGCCCTAAGAGGCGCTCAACCTCGCTTCGGGAGGTCCTAGAAGAAGCCATACGACTTACTCTACCTGCCAATAGCCTAAAGGGAAAGAAGTCATACGACTTTACAATTCGCCGAGTATTCTTTATAATAAGTCATATGACTTCTATAGAATTCTTCCTCAATCAGACGCAGCAAGTAGGTCCCCTGCACATTTGGCCCATGAGATGGACTGGTCTTTCTTCCCTTAAGTACCAAGTTCCACCCAATATAGATCAGTTATTCTTTCGTGAATTCGACGAAGGGGACGGTCCTGAACTTGGACGGGTTGAGATCTTCAACCCAACGGCAATTCCAGTATTAATTCCAGGTGGATGGGTAGTAGGAGGAGACTTGCTTCAGGTGCGAGTCTTTGACTCTTCTGAATTGATTGCTCCAATGGAATCAGTACTTGCAAATGTCTCGTGTGTAGAGCGAGGCCGTTGGGGTCAAGGCAGAAGTGAAACCGATGGAGGTCGTGCACCAATAACAGTTCATGCATCCGGGCGGAGCTTTAAGACTCATTCCGGTCTCTGGAGCGTTGATGAAAAAACAAGGCAGCAAAGTGTATGGAAACGAGTCGCAACATTAGAGAATCGAAGTGGTTCACGACCCACCAATTCTCTTCAGCAAATCATGAGGGAAGATTCCACATCGTTGAATATTCCCCATTCTTTGCAAAGCAATTCTAGAGATGCACTTAAAATTCTAAATGGGCAAAACGGCATCTTGATCGCATTCGATGGCACGCCGCTACTGCTAGAGGCGTATTCAAATGAGGAAGCATTTCGAATGACAATCCAATCAACAATCAGAGCGATCTCATTTGACATTGATCACCTCCGCTTCATTCCGACGACAAAATCTGAAGTTAAGGACTTCATAGAGAAAGCGTCACTAGGGGGGCTCAAAGTTCAGCGAGGGAATTTATTCAATACGCAGCTACTAGGTGGTGGAGAAAGTGTGGACACCATTGCTTTGACGGATGCAAATGGGCACCTGCTTCACGTCACAGCACTCAATCAAAGACACCGAATACTTCAGGAGGTTTAAAGTGAACGGAACTAAAACAGAATTATACAGCGAAATACTGCCGAATCTATTTATGGGTGGAACCGACCAATCAGACGTGATCTCCACTCCGAAGAGACTTCACCCCCTAAACGAGCAGCCCGAATTCGATTCCGTTGTGACTCTCTATAGTTATGCCCAACCAATGTCCTGGTATGTGCACGAGAATCGGTTTGGTTTTGCTGACGGCCCACTTAAGGCAACGACAATCCAAAAGGTGGACGAGTTGGCCGAGTGGATTCATGGTCAATGGAAGATTGGCAAGAAGTGTTTGATCCGCTGCCAAGCCGGACTCAACAGGTCGGGCGTAATCACTGCCCGAGTCTTGATGAAAGAAGGGTATACAGCTGATGAGTCGATACAACTGATCCGCGAAAAAAGAAATCCCGACGCCCTGTTCAATGAAGACTTCGTAAAATGGCTGAAGAGTTTCTAAGAATCGATCAGCAAGTAACCTACGAGCGCGTCGAAAATATTCGACGCGACTGAGGGGAAACTGGTGGTAAATTCGTTCACTAAAAATGGTCGATAATGGTGTTTAATGATGAGAGGTCATCGACCCGTTAGGAGGGAACACCGCTTGCCCACTATGCAAATATCCTCTGAAGGCGAACCGCTGGAACATGCTGAATATGAAGGCTCATGGTGGGTTTCGACGACTCCGGACGAGATTGGTGCAGGAAGATTATCAATAGATTCTAATTCGTACGGAACACTATTCTTGCCCTTGGGATTGTTGCCGCCAGACGACCTGCACAATACTTCAGTGATTTATGGATTGTGTGGGACTAAGAAGTTTACTCTTCTGGGGGCGCTTCGCAAAGTTTACTCACACGATGATTTTGATTCAGAACAGAAAACCAAGGAGGAGTACTGGCAATCTGGCCTTATCCTGGAGGGAGCACACGTAGAAAGTCTGGACGCAATTTGTATCAAGTCGTTCACTTTTGAAACAGAGCACCTCATTGACTGGCTTAACATGCCATTTGTCACGGACAATTTGGACGCCCGAAATCCAGTACTGAGCACTCAAGTTCCGGAAAATATTGAATTCACAGTGGATGAGGAAGGAAGTTTTTCAATTGGATGGCGCACTTGGCATGGTCGCACGGGGCATGAGGCCACAATTCGAATCACCCCAGAAATTACATTTACGCCCGTAAGCACGATTGGATTGGTAAAGTTCCTAACTTCAGTCATGCAGCCATTCCTAAATTTCTTGTCATTCGGATTAGATTATTCTGACACTTCGAAAAACTTGCGAGTGAATTATGACGGAGATGCCGGTCCCATGCCATTGAGGACCAATATTGGTGGCCTATTAACCAATTCCAAGCAGCGGCGTATATTTCCGTCTGAGCAGGTATTGCCCTTCAAAGTAATCGAAGCGGAACTTGAAACCTTCGTAAGGAATTGGTTTTCCCTTTCGAAATGTCAAGAATACTCGATGGAGGAGTTCTTCTCGATTTTTCATGACGCTGAAGTGATCAATGAACGAGATTTTCCGAGGCTCGTCGGTGCTCTTGAATCTTGGCATTCACATTGGAAGCCGATACTCACTCAAGTTGAGGCGAATATATTTGAAACTGAAAAAGCGATCCTGGGTCAACATGTTAGCATTGAGATGGCTGAACTATTAAGAGTAAAACTCGACAATCGACCCTTTCTAAGGACACGTATCAATGAACTAATCGATGAAAGTTCTGAACACATAAAACAGGCAGTCAATATCGTTCCGAATTTTGTTACCCTTTGTATCAATACGCGAAATGGAATGGTTCATGTAGATCCAGGAAATAAGGTATTCACGAGAAGACAGAAACTATACGCGCACCAAATCCTTGTGAGTCTCCTTTCCAGCCTCATGCTCAAACATTTGGGTGTCGCTGATTCCGATATCGATAAAAGACTCGACAAAGATAAGACTAGGTGTATCCCGATTTGGGCTGCAAACTATATTCACGGTGAATTGACCGCCGACGATTTCTAACGCTCATTGAGATCTCGAGTGAGAAATCAATGCCCCTTGATGCACGAAAAACCGGATTCGTGTCCGATTGGACTTCTACTTCAGGCAATGTAATAGGACTTCCGATCATGCACATTTGCTTAGATTGTCGAGCCAAATAGAGAAAGCAAATCTTCACTCCTACTCTTCGTGGTAGGTAACTAACAGACTCTCCATGCCATCCAGACTGCCATCCAGAGCTACTTGTGTTAGCCATTGATCCAACTGCCTCTTACGATCACTCTCCTCGTTCACATCGAGAGAGGCATCGCCAAGCAGTTGGGCTCCCGATGAAGTTGGAGAGTCCACCACCAGCCGAAGCCCGAGATTTTCAATTTGATTCGCGATTCCACGCCCGGTGAGAAAATGCATACTCATTGGTCTAGGGACCAACTGGGGGGATATACCAGCGAGCGCAGCGATCGGCTCAACTACTGCCTCGTCAACTAGGGTCTTGACTATGGCATCCATGGTTTCGTATAGATCAGGAAGAGAAATGCGAACCACGTCCGCCTCTGTCCACCGAGCTGGATTGCGCTTTGCACTCTGCGAAGTGGCACGAATGACGACGTCCAAAGTCAGTTGCAGCAACCTTGGTGGCTCAGTGCCGAGGGCCGATGAGTCGATGTGGACAATGCATTCAGCGGCATGAAATTCCTCTTGACCAAAGTATTCGACACCTTGCCAAGTGAGACGTACTGTTCGGGATCGGTTCAGCCCATCTTTGCGAAAAGGGTTGATACTTGAAATATCTAGATCGGATATCCACTTCACCAAGCGCTGATTGAGAGCACTCTGATTCAGGGCCTCAATCAACGCTTTGACGCTACTTTCCGACAATGGTCTGCCGGCAGACGTGGCATCTATAGGAAAGGTCATTCCCGTGCGAATGCAGATATCTATCTCTGGACTCTCCTGTTGAAGAAGCGGAGCCTGAATATAAGAGTTCTGCGCCAATGTCACACCCGAGTGCTCGCTAAAAAGTTGCCGAATGCGCACTTGATCTGCTCGATCATTTCGGTCATGAAAACGAACGAACACCTTGCCATTCAGGACAACCGGGCGAGGTGAGAGTTCAGGATAGACACGAAAAACAGCAACATATCTAACTTCATCGCCAGGAACACGCAGGGTAATTATCTCGGGTAGGAATGGTGGATCCAGTTGGTCTCGACAGGAACTGACAACCGTGGAAATTTCTTTGTCAGTAACCCCCATCATGCGATCAACACCCGTCTGATCTTTGACACCTAACAAGATCAGTCCACCTCGTGTGTTGGCAAAGGCGGCAATCGTCGAGAGCAATCGCTCCGTTTTGGAAACTTTGTATTCCAGCGCTGACCCCTCAGCTAGCTGTAAAGACATAAGTTCTTCAATCCGCTCAAGAGTCACCTCGCCGGCGGGGCAAGCTAGTAAAAAAGCAATATTGGTCATACTTGAGAATAAGTCCTCTGGCTGACAAAAACCGCCTAACACCCTTTCCTCGTGTAAATAACGACACCTACAGCCAATTTCGAGCCTCGATTTCGTACAAATCTAACATGGGCAGTTACTCTGATTTCAGTTAAGATCTCAAATCGAGAGGATGGATTACGTGATTCGATTTTGCCGGGTATTCGAGTGAAGTGCCGCTGACCGCCGAGTGACTCTAAATCCGTGGTTTCATAGTCATTTTTCAGCTTTATGCGTAATTAAGGTTGACAACGAATGGCAGAGTTTTGTTTCGCAAGCGATGACTGCGAAGCACGGGTCCAGTTTCATGCAAGTTGATGCAAGTTTTAGAGGCGATTGGGGCTGTGACGGATATGTCCGCGGTCTTATGTTGGCTTGCTATGGGGCGAGACGCCCTACAGAGACTCGAGTCGTAACTAAGATAGAGACCGACTTCGAGAAGGCGAAGTTGCATTGGGGAAGCCGAATGACTCGTTGGGCATTTGTGCACAACAATTCCCAAGGCTTGCCGAAAATGGCCGCCAACGCAATCTTAAACCTTGGAAGCATTCAATCTAACAGTCACATCACGATCGAATCTTGGCCTCCTCAAATCCTCTGGCAAGAATGCTTTGAAGGGCTCGGGGAGGATCGACTAATTCCGTTGCTCGGAGCTCCACCAAATTCGCGACCAGCGGGGATGACATATATAGCAGAAGCACTTAGATCCCTTAGCAGGATGCCAAGAATCCCAGATCCGCAACAAGTGCTTCCAGTCCCAGAAGACAAAATTGCGTTCAATAAGTTCTCTGAAAGCACAGAAAAAATCATTCGGAAATTTCAAATTGATACCCACTTGGTCAGATATTACTTTGATTCGGGAACGCCAGGCGAACAAGCGCAAGTGTCAATGAATTTGAGAATGCGTTACGACGCCCTCGTCGCGAGAATGAATAATGCAGATGCTGTTTTCCATGCACTGGTCGATGAACTACTTCAAGAAGCCTTCACTTCGGATCATACGACTGACGTGGGAGAACAGAAGAACGCGGCTATTCTCATAATCACGCATTTCTTCGAATCTTGCCTTCTCTTTGAGATGCCAAGCGAGTTACTCTGATGTATTTGCCGAGCAAATTCATATCTAATGAACAGTCTCTTCTGAATATCGGCGGCCAGATTCTGAAAAACCTCAATCAGCCACGGAGTATTTCGAGTCTTTGGGAAGTGGTGAAGACCTGGCGACACAACAAAAATATCAAGTCCCCCCTGCCTTTTTGGTGGTTTTCAATGGCCCTCAACTCTCTGTTCGCACTTGGCGTGATCGAACTCAAGGCAGAAATGATTGTGAGGAAAAACGATGCTTGAATCTCTGTCTAGTTCTCTGGAGAGTTTCAAGAACGTCTCGTTCGTTCCTGGGCTAAATATTGCCCTTGCCACACGAACTAAAAAAAGCAAAAAGGACAGTCGGAACTCTGTAGGGAAAAGTAGCATGGTAAGTCTTATCGACTATCTCCTGGCGAGTGACGGCGGGAAGGGGCATTTAACCATGCATCCACGACTGCAAAACGAGACTTTCACTTTAAATTTAGACATGAAGGGAAGAAATCAGCGTGTTGATCGAAGTGGAGCAGATCCAAAATCGCCATCTCTAAATGGGGCAAGACTGGAGCTATCAGAACTTCGACGCGAATTGGGTACCAATTTATTCCACTTAAGTGGCATTGCCGAGGAACCCACTTTTCGAGCAGCTATTGCCTTTTACCTTCGGAAAAGAGAGGAAGGTGGATTTCTTTCACCCTTAAGGACTCACGGGAGGCAGGCCGACATCGCCACCGCGACAGCTATCACGTATCTACTGAATCTTGACGCCTCTATAACTAATCAGGCCAAGCAATTGAAGGATTCAAGAATAAGCGTCACGAGTCTGAGTAAGGCTGCGAGGGATCCGATCTTTGGAAGAGCAATTTCAAATATCGCTGATCTGGATGCTGAAATTGGCACTCTAAGAGTCACTATTGACTTAGCGCAACAAGACCTAAAGGGTTTTAGGGTTATTGAACAATATGCCTCTCACGTGGAACGCGCAGATCTCCTCTCGCGTCAGATCCGAGCAGAAAACGATGAACTTATTATCCTTGAACAAAAGAAAAATGATCTCCTCCATGCTCTCGAGATTGAGGATGACGAACAACCCGATCATTCATATCTAGCTCAAGTTTACAAAGAAGTTGGCTTGGCGTTGCCCATGCAAACCCTCCGCTCATTTGACGAAGTGGCTGCATTTCACGCGTCCGTTGTCCGAAATCGGAGCGCGTACCTTTCGCGCGAACTTTCGGAAACTAAAACTCATATCGAGCGCCATGCCAAGAAATTGCAACAGCTCGACAGTCAAAGAGCGGAAATAATGATTCTCTTGCAGAGCGGCGGTGCCTTAGAAACTTTCAGCGAAATTCAGAAAAAACTTTCAAAGGCAACCGGGCGATTCGCCGAACTTCGCGAGCGAAAAGAGTCAACGTATGCACTTGCTAACGCAAAAAGTCACCTTGCTGCCAAGGAATATGAATTGGAAGCAAGAACGAGAATGGACTTGCGTGATCGCAGCAACCAGATCGAAGAAATCGGAGACTTCTTTACACGCCTCGCTTTCGATATTTACGGGACGGAACGCACTGCCTCGCTTTCGATTCTCGAATCCATTTCGGGTTACCACTTAGCTCCAACCATTAGTGGGGATAGAGGAGGAGGCGTCGCGAACATAACGCTATTCTGTTTTGACCTGACTCTTGCGGTCATGGCAAAAAGAGAAGGCCGAGGACCGGACTTTTTTATTCACGACAGCCACCTGTTCGACGGGGTGGAAGCGAGGCAAATCGGAACCGCGTTGAGGGTCGCCTCTGAGGTTTGCGAACGAGAAGGTTTCCAATACATAACGGCGCTAAACACTGACATTCTTGAGAGTGCCCTTGTAGATGAGTCGAACCTAAGTTTTCACACGGCGGTGACACTCACGGACGAGTACGAAAATGGTGGACTTTTCGGTATTCGCTTTAACTAGTCATTCAAACCAGACAGTCATTCTAGAAATGTATGAATCGGTCACATTGGACACAAAAGTGTGACTATCTAAAGTCCAATTTTCCGCCTATATTCGGATTATCAAGCGCGAATGAAGAGAGGTATGAGATGCCACATGTTCTGAATCGGGTGAAGGACTTTTGGTCAGCTCGGTCACAGAAACAGAAATGGTTAATTGCTCTAGGAGTGCTCTTTCTTATTGCGGCGGGGAGCACATCTTCCGACAAGAAGGCCCTTTCGGACTCAAGCGCGAATCCGATTCCTTCCGAGTCAATAGTTAGCGCCAGAATTGAAACTGGCGTAATGCCCAACATCCTGGGCATGAATGCTTATGATGCTTCTTCTATCCTTGATAAAAGTGGGTTCACCCCGAACTACAATCCCACATCCTTTGAGGATATTGCTTCGAGGAGCGATTTTAAGACTTTGGGAATTTCATGGTTTATCTGTAAGCAAGATGATGCAGCCGGATTGAAGGCTTCAGATCCCAGTTACACCTCGATCTATGTTTCAAAAGATTGCACCGGGTGGGCGTCGCTTCCGAATGTAGTGGGAATGAAAGCAGCGGCAGCTTGGCCTCTTCTTATAAATCGAGGGTTCACGCCGAATTTTGATTATTCGTCGGAACTTACGGCAGAGCAACAAGCTTGGACTGTCTGCACTCAAGATCATCCTGTAGGTTCCACAAAGACGGATGAGGACATCGCCTTGGATCTTTCGAAGAATTGCGCAACTAGTCCAAATAATCCAGATTCGCGGGACGGAACGAGAATATTCATTAATGAATCGCTGAAAGATATTAATTCCATCGCGAATGATGTTAACTCGCTGCAAGAGGATGCCCAAGGAAACCACACGATTCTCATAAACATCCCGCGACTGGCGATTGGACTTCGGGCATCCTCGCTTCAATCAAAATTGGCGCCGACCAAGTTTAAGAAGGCTTGGGAAAAAGCAAATCAAAACTTACGAGCGAAGTTAGATGAATTCGAAAGTGCGCTTTCAGATTGGATTGACAACATCATAAACACGAATGAATTTCTTCCTTACATTGATGCTTTAAGGAATCCAGTGGCAAATTTGAAAAATCTCGTGTCCGCGATCCCGTATCCCAATTAGAATCTGCAGTTTTGCCCTACAAGCACACGGATGGATCTCTCGAGGAAGGGTCCCATGGAACGAACCTCGGTTAGCCCCCTACTGGTCAGGCAAGGCAAATACCGTGTCGATTGGGTAATGCTCCAAATTTCCAATAAAGTAGCCCACCGTGGGGGCGGTAGCTCAGTTGGTTAGAGCCCCAAACTCATAATTTGGTCGTCGTCGGTTCGAGCCCGACCCGCCCCACTTATCTCGGCAGGTCATTACTAAGAGACTTGTTCAATTTTCCAATTCGAAGAAAGTAAATTATTCAGGTAATTTCGTGGCGAATGAAATTGCTCTAGCAACTCCCCACTTTGACGAAATCCCGAATGGTAAATGAAGGTACCGTCGTCTGACCTCCAAGCGTCGTGTAAACATAGGCTCCCGTCACATTAACTCTGGCAAGAAACTCATCATGTTCACTCAGTGTTAGCAATTGCTTGCTCGCTCCTGCAAGGATTGAGTTGATACCGTTAAGTCCGTAATATTTAAGCTCGGTGAGTGATGTATACGCGCGAAATTTGGAACCACCGGTATTGGTATCAAATTGCACAACACAGCCGTAGATGATGAGATTCTGACCCTTCTGTGAATTTGGCATACGGACCAAGGAATTCCATGTCACGGTGCTAGGCGATTTGAAGACAATCTTCTTGTAGCCGCTTGGACAGGTCGCGCCTTTCACGGTCTTGAATGCAGCACTCTTCTGACATACAACTCCCAATGAGGCCACAAAAGAATCCAACGCCGCGCTTGCACTTTGAAGGTTGAAGGCCACTTTTGAAACCTGATCGGGCTTTCCCGTCGTAAGATCGAAGGAAACCGCTGTTTGAAATGTATAGGGCGCGGTCGATTCCTTCAGGTCGCTCGGACACAGTGAAATGAAAGATTTATCTGTCTCTTGATTACCCGTGCCGCCATACGTCAGAGAGATAATCTTCCCTTTCGCATCAATGACTGAGAATGACATCAAGGAAACTTCTCCATAGGGATCATTGGCAATGTACTGGAATTCGACGTCCCTGCATTCCTTGGGATAGGGAATCGTCGCGCCCGTAAAACTAGTAAGAAGTTTGACGTAACCATCGGCGCTGGTTGGTCTGACGGGAAAACTGCCGGATGGAACCGAGATACTCAAATTCTCATCCTTGAAACTAGAATCTAAACTGCGGTTGATGACCACTGTCGCTACCAATGGTTTGGACAAATCAACTCCAGATAGGTGGTAACCCGTAACATATGTGTCAAAAGCGAAACTTGCTTGTCGATCTGCCGCGGCCACAACGAATCCAATTGCTAATTCTTTCCCCGAGCCGTCAGAGAGCGTAAATTTTGCAAAATCGCCGGCTCCAATGGTTGAAACACCGATGGGTCGCAATGCGAAGTTCCAATTGTTCCCAGCCATGGCTTGGGTGAAATCTGGGTAGTCAAGAGTCCAACCAGCTGCGGAAACACTCCCCTTTGCTAAAGCGAAAGCGGGAATGGAGGAAGTCGCAACAACTGCCGCACTCTGCGTGCCTGTACTGGTTGTTGAAAGAGCAGATGCTCCAGGAGTAGCCAGTAGAAACGATGCGAAAACTATGAGGACCGTGAATTTCTTGATAAACATTCTAAGCAACCGCTTCCATGTCATTATCGCAATGAGTATCTGATGTCGGGGGAAAGTCTGTGTGCTCTGGGCACGTCCATGCGTATTTGTACGCTTCTCTGGCCAGGCTAACTCACACTCAAAGGTAGGAGTAGAGAACCACAGAATTCTATCTTGACGTGTTTGATTGCTTCGCACTCCGGTTCTGTTCATCCGAGATTTCCTATGTTGAGAGCAACCTCGCGCAAAGGTCGGTCCGAGTTGTGAATATAGGTTCTCGAAGTCAACTCCACGCTGCTATGTCCTAGGAAGCGACGAATGACTTCAATGTCGTGCCCCTTCTCATAAAGAAGGGTGGCACTGGTATGGCGGGCATCGTGGAGACGGCGATGCGGGATTTTTGCATTCTTGAGCATCCGCCCCCAGAGCGTGTTGTCCCACCGGGATTGCATAGGACTGCCGGTGGCGTTGGGGAAAACGAGATCGTGCTCCTGCCACTTGGAACCGGCGAGAAGCTTTCTCTTGAGGACGTCAACCTTGTGAGATCGAAAAAGTGCGACGGACTCACCATCTAATGGCAAAGTGCGCCTGGAGGAGGCGGTCTTAAGTTCGGTAAATACCCGCTTGCCGCCAATAGTCTGCACTTGGCTCCCCACCTTCATGGCCCCAAGGGCGAAATCAATATCCTTCCAGCGCAGTCCCAACACCTCCCCTTGTCGAAGGCCATAGAGCAGGGCTAAACGCCAGCGCAGATGCAGGAAATCTCCTTTTGTGGATTCCAAGACCCGTGCCACCTCTTGACCGGTCAATGGCGTGAATTCAAAAGTGTTTACTCGAATCTTGCGCGAGTGTGTCGCCGGATTGAGGGTAATGAGTTCGTTCTCCACTGCCGCGTTGAGAGCCACACTCAACACCGCTCGCGCCTGTCTCTGAGATCGCGCGCTCTGCCCACGCTGCGCCATAGCCGAGAGCATTTCGTTGACGTGATATTTCGTTATCTCCTGGAGAGGCCACTTTCCCAGCAGAGGAATAATGTGATGATCTGCCAAACTCATGTAGCGCTCCAATGTGGAATTAGTGATGGAGTGGCGATGCTCGCCCATCAACCATGCGGGCAGAAAATCACCTAGGGTCGTCTTGCCCCCCAAAGCGTTTTTACCGGTGTTGTAGGGGGTGAGTTTTTTTACTTTTTCCTTTGCCTTGTTCCGTGATTCGGTCCGACTCCTACCCATCGCCGTGGTCACACGGCCTTGGGTACGTATAACGGTGCGAAATCCGTTGCGGTAGGGATAGGTGTAACCGTGGCCATTCTTGGCCCGACTCTTCTTCGTCGTCATGGAATAACTTCCTTCTGCCAGTGCGCAACTCTTTGTTGCTGACAGACACCATCTCGAAAACCCAGAAATGAGGCGTTGAATTCCTTCCTGGAAGGAAATCAGAATGTATACACTTTGCATACACCTCTGATATCTTCACTGAACTCGATCTCTGCCAGAGACAGATTTCACGCTCAAAGAGCGGGTAATCTGCCACCTGACAGATGAATCGAAAACATGGGTAGAGGACTCATAATTCCGTCGTCGTCGGTTCGAGCCCGACTCGCCCCACAAAGGCTCAATTAGCGGCACAAAATCCTATTTATTTTCTAACTTCAATATTTGTAGTGCACTCAGTGTTGATCTGCCAGAACGTTATAGTCACCACATTCCCAAGGACAGGCAAGAACGCCTTTTTCAAAATCAGCGCGACGAATCGAATCGCCCCCTAACTCTTCACTCGTCGAGATTAGCAAGATGGAAATGTCTTTTTCCGGCCTTAGCAATCACAATCTAAAAACCCATAGGGTTAGCAAGTGAATTTTCCCACGGTTGGCGTCGTCGGGGCCGGGCAATTAGCGCGAATGATGCTGGGGCCGGCAACCAATCTGGGCATCAATGTACAAGTCTTCGCCTCCTCGGATGACGATAGCGCTGCACAAGTCACAGATTCGATTGTCGGCGATTACACAGACGAATTGGCGCTTCTCGACTTTGCACGTTCATGTGATGTGGTCACTTTTGAACATGAACTCGTGCCACAAAATGTCATTCGCTTCCTAGAGAAACATGGCGTGAAAATCTTCCCCAGCGCAGAAACTTTCATTTATTCGCAAGATAAAATCGCAATGCGCGAAAAGATGAAGCAATTAGGACTGCCCAATCCACGCTACCAACGATACGACAGTGGTGTACCTAATCTTTCCTTTCCCTTTATCGCCAAAGCACCTCAGGGTGGATACGACGGCAAAGGCGTCTGGGTTATAGAGAATCAGGGACAACTCGATGCTCTTCCAAAACCCTTACTACTGGAAGAGAAAGTTGACTTTAGCCATGAGATCTCCATCATGGTTGCCCGATCCCCTAGTGGTGAAATAAAGACCTGGTCGCCCACGCTGACTGTACAACGCGATGGAATTTGCATTCGAACCGTTACACCAGTCCCAGAACTTCCAAGAGAACTGGAACTTCAGATTCGCAATCTCTCCATCACGATCGCTGAAGGCATTGCATTGATTGGAGTCATGGCCGTTGAACTCTTTCAAATTGGAAATTTGATTATGGTCAACGAACTAGCGCTGCGTCCTCATAACTCTGGACATTGGACAATCGAGGGCGCAGTAACCTCACAATTTGAACAGCATTTACGAGCGGTTTTGGATCTTCCACTCGGCGATACGACCTCTACTGCGGATTGGGCTGTGATGGGAAATATTCTGGGTGGAAATCAGACCGACATGTTTGGCCACTATGGTCTCCTCATGGCTCGAAATCCGAACTTAAAGTTTCACCATTACCGAAAGGAAATGAGAGAGGGGCGCAAAATTGGCCATGTACTTCTTATTGGCAATGACTGTGAACTTGCAGGCTTAGAGAGAGAAGTTGAATATGCCGTTGACTACCTGAGTGGAGTGATCAATGAATAAATCTGTTGCCATAGTGATGGGATCTGATTCAGACTGGCCCATCATGAAAGAAGCCGCTTCAATTCTTGATACCTGTGGAATTGGATACGAAGTCGATGTCGTCAGTGCGCATAGAACTCCTGATGAAATGTTGGCATTTGCTCGTGGAGCAGTCGGCGCACATTACAAAGTGATCATCGCCGGAGCCGGAGGAGCCGCACATCTGCCTGGGATGATTGCCTCTGCCACCACGTTACCCGTCATCGGAGTACCAATTCCACTCAAGTATTTAGATGGAATCGACTCTCTGCTTTCTATTGTGCAAATGCCCGCAGGTATCCCAGTGGCGACCGTCGGAGTTGGAAACGCGAAGAATGCGGCATTTCTCGCAGCGAGAATCATCGGTACCTACGAATCTGCAGTTAGCGGACGAATTGCCGAACTCATGGAGGCAGCTCGTAAGGAGTCGCTCACTAAGGCCAAAAACCTTATTTAGAGTGAGTTGTCACGAAGCGTTTCATCGACTTTTGCAAATGAGATTTTGGAAGGTACCAATTCTTACGAGAAAATCCGCAACAAGGCGCTGATGGGTCTGCCGGCCTCTGAAGGATGTCGAAACTTTAAACCACTGTTTACTTTGTAGCTGTTGCGTCTTCCTACTTTCGAAATTGTCACGTATCCCGCCTCTTCCAAATCAGACAAGATCGCTTGTGCACTTCTTTGCGTTATCCCAATAGTGTCGGCAATGTCGCGAATCCGAGAGTCCGGCTGTCGACTCAAATGAACCAGAACATGGCCATGGTTGGAGAGAAAGGTCCACCCTCTAGCGTCATCTAAATCAGCCACGCTTAAATCATAACAGCAATTTGACACCTGAATATAAATACCTGTATTTTACTTCCTACATTACTTAGGAGGCAAAATGTCAAATAGTTGGTCACTCGCGAGCGCAAATCTCACCTCAGTAGCGGTCTTAGTCTTCATACTCGGGTTTATCGGCGCTCGCATCAAGAGCGATGTCCGCATTCCTGATTCGATATATCAAATGATTTCCATATACCTCCTCTTTGGAATTGGTCTCAAAGGCGGACATGCGCTGAAGTCCGTAACCTTGAATAGCTTTCTCAAGCCTGGTCTGGCCGCGATCGCTCTCGGCTTGGTAATACCCGTGATGGCCTTCTACATTCTCAAATTGATTAGGAGTCTGAATAACATAGACAGAGGCGCAATTGCTGCTCATTACGGTTCCACTTCGTTGGTTACTTTTTCTGCGGCACTCCTGTATCTCGAAAATAGTCAGATCCATGTGGAAGGCTTCGCAACCGCACTTCTGACCCTTTTGGAAATTCCCGGAGTCGTGGTAGGTGTGTATTTGGGCTCACGACACAGAGATCAGAAGGTGCTTTGGGCACGAACCCTACGTGAAGTACTCACCGGAAAGACAGTGTTACTTTTGGTGGGAGGTCTGGCCATAGGCGCCGCGACGAGTGCGACTGGATTTCTTAAAGTCGCGCCATTCTTCATAGATTTACAGAGCGGGTTTCTCGCACTCTTTCTTCTCCATTTAGGTTACTTGGCCGGAAGTAACTGGAGTGAAATTCGAAAGGTGGGACTTTCGGTAGCAGTCTTCGGATTAATCTTTCCCCTCATCTCAGGATCCCTTGGGGTCATAGTTGGCAGTTGGGTCGGACTTTCTCTTGGTGGGGCCACGATTCTTGGGGTTTTGTGTGCCAGCGGCTCTTATATAGCGGCTCCTGCAGCAGTGAACGTTGGCCTTCCAGAAGCAAATGCTTCATTGGCTCTCATGTCCAGTATCGGAGTTACTTTCCCATTTAACTTGATCGTGGGCATTCCGCTTCTATTGCAGTTAGCAAAAGTAATCGTATAGAGCCGAGGAGAAGGAAAAGTCCTAATATTCTCAAATGAGTATCATCATTGGGGCGACCATTTCGATTGTTGGGACTTTTCTTTTCAATTTTTGGCTATCGACTCGTGTCGAATCGAAAAGATGGGATGCAGATCGGCTGAGAACGCTCACCGAAGCAAGAGTGAATTATCAGCGCGCATTGGGTCGAATTGAAGCCATGGCCGCCAAGCACATTGAAGTTAAGCAGCCGAGAAGACGCCCAGAAGTTATTGAGCAATTCGTGGACTCGGCGTGGTATTCCCTTGAGGAACTTGCGATTCTTAACCCCGATTCAAAAGCCGATATTCACACTCTTCAGCGTGCTTTGGTGGATCGCTTGGAGTTTGCGTTCGATTCACTCGAGGTTGAAAATTCGCATGAGCATTTCAGGTCTAATCTTTTCCCCGAAGACAAAACTTTAAAAGAGTTGCAAGAAAAGGTTTTGCTGGCATGCCAAAGAAAAGTTGGTTTGAAGTAATTTCTTCACTCGGACGATCAGGGTCAAGAACTCCTTAAAGTGGTGCGAACTGAGAAGTAAAATGTCGTAAGGCGGCAGGTTCCTTCACAATTTTATATCCTCGAAACTGCGACGCTCGATTAGCCACTTCAGCGCACACTTCAATGACGTAATCAATATGACTTTGAGTGTAAGTGCGACGCGGAATAGCTAGGCGGACTAATTCCATCGCTGCGGGGACTTCGCTGCCGTCAGGTTTGCGTCCAAACATCACGGTGCCTATTTCACACCCGCGTACTCCACCTACTTTATACAACTCAATCGCGAGGGACTGACCCGGATACTGCAATGGCGGAATATGAGGCAAAAAGGCTTTGGCATCGATATAGACAGCATGCCCACCAATGGGTTGGACGACAGGAATTCCCATCTCTGCAAGCGCATTTCCAAGATATGCCGTTGATCGAATTCGATAACGAAGGTAATCATGTGAAACTACTTCGGTTAATCCGACGGCAAGTGCCTCTAGATCGCGTCCGGCAAGACCTCCGTATGTAGGAAAGCCCTCGGTCAGAATCAATAGATTTCTACATACCGATGCCAAGGCTTCGTCATTCATGGCTAGCCATCCGCCAATATTTCCCAACGGGTCCTTTTTGGCACTCATTGTCATTCCATCTGCTAATGAAGCAATCTCGCGAACAATCTCAATGACATCTCTCTCCGACTGTCCTTCTTCCCGCTCCCGAATGAACCAGGCATTCTCTGCGAATCTGCATGCATCTAAGAAGAAAGGTATTCCGTACTTCTTGCAGATAGCACTCACTGCTTTCAAATTCGCAAGCGAAACTGGTTGGCCGCCCCCGGAGTTATTTGTAATCGTCATCATGACTGCTGGGATATGTGCAACCCCAGTTTCATTAATGAACTTTTCAAGTTCGACCACATCCATATTTCCTTTAAAGGGATGAAGACTCGAAGGATCGCGACCTTCGGGAATTACGAGGTCAACCGCTTCTGCCTTCGAATACTCGATGTTTGCTCGTGTCGTATCAAAGTGAGTGTTGCTTGGAATGACTTTGCCTGATCCACCGATTGCGGTGAACAAAATCTTTTCTGCAGCACGTCCTTGATGCGTGGGAATTACATGTTCATAAGGAAAAAGATTCTTAACTGCCGCCTCGAAAATGAGCCACGATGGAGACCCAGCGTAGGATTCGTCACCATGCTGAATCGCGGCCCATTGGTTTCGACTCATAGCGCCCGTCCCAGAGTCGGTCAACAAGTCGATAAGTACGTCATCAGAATGCAATGAAAAAAGATTGAACCCTACCGACTTGATGTACTGCTCTCTCTGAACTTCAGTGGTCATAGCAATTGGAGCTACTGAATGAATCTTGAAGGGCTCTATTATCGTCTTGAATTCCATACTCAAATGCTCTCTTTCGCGACTAGTAGATGGGTTTCGAGGTTACTCGAAAATTGGTCCGACAGTTCTTGTTCGTTTCATTTCAAAGAATCCAGGGTAACTAGCCACGGCATATGCGCCATCAAAAAGTTTCCCGGCCTCTTCACCCTTGGGCGCCGGCGAAATGACGGGACCAAAAAAGCTAATACCCTCGATACTCACGATAGGAGTTCCAACATCTTCACCGACCAGACTCATTGCGTTCTTATGACTCGCGAGAATTAACTCATCTAACGAAGTATCGTCGGCGCACTCAAGCAACTCATTGGAGAATGAAAATCTACTTAGAACCTTGGAATTTAACTGAGGAGAGAATTTCATTTTGTTGAGATGTATTTCTTCACCAAACGCCGTATACAAATCACCAGCAACTCGATTTCCGTAAAGATTCTCTGCTGTCACGATAATTCTCAAGGGGGCAAGAGCTTTTTTCGCGTTTGTTAAATACTCAGCGCTGATGTGAGTCCTTGATTCATTGAGATAAAACAAACTCATTACATTCCATTGAACGGAGATATCACGAACTTTCGCGACTTCGACCAACCATCGGGAAGTCATCCATGCCCACGGGCAGAGCGTGTCAAACCACATTTCAACTTTTCTCGTTGTCATTTAGCCCCTCACAACTTGTTCTCAACGACACGACCGCTTTGCATCACAAAATCAATCTCAGTGAGATTTCGCGGATCGGATAGTGGATTACCTCGCATTGCCACAAAATCTCCAAAGAATCCTTCCTTTATTTGACCTAGATTTTCACTCTGGTTGATGAGATCAGCGGCAACGCTCGTGATCGACTGAAGACTTTTTAAGGTGCTTAAGCCCGCCTCATGCATCAGGAACAATTCATGCAAGGCAGCAGGAACGCCATCAACATGATCTCCTGGTGGGTAATCCGTGCCATTTGTCATCTTGATTCCGGCCTTTATTGCCAATTTTGCACTTGCTAAATGTCTGTCACTCACTGCCAAACAATTTTGAATAGAAGCTTCTTCAAAGCCCTTTGCTCGCATCCAACTTTCAGATCGGGTGACACAGAGAGTCGGAGAATAGAAGACATCCTTTGCCGCCATTGCATCCACAGTCGCTTGATCCATGACATAGCCATGCTCAAACGATCGAACTCCAAGACGCAGGGCTTGTTGAATTGCCATCGACTCCCCTGCATGAGCTACCACATACGTGTTGCGCTCCTCTGCAGCCTGCACCACGCCTCGAATCTCATCATCCGTCATCTCTGGATCCTCAGGTCGCTCTCCCGCTCGAGCTAAACCACCTGTAATAAAGATCTTCACGTGATCAGCTCCTGCATCGAGCTCACCAATTGCCGCCTGGTAAAAACCATCAAAATCTTTTGCATAACTGCACGCAGAGCCTTGACCGTGGCCCTCGGGGGTTGAAAGTGCGCGACCCGCCCCAAAAATTCTTGGTCCTTGAAACCAACCGGCATTAGCCGCTCTACGGAGAGCCAAATCAACTTGATTTTGCTCATGAACAGAGCGAAGTGTCGTGATTCCAGAATGAAGTGCTTCGTGTGCACGAGCAGCCGCTCTGAATGCAGTGATGGCAGGATCCTCATGTGGATCGGTCAAAGAAAATGGGAAAACTACTGATAAATGAGTGTGACACGA
>JANXMF010000068.1 GCA_025354795.1 Pseudobdellovibrionaceae bacterium
CGAGGCGATCAAACGTCTAAGAGCGATGACCGATCTCTCGCGGCCGCCGCTGGGGATCGCTAAAAATTGGAACGTAGTGGTGCTGATTCTCGAGAGCTTTGGTACGGAGTACACTGGCGTCGGAAATTCCTATCCGGGATATACCCCCTTTTTTGATTCGCTGGCTAAGAAGTCCTATTACTTTAGGCAAAATTTTGCCAACGCCCGCCGTTCGATCGAAGGGCTGCCGGCGATTATCTGCGGTCTGCCCGCGATCATGGAGGAACCGATTATTACCTCGGATTTTAGCAGCAATCGCTTGGACTGTTTACCCAAGCTTCTCGCCCCGCGCGGCTACAGCACCTATTTTTTGCATGGCGCGCACAATGGCTCCATGCACTTCGACAGTTTTTCGCGGTTGGCAGGCTTTGAGAATTTTATAGGCCTTGATGAATATCCCAAGGATAACCCCGCAGATCTCGATCACTATTGGGGCGTGCTCGACGAGCCAATGCTCCAGTACGCGATCAAAACCATCGACGAAGCACCCCAGCCGGTACTACTTAGTTTGTTTACCTTGAGCTCGCACCATCCTTATTTCATACCCGAGAAGTACGTCGGCAAATTTCCCAAAGGCGATCTGGAAATTCATGAGAGCATCGGCTACACCGACTTCGCGCTTCAGCGATTCTTCAAAGTGGCCGCGACCAAGCCCTGGTTTAATAACACCATCTTTGTGCTGACCGCGGACCACACCCAGAAGTCCTCACACGACGAGTATATCAGTGTCCTCGGGTATTACCGCGTTCCGCTGATTTTCTACATCCCAGGTTTAGGTGAGAAAGCTCCCGAAGTTTCGCGTGAGCGTATCACGCAGCAGATCGATGTGGTGCCGAGCGTGCTGGATCTCCTCGGCGTGACCGTACCGGATCGGCTGTTGGTCGGCGCCAGTATTTTTGACTCGGCCAAACCCGGCCGGGCTTACAATTACAACGGCCACGTCTATTGGTACTTAGATGAAAAAACTTATTTGCAGATGCAAGCGTCAGGTGAGGCTCTGCGCTTCAATCACAACGCCGAAGTTCTGAGCGGCGACGGCGGGCCGGAGGGGGCCGAGGCTTTGTTGAATTTAAAATCCGTGGTTCATTATTTGAACGAGGGGCTTAATCGCAATGGCCTCTATCGCTGGCGCGAGGCGCTTTAGTCCTGTCCGGCACCCAGCCACATTGGCTTTATGAATTATTTTCCAAACAGCGCCTGCTCTACGCCCGCACAGATCGCATGACCGATGGTAATATGGCACTCTTGTATTTTCGGCGTGATGGTCGACGGAACTTGAATGGCGAAATCACAAGCCTTCGCCATGTCGTCGCCTTTGCTGCTGGTGAGCGCGACCGTCGATAGGCCCATTTTTTTTGCCATCTCGATCGCCTTTACTACATTTGGCGATTTGCCCGAAGTCGAAAGGCCAATAAACACGTCGCCCTTCTTCCCATGCGCCTCCACTTGCCGCGCAAACAGGTTTTCGTAACCGTAGTCATTGCCAATCGCCGTGACAATCGAAGGATCGGAAGACAGCGAAATTGATGGCAGCCCCGGGCGATCAAAGTAAAAGCGGCTGACAAATTCGCCGGCGAGGTGTTGGGCGTCTGCGGCGCTACCCCCGTTGCCGCCGAGCAGAGTCTTGTTACCGCGGCGGTAGGCTTCGATAATATGATCCGTGATTTTGGCGATCATAGCGAGGGTCTTAGTGTCTTCCATCAGTTTGATTTTAGTATTGACCGAGGATTCGATTTCTTTTTTAACGAACTCGAGGGCGTTGAACATAATCGCTGTCTCCTGATTCTTTGGGGTTACCGAGGGCAAGGTCGGCTAAGTAAGGGGCAAAAGCAAAAGCGCTGGTGAAGGCGGGAGAAATGGCATTTAAAACATGCAGGGAGTGCGGACCTTTTTCCAACACAAAATCTAATTGCAGCTGGCCTTTTTCGAGATCCATCAATTGCGCGCGGATTCCGACTTTGTAAAACTCACCGATGTCTTCGCGTTTTAGGTGATGCACAAGGCTGTGAGCTTCGTTAAAAAAGCTGCGCGGCCAATAGCGGCTAAGCTCTTCGCGGACATAGCGGCGAAAATTTCCGGGATTGCGAATCAGCATGCGCAGCAATTGCCAGGTGATGCGCGGAGTTTCGAAGGTATCCAATCCTCCAAGCAATGAATAGTTCTCGCGACCAAAAGCGGGGATTGCGGTCGGCCCGAAAAGCACCTTTCCGTCCACGGTGCGCGTGATGTGGATTCCTAAAAAAGGCATGTTGATATCGGGCGCCGGATAGATCAGACGTTGAACTTTGCCGGCATACTCGGCGGAGGACTTCCAGTAGAGCCCCTTGAACGGCAGAATGCGGTAATTTAGGCCCACGCCGAATTGATGGGCCACACGATCCGCATAGGCGCCGGCGGTGTTGAATAAAAATCCGTAATTCCATGACTCTGTGCGCCCGTTGACCACGCGGGCGGCGGGATCGATGCGCTGCACTTCCTGATTATAGAGTACCGTAACACTAAGGGTTTGTAATTCCTCCACCAATTTTTTAAGAATGGCTTTGGAATCGACCACGGCGGTGTCCGGTGACCACACGGCAAATTCGAAACTTCGCGCTTGCGGTTCTAACTCCGCCAGTTCCGCCAGCGTGATTTTTTGCGCCTTCACTTGATTTTGTTTAGCACGAAGCAAAAGCGTGTCGAGAGTCGCGGCATTTTCCGGTTTAGTCGCGACAATGACTTTGCCGCACTTTAAAACCGGCAAACGGTGCTCGTCGACGTAATTCAACAGTTGCCGGTGGCCTTGCACACAAAACTTTGCGCGCAGTGAATCGGCCGCGTAGTAAATGCCCGCGTGCACCACACCGGAATTGCGCCCGCTCGCGTGTTGACCCACGGCAGACTCTTTTTCGAGTACTAGAATCCGGCCGGCTTGGCGCATGGCAAGTTCACGCGCGAGAGTCAGACCGACGATGCCCGCCCCGACGATAACGAAATCGTAATGATTCTTCATTTGGCGATGAAACAATTCTTGAGTTGCAGCGCTCGGCATTCCGAGCCGCTCAGCTCATACTGCGATCCACAGCTAGCGCACGTCGGCCCGCCTAGTTTAATTCCGCAGTGGCACATCCATCCCGCGCGCCGGGCGGGCACTCCGAGCATCAGCGCAAAGGCGGGCACATCTTTAGTGACCACCGCGCCCGCCGCAACAAAGGCAAAGCGCCCGATGGTGACTCCGCAAACCACGGTGCAGTTGGCACCAAGGCTCGCGCCCTGTTCCACCACGGTTTTCAGGTATTCATTTTTGCGCGAGACATGGGCGCGCGGATTAAGGACATTGGTAAACACCATCGATGGACCGCAAAAGACATAGTCTTGCAATTCGACCATGTCGTAAATGCTAACATTGTTTTGCACCCGCACGCCGCGACCCACGCGCACGCGCGTTCCAACGTATACGTTTTGCCCGAACGAGCAACCCTCGCCAATGGTGACGTCTTTCCCGCAGATATGGGAAAAATGCCAAATCTTAGTGTCGACGCCAATTTGTGCGCCAGCATCAACAATCGCGGTCGGATGTGCCCAAAACTCCATCTGCTAAATATAATTGAGAAAGCGGCAAACCGCGAGTCATCGTGCAAGGCGTTGGCGAAAGCGGCGCATGGGGAGCCAGGGCCGGTCGAGGAGGCAGCCTAGCCCGTAAAACATCAGGGCCACGCGGTAAAACAGCTTCCCCTTACCGTAGTAACGGCCATTCTCACAGCGAATCTGTCCCAGCGCTTCAAGGCGCTCGAGCCGGGTTGTGAACAAGGGACCGTCGGCAAAAATAGTCTCGAGGTCCGCAGGTTGCATCCTACCCTTGCGCGCCACCGCCTGAATCAAGCGCACCCGGCGTGAGGTCTCGCTCATATTGAACGCGTGGAAATAGGTGTAGGCTGAAAATGAGTAAAGCAAAAACAGATAGGTGAAAAATGCGAGATTTTTTTCCGTCTCAAAGGGAAGGAAGGCAATCCACGCGAAGAACGCGAAATATCCGAGCACCATGGACAGCATCGTCAACGCTTGCGGCCCTTTCCTAGGCCATAGACGATTTAAAATGGCTTGCAACGCCATCACCACCAGCGGGCCCAAGAAAAAAGCCAGCACGAAGGGCGTGATCACTGTGTCTCCATTCCAAGTCCAAGCACGCGACGAAAGACGCGAAACGCGGCAGCAAAAAAGCGGCCCGAAGCGGTGAGGCGCACATCAGCACCATGTCTTTCGATCCAGCGATCATGAATGGCGTCTTCGATGCGGTTTAGCGAATTTTGCTTAAGATCAAAAACCTCGCGCATTTCTGGCAAAGAAATTCCGTTGGGGCTCGCATGCACCAAGTAGCTTATAAAAAGCGACGGGCAAACGCCGTACACGGCGGGATAGCTCCCGACCCAGCTCGAGGCGAGCACGAAAAATAGCAAGTAAGACAAAACGACATCGGGAATTCCGCCCCACCACCAAAGCCCCAGAAAAATAAAGAAGGGCGCGATCACATAGAGCAGAATAATAAACTTATCTTCGCTCACCGGTCGATAGGCGCGGGCCAACAGCACTTGCAGCGCGAACACCGTGGCAAAAGCCAAGCCCGCATGTTCAATCACCGTAAACGCCATGGTTAAAACGGGCCTTTGAAGTTTTGGTCCGGCACATCGTGAGTCCGCGTCGCTTGGTAGTCCGTAACCGCGCCTAAGTCGAGTTTCTTCCCGAGCACGCGCCCTACGGCTTCAACGATTTCGCGCGGACCGTTGTAATAATTTTTAGTTAAGCCATGAGTCGATGGTGACGGAAAATCGGGATAGGTCAAGCGCTGCGGGCGTGCTTTCAGTGTCAGGGTTTCGTCTTCGCTCACCGAAGCGAGCACTTCGCCCGCGAGACCGCCAAATTTCCAGGCGTCGTTCACCACTAGGAGGCGTCCAGTTTTCCGCACCGATTCTTTGATCGCGGGCATGTCCATCGGGCGAATAGTCTGCATGTCGAGCACTTCGGCGCCGACACCTTGGGTCTCCAAAAATTCCACGGCCTTCATAACTTCCAGAGTGGGATACGACCAGGTCACAATTGTTAAATCCCGGCCGGCGTGGGCCACGCGCGCTTTGCCAATCGGTACAGTGTAAAGTTCAGGCGCGACATCCGAGGTGGTGCCGTGCAGCCAGCGATGTTCAATAAAAATCACGGGATTGGGATCGCGAACCGCGCTCACGAGTAAACCTTTGGCGGCATGGGCACTGGCGGGGACGACTACTTTAAGGCCAGGGACATGGGCATATAAGGCTTCCAAATTTTGCGAGTGTTGATTGCCCTGACCCCAGCCACGGCCGATAATCATACGCACCACCATCGGCACCGACTTTTGCCCGCCGAACATGCTAAACCATTTGGCCGCGTTATTGATCACCTGGTCGAGCGCATAGAGCGTAAAATCCATGCGTTGATGCACGATCACGGGACGCATTCCTCCCAGCGCCGCGCCGATGGCTACTCCCGTTAAACCATTTTCGGAAATCGGCATATCAAAAACGCGCGTGGGATGGCGCGATTTCAAATCGGCAGTGGTGCCGAAAATACTTTTCGGATCAGGAACGCCTTCGCCAATGAGGAATACCGAATCATCGGCGGCCAACAATTGATCGGTGCCCTCGCGCAGCGCCTCGACGAAACTAATGATTCGCATAAATGTAAGCTCCGAGTTCAGAGGGTTCCGGAAACGGCGAATTCAGCGCGTGGTGAAAGGCCTCTTGCACTTCGCTAAACACCTTGTCTTCCATTTCCTTTTCAAACGCCGCCGACCACAGGCCTTTGTTTTCCATCTGCTTGCGCGTGATCAAGAGCGGATCTTGCGCGCGCCAAGTTTGCAATTCGGCGGTCGGCCGATAACCCAAATGATCGTCGTTGTTAGGCCCACAATGTTCGAGATGGCGATAGGTTTGTAATTCTAAAAATATCGGGCCTTCACCTTGGCGCAGACTCGTCAGCAAAGGTTTGAGTTCAGCAGCGATGGCAAAACAGTCGTTGCCGTCAAGGGTGAGGTGGCGCATGCCGTGACCGTGAGCGATGTCGGTCAGAGGCCGCGCGGGTTGGCGATCTTTCAAATGCGTGTAGCAGGAGTACAAATTATTTTCGCTGACAAATAGTACTGGCAATTTATGTAGCGACGCGAAGTTGGCGGACTCATGGAAGACGCCCTCTTCAAGAGCGGCGTCGCCGATGCAAATCGCAGTGATCTGGGGCTGGCGCTTGAGTTGGCTCGCAAACGCCAAACCTACACCGACTGGGATCGTGCCGCCAACGATCGACGTGGAGCCTGCAAACCCTGCTTTCCAATCGACCAAGTGCATGGAACCGCCCTGGCCTTTAGCGCAGCCGTCGGCTTTGCCATAGAGTTCAGAGATCAAACCTGTGAGTCGTCCACCCTTGGCGAGGTAGTGCGCATGGGCGCGGTGGGTGCTAACCATAAAATCTTTTTCGCTCAGATGGGTCGCCACACCCACGGCCGCGGCCTCCTGGCCAATGCTCAAGTGCACTGGGCAGCGCATCTGTTGTTCACCATAGCGCTTGGCGATTTCTTCTTCGGTGCGACGAATGCGCAACATTTTGTAATAAAGGTCTTTCACGGCATCCCTTTAGGTTTGGGTGTGGACGCGCCGTTGACCGGTGACACTTCCGCTGGGAAAGTCAACGGCGCCACGGCGATTGACAAAGTAAACGCTGTAAACAGTTAACAGATAATCCTTGCTCAACTTATAAAACGACTTAAGCGTAAGCGCTTTCGATTTTCCGGTCACCCGCGTGCCCAACGCATAGGGCACTTCGGCGTACAAAAAGCCCATGCGAATGGCCTTGATCAAAAGTTCAGTTTGATAAAAAAAGCCGCGCGAGTTCAGCGTCAGACTCTGCAGCACGGTCTTACGGTACATCACGGTCCCGTTCATGTAATTCAGCAGCAGTCCGAACGACAAATTGATAATGGCTTTGTATGTGCGCGACACCCAGCGCCGGCTGCGGCCGCGGACTTCCACATTGTAAACGAACGGCACCACGATATCGACCTGCTTCATCAACGGTAGATAGCGCAAAATCTCGACCGGATCATTTTCACCGTCGCCGGGAAGCATGGTGACAACCTCGCCGGCCGCAGCAAAGGCGCCTTCCCAGAACGAGCCGCCAATTCCGTGCGGAACCCGGTGGGTGATGATGTGCAAATTCGGAAACGCCATTTTGAGTGATCCGCCGATTTCACCGGTGCGGTCGCGGCTGCCGTCGTTGATCAGCACGATCTCGCCGCGAATTCCAAGAGAATCAAATGCCGCGAAAGTTTCGCGCACGGCACGATCCACATTGGCTTCTTCGTTGAGCGCCGGCATGACCACTGAGATTTCGTAATTGCTCACTTTAAATCCTTTGGCGAACGATTAAATCCAGGTACTGCGCGAGGACATGCATAATGACCTGATGGGCGTCTTCAACGACGCCGTAATTTTCAAAAGGGACGTGCAGCGAAACAGTTGCTAAGCTTGCAAGTTTGCCACCGCTAAAACCACTGAGACCAATGATCTGACACTGCCGCTTCTGCGCGAGAGTCGCGGCTTTGACAATGTTCTCACTATTGCCGGACGACGAAATTAGAACCACCAGATCCTCGGCCTTCAGCTCGGCCAACTCGAGTTGAAACGAGAAAACTTGATCGTAACCGTAATCGTTTGCAATCGCTGTAAGGAGTGCGGTATTCGAAGTCAAACAGTGAACCTTTAAGCAGCTCTGGCCCGTGATATGAACACCCTTTTGCCAGTCGCAACTGAGGTGCTCAGAAATCGCCGCGGACCCGCCGTTTCCCGCCACAAACACCCGCCCGCCACCGGTTCGCGTTTTCAGCAATAATTGGAAGGCGGCGTCAAGTGCTTTGGGAGCCAGAGATTTCAAGCATTCTTGGAGAGTTGCCGCATAATCTGAAAGATACTGATGAACGGATTCTTGAGCAAAGGTTTTATTCAAAAAGCGCGGATCTTTTAACATAAGGAATCAGAAAATAGGTTTTACTAATGATTGTCAATCCAGTATCCATAGTCTGCGACGAAAATCTGCAAAAGAGGTTATTTACAAATGGCGCATGCGCTTGTCACTGGGGGGGCCGGATTTATCGGTTCGCATTTGGTGGAACGATTACTCAATGATGGGCACCAGGTAACGGCCCTGGATAACCTCTCGGTGGGACGCCTTTCGAACATTGCCCACCTCGAGACCAAAGCCAGTTTTAAATTTCACCATGTCGATATTGGCCGGCGCGAAACCATTGAAAGCTTTTTTAATGGTGTCGATTGGGTTTTCCATTTGGCCGCCCGGGCCGATGTGGTGCCGTCGATTGTCGAACCTTTTGAATATCACCGTTCGAATGTGGAAGGTACGATCGCCGTTTTAGAATCGGCGCGAGCGGCGGGTGTGAAGCGTTTGGTTTATACCGCGTCGTCTTCGTGTTATGGAATTCCAGATGAGGTGCCGACTCCTGAAACCGCGGAGATACGGCCCATGTATCCTTACGCTCTCACCAAATATTTGGGTGAATGCTACGTCAAGCATTGGACTCAAGTTTACAAAGTGCCCGCGGTGTCCGTGCGCTTCTTCAATGTGTATGGCCCACGCGCACGCACGTCGGGAACTTATGGGGCGGTCTTTGGTGTGTTCTTGTCGCAGATGGCCCATGGCAAACCGCTCACGATTGTGGGCGATGGCGAACAAACTCGCGATTTTACTTTTGTCACCGATGCCGTGGATGCTTTAGTGACTGCGGCAACGTCGGACTTGAGCGGAGAGATCCTAAATGTGGGCAGTGGCGGAACCTACAGCGTGAATACCTTGGTCAATTTGTTAGGCGAGCATAAGACCGTGCACATTCCTAAGCGTCCGGGCGAGCCAGATGTGACTTTTGCCGATGTTCGCAAAATTCAGCGCCTGCTCGGATGGAAAGCGAAAATAAGTTTTCCCGATGGCGTCGCGATCATGCGCGCCGAAATGAATCGTTGGAAAGATGCGCCTTTGTGGGAACCCGGCACCATCGCCGAAGCCACCAAGGATTGGTTTAAGTACCTAAATTAGAGGAGTTTATCGTGGCAACACACATCCAATTTCCCAAAGTGGCGATCACCGGCGGCGGCGGCTATGTCGGAAGTCAGCTGGTGCCTTATTTAATCGACCGCGGTTACGAGGTCACCGTGCTCGATACCTTTTGGTACGGCGAAAATGTTTACCCCCAGCTCCAAGACCGCTCGAAGCTCAAAATGGTCAAGGGCGATATTCGCAATCGCGCCGATCTCAACCGTGCATTCGCGGGGCAGGATGCGGTTTTGCATTTGGCCTGTGTTTCGAACGATCCGAGCTTTGATTTGCAGCCCACTTTAGGTAAATCCATTAACTACGATTCTTTTGCCGGCATCATGGGCGCCGTTAAGGACTGTGGCGTAAAGCGTTTTGTGTATGCCTCGAGTTCAAGTGTATACGGTGTGAAGGATATTCCCCAGGTCACGGAAGAGGCTTCGTGCGAACCGCTGACGGACTATTCCAAGTTCAAACTTATGTGTGAAGTGGACTTGCAAAAGGCCGACATGGGCAATGTGGAGTGGTCGGTGATTCGTCCGGCCACCGTTTGTGGCTATGCCCCGCGCTTGCGTCTGGATCTGACCGTTAACATTTTAACCATCAGTGCGCTCGCCAAAAAGAAAATCACCGTTCATGGCGGCGATCAACTTCGCCCCAATCTGAATATTAAAGATATGATTCGCGCCTATGCCACTTTTCTCGAAGCGCCCAAAGAAAAAATCCATCGCAAGATTTTTAACGTGGGTTTTGAAAACCGCTCGGTGCGCGACATCGCCGAGATGGCCAAAACCGTGGTCAATGATCCAATGGTGGAGTTAGTGGTGGAGCCCATTCACGATCACCGTTCCTACCGGGTAAATTCCGACAAAGTCGCGCGCGAGGTCGGTTTTAAGCCAGAATACGGTATCGAAGACGCCATTCAATCGCTGGCCGATGCTTATGGCAAAGGCGCCATTAGCGCCGCTTTGACCAATCCCATGTACTACAATATTCGCCGCATGAAAGAACTCAACCTGGAGAAGGTGTAAATGAAAGTCCGCTACAGTTATCTGCAACAGCAGTTCGCCAACCCAGAGCCCATTTTTGAAGGGATTCGCGAGTTGCTCAAAACTGGAGCCTTTACATTGGGCCCGCAAGTGGATGAATTCGAAAAATCTTTTGCGCGTTTGATCGGCACCAAATACGCGATTGGTGTGGGCAGCGGCACCGACGCGCTCAAGCTTCCGCTCAAAGCGCTGGGGGTGGGCCATGGTGACGAGGTGATCACCGCGAGCAATACTTTTATTGCCACCGTTGGGGCAATCAACGAAGTCGGCGCGACCACGCGCTTTGTCGACGCCACTCCGAACTATGTGATGAACGCCGATCTGATTGAAAAGGCGATTACCAAAAAAACCAAGGCGCTGGTGCCCGTGCATTTCACCGGCGAGCCAGTCGAGATGGAACAGGTGCTTTATGTTTCGAAAAAACACGGCATTCCGATTGTCGAGGACGCTTGCCAATCCATTTTGTGTAAATACAAAGGCCAAACCTGTGGAACCTTTGGCGCGGCCGGCGGCTTTAGTTTGCATCCGCTCAAAAACCTCAATGTATGGGCCGATGGCGGCGTGATAGTGACTAACGATGCCGAAATGGATCGCAAGCTGCGATTGCTGCGCAATCATGGCATGAAAAATCGCGATGAAATCGAAGTGTTGGGTTACAACAGCCGTTTGGACACCCTGCAGGCGATTGTCGGTAATTGGCTGATTCCGCAGACGCGCGAAATCACCAATAAGCGCCAAGCCAATGCCGCCTACTACGATGCAGCCTTTAGGAAAATGGATGGTCTCGTGCGCCTGCCGCCGGCACGGGCGAATTGCGAGCGGGTCTACCATCTGTATATTTTCGAAGTGGACGAGAAACATCGCAATACGCTGCTCAAATTTCTGTGCGATTCCGGTATTGAGGCCAAGGTTCATTATCCGATTCCACTCTATCAACAGGAGGGTTTGCGCCACTTAGGTTATAAGCCGGGCGACTTTCCCGAGACCGACCGCCACTCGAAGCACATTATCACGCTTCCGGTGGATCAACATTTAAGCCGTGAGCAACAGGACTACTGCATCGCGCGCGTGCAAGAGTATTTCACTTGAAAGTTCCCTATGTAAATTTCCCCCAGCAATTTAAGGAGGCGCGCGAGCAAACGCTTACGGCTTTTACCGCCGTCATGGAGCGCGGCGATTTTATCCAAGGCAGGGAAGTGGCGGAGTTCGAAGGCGAATTCGCCAAATTCTGCGGCGTTAAACATGCGATTGGCGTAGCGAATGGCACGGACTCCTTAATTCTGTGCATGCGCGCCGTGGGTATCGGACCTGGCGATGAGGTCATTACCACTTCGAATTCGTGGATCTCTTCGGCCTCGAGCATTGCCTTAATTGGCGCCAGGCCCGTGTTTGTCGATGTGTCCGCAGACCAAAATATGAATCCGGCTTTGTTAGAGCGTGCGCTCACCAAAAAGACCAAATGTATTATGCCGGTCCACCTCACCGGCCGCGCCGCCCGCATGCCTGAGATTCTAGCGATAGCCGCCCGCCACCACATTCCCGTTTTGGAAGATGCCGCGCAAGCGATTGGTGCTTCGGTCGGCGGTATCAAAGCCGGCGCGGGAGGTCTATTCAGTTCGTTTAGTCTGCATCCACTAAAAAATCTCAACGCCACGGGCGACGCAGGAGTCATCACGACGAATGATGATGAGATGAACACCAAGCTGCGTATGTTGCGCAATCACGGCATGCGCAATCGCGACGAGATCGATTTCTGGGGTTACAATTCGCGATTAGACACGGTACAGGCGGCGATCTTGCTCCCGCGTTTGCGTCAGCTTCCGGAAATTATATCGAAACGCCGCACGAATGCTAAACGCTACGTTGCGGCTTTAGCGGATATCGTAGAATGCCCGGTTGAGCGCGATGATGAATTTCATACTTACCACGTGTTCGTCGTTCAATGTGACCGGCGCGATGAACTGCAAGCGTTTTTGCTTCAGCGTGGGATTGAGACTAAAATTCACTATCCGATTCCGATTCACTTGCAGAAAGCGGCCTCGGGTCTTGGCTATCGGCTGGGAGATTTGCCGGTGACCGAGCGCCAGATGAAACGTATTTTGTCGCTGCCGGTGCATCAGTTTTTGAGCGCTCAGCAGGTCGATTTGGTGGTTGATTCTATTCGTGAGTTTTATAAGACCTAAACCAACGCTCGCAATCCGCCTCCTCTCTGTAAGGGTTTGGTGCGCTCACGCAATGTGGTGATTTGCCAAATTCAGCCCCTAAACGAAGTTCAAATGCTGCGGACTTTCGCCATCAGGCTTACTCACTTGAACTGCACCCTTTTTCACGCCATCCAAATATTCATTCACCTTGTGCTGTAAACAAAGAGTTCCACACATCACTTGGGCATTGAAATCCGGCGATGCCAGATAATTGATCACTTCCCAATAACGGTCACTATTGTAAATCTCCTTAAAACCCTGAGTGACGATATTGCCCATGTGAAATTTCTTGTACTGATCGTTAAACAACATACCGCACGGAGCCACCAAACCTGAGCCCGAAATCTGCAGCAAGAACGGAGGACCATAACAACGCTGATAGGAGCGAGTTCCTTCGTCGGCGATCTTTGACCACTTTACCGTCACTTGATACTCGTCGTCGGCGTAAGTTTCGGCCTCGTGCAACTTAGCGTAAAGTTTTTTATAGCCGCCGTAATCCACGCCCAGAAATCCATCTTCGTTGTCACTGCAGTGTTTGATCACCAAATAATCAGGGCGCAATTCTTTGCCAAGCGCCGCCAAAGGAATAATCTGATCTTCGTATTCCGGCATCAACACCATTTGTAGACCGATGGTGACCCCGAGGTTTTTAGCCTTTTTCAAGCGCACCATGGTTTTAATATTTTCGCAGATTTTATCAAACCATTCTTCTTTAACGCCCATGATTTCGGCGTAGCGTTTGCGTTCGCCGGCGCTGATGTTGATGCGCAGATAAGTGAGGTGCGGGAGAATCTGATCCAGTTTGCGTTCGTTGAGCAGATAGCCATTGGTGCCCACTGCCATCGACATACCGTTTTCAGCGCCGCGCTGAATGGCATCGACAAATACCGGTGAGAGCGTGCTTTCACCATCCGAAACTAAACTAATGGCCTTGACGCCGATTTCCGCACACTCGTCCATAAACTTAAAAATGGTGTCACGGGTGATCGGCAGGCGCTCGTTTTCTTGCATCATGGCATAGCAGTAGTGGCAGCCGTAATTGCAGGCGCGGGTAAGTGACATGTCGATCGTAATTGGGGCCACGCGCTCGCCGCGTTCCCACGCTTTGATACGCTCGGTGTGCCAAGCGATTTTGGTGCCGTCGAGAATCAGTTTTGTGTGATCGATCGCCAAATCAGACGACATACGGGACCTCCGATAAAATACTCAATAAACCATTGAAAGCATTGGTAAGAGAGGCTAAAACAATTTACTGACTTTGTAAATATATATAGGAATCACTGGTCATGACGGAACTGAACTATCAAGAACTCGTCGATGGTTATTACGACAATTTAAACAACAATTTGCGCAATTTCAAAGGCGGACCTGGCTTTCTTGAGACCTGGGTCCACGACGAAGATCACAACCGCAGCCTGCTCGAGATCCTCGATTTGGCCCATAGTCATGGTATCGACAATTTGAATATCCATCTGCCCAGCACCGTGACCAGCACTTTGAATTTGGATTGGCTCCGGCGCAATGCGAGCGAGTTTGGTTCCCTGGATTTGCAAGGCGAAAGTTTAACCTTCTCCAACGCTAAGGGAGTTTACGGCCTCGATGAATTTGGGGGCCTGTCAGAAACCTATGTTGATAGCCTAAAGCGTCAATCGGCGAATCTGCATTTTGAAGGAGAAGCCATTGGCGATGAGGTTTACACGGCGAGGGCTGACGGGGGGTCATTGTCGGTGGGCGTTGATCCCGAAGGTCTCGTTCAGGAGGCCAAGCACCACGGCTTTCGCGGCCCTGAGCAGGCAATGATGGATTGTTTTTGTTCGATCCTCACTGGCCGCACCTTGCAAGAAGGTGCCGAGCACGGCGCGATTCGGCTCGAAGCTTTATTGCGTGATCCACTCCGCCCGGGGAAGGTAAAGGGCTTACTGACACCAGAGACGGGCGATCCGATTTTCGCGTTGCCAACCAAGTTGGCGCGCCAATTGTGGCAGTCCTATGTGCAAGCCAAAGGTCTTGCGCCCAAGCGCAATTTTTGGCGCGATCCGGTTTCTGTGTTGTGGCTGGGTTTGGCGAGTAGTGAAAAGATGCGCCGGGCGCAGACCGCGCTCACCGAAGGTTGCCGCGCGCTCGGCTTGCAAGTCGATGTGCTGGTGACTGAAATTAAAAGCGAAACGCGTTTGGTTTTGTCCTATAAACAAAATCCGGATAAGCCAGACTTTGGCCGCCACATGATTAAGCTGGAGCGATGGTTGCGCGAGAAAATGGGCATCGAAGTGGAACTGCAGCTCGAGAGTCTTGAGGATCGCAACCGCCGCGAAGAGCGCACCAAGAGGTAACATCCGCATGGCACGTGCAACGTTCTTATCGTTTTCGCCTCCCTGTCTAAGTGAACAAGAGATCGTCGCCGTCAGCGAAGTGTTGCGTAAGGACTGGCTCTCGTCGGGTCCGAAGACCAAAGAGTTCGAACAAACGTTTTGCCAAGTGGTGGGCGCCAAATCGGCACTCGCGCTCAATTCCTGTACCGCCGGCTTACACCTCGGCATGATTCTGCATCAGGTGGGGCCGGGTTGCGAAGTCATCACTTCACCCCTCACGTTTTGCGCGACCGCAAATGTGGTGGAACATGTCGGCGGCAGCGTGGTCTTGGCCGATATAAACCCAGATACTTTACTGATCGACGAAAGTCAAATCGAGAAAAACCTATCAAACAAAACCAAAGTGATCGTGCCGGTGCACTATGCCGGTACACCGTGCAATATGCCGGCGATCAACGCTGTGGCCGCGACGCGCGGAATTGCGGTGGTGGAAGATGCGGCTCATTGCATGCCCGGCAAAACCACGGTCGCGGGTGAGCCGGTCGGCTCTTCGGATAATCTAACGTTGTTTAGCTTCTATGCCACCAAAAACATTACGACCGGCGAGGGCGGCATGATGACCGGACCGCAGGCCTTGGTTGACGAAGCGCGCAGTTTCGCCTTGCATGGAATGACCCGCAATGCTTGGGGCCGCTTCGCCAAGGGCGGCTCGTGGAAATATGACGTGCTTCAGCCCGGCTATAAATACAATCTCACTGATATGGCCGCGGCCCTCGGCGTAGTGCAACTGTCGCGAGTGAATGAGCTCTTTGCGCAACGAATGAAAATTGTCGGCATTTATGAAGAGGCGTTCGCGCGCAATGAATATTTTGTGCCGCTGAAGCAGAGCGCGGGAGTCGAATCGTCGCGCCACCTTTATGTGATTCAGTTGAATTTGGAAAAATTAACTATCGGCCGCGATGAATTTATCACCCAGTTGAGTGAGCGCAATATTGGCACCTCCGTGCATTACACGCCGGTGCACCAACTGACTTACTATGCTAAAAAATATGGCTGGACACCTGAGTCCTTTCCCAATGCATACAAAGTGGGCCAACGCATGTTGAGCCTTCCACTCAGCTCGGCGATGAGCACCGATGACGCCTGCGACGTCGTGGCGGCGGTCAAAGACGTTTGCGCGAAATTCACGAGATGATGAAGCGCTTGATCGACTTGGGGTTGGCCGCTTGCGGGCTGGCCTTGCTACTTCCGCTATTTGTGCCGCTTGCCCTGTTGATCAAGTTCTATGACGGCGGCCCGGTGTTTTTTGTACAAAGGCGCATCGGCCGCGGCGCGAGACCCTTTACCATGTTTAAGTTTCGTACCATGAAGCCGCAGGCGGAGGCCGGCGAAATCCTGTTGACCGTGGGCCGCGACGCGCGCATCACCCCAATGGGTCACTTCATGCGCCGCTACAAATTGGACGAGTTGCCGCAGCTGTTCAATGTGTTGGCTAACAAAATGAGTTTAGTTGGACCGCGCCCTGAGGTTGCGAAATTTGTAGAGGCCTACTCTCCCGCGCAGCGGGCGGTGTTGGCGTTAAAGCCGGGAGTGACCGATCCGGCCTCGTTCGCATTTTTCGATGAGTCTGAGTTGCTCAGCCGCAAAGCCGATCCTGAGCGCTTTTACCGCGACGTTCTCATGGGTGAAAAAATCCGCATCAATTTAGAATACGCGGCGAAGGCCACTGCGTTCACCGATGTGGTGTTGATTTTTGCGACCGTGGGGCGCGTGCTAGGCTTGAAGCCCGACATTTTCGCGTGGTTGAAAATTGCGTTGCCCAAAGCGCAAGTGCGTGAAGAGCCGTGAAGGACTTTTTGCGCGCTCACCAAACCTTGCTTTTGACCTGGACCTGCGGGCTGCTGTTTGCGCTTCAGATTCTCAACTTGCACAGTTACGTGGTCCTGGCGGTTGATCATCAAGCGGTCGTCGCCACCAACGACGACGACGCCGCCTGGAACATCAGTAAGACGCTAAAGACCCGGTGGTGGAAAGACAACGGCTGGGTGCTCTATGGGCCCGCTTATTTTCGCTTGAACCATAGCATCCAATATTTTTGGGGCCACACGGCTGATCCCATACCGATTGGTGCGGAGGAGACTTGGCAGCGCACGGCTCATCACGCGATTTTAACGGTCTCGCTGCTCTCGGTGGCGGGCACGGCCCTAGTGGTGGCGCGCACCATGGTGTCGGTGTGGTGGATGAGTTTTTTGCTGGCGCTGGCTCTGACCTCGGCGCTGCTCTCCAGTCCGACTTGGTGTGAATTACTGCTGCGTGCGCATCCGGATCATTTGTTTACTTTGGTGATTGTTGGCGCGCTCTATTTAACCTTGCGCATGTTTGAGCGCATGAGTGAACCGATTTGGGCTAAGCTTGCGGCGATTCTTTGGGGCGTTTCGGTGTCGGTCAAGATGACGCTCACTTTGTGCACGCCTGGGTTTGTGCTGCTCTTTCTGCCGCGTTTTCGCCAGGGCTGGCGTTTTCTGGGGGTGATGCTCTTGGCCTATTTTTTGATTGGCTTTCCGCAGACGATCGTTTTGGATCGTCCTTTTCGGGCCTTGGCGGAGATCAATGGTTTGAGTGCGCCGCCGAACTCAGCCTCGATGCTGCACTGGCTCGAGGTCTTTGGCCTCCAGCTGTGGCGCCCGCTTTTGACTTTGGCGTTGGCTTCCGTTTGTCTCACGCGTGCACGCCATCAAATCCCGCGCGCCAGTTTTTTGCGGGTGAGTGCGTTTGTGCTTTTGCCGTTTTTGCTGCTGCTTTTCAAAAATATGTTGGTGCCGGCCGATCATTACGCGATTCCGTTTGTGGCGATGTTCCTTCTGTGGTCGGCCTATGGTTTGACACTTGTGGGTTTGCGCGTGAGTTTGCGGCCTGTGGTGCGCGCCGTGATTTTTTTGGCGGTGATGTTGGCGGCGTGGGGTTCGACTCCCGGGGCTGTGCAAACTCAGCTCACCGTGCGACTCGCCTGTCGCGAGCCAGCGCGCGTGGTTTATAAGAAGATTTCGGATTACTCTGCGGCCGGTGAAAAAGTTTGGGTGGATCCTTACGTTCCCTATGTGACCACTGGCGATGAAGCGCGAATGCTACTGGGCTGGGAAAAAACGTGGGATTATTATGAGAAAGGGAAATGGACGGTGCTTGCGCTGAACCGTGGCTATGCCCAGCGCTTCACCGAAGGCAGTGAACCGAGCGCCTACACTAAAATCGACATTCCCAAGTGGAACCCGGTGCGGGAATTTTATTCGGCGTTTAAAGGCGGAGACCTAGCGCGCGGGCCACACGGCGAAGTCTTTTACAAAGTCTATCAAAACGACTGCCAACACGAAATCTGGGAACTAGCTAAGCCTCAAGCTCCATTTTCGCAATAGTCTGCAGTTGCATATTCGATGTGCCTTCGTAGATCTGTCCCACCTTGCAATCCCTAAAGAATTTCTCCACCGGATATTCTTTGGTGAAGCCATTGCCGCCGAAAAGATCGACAGCGAGCGAGCAAATTTTTTCGGCATGGCGTGACGACACCAGCTTGGCCATTGCCGCCGCCAGAGCAAAGTCTTGGCCCATGTCCTTGAGGCGGGCGGCATTGTAAACATGCAGGCGTGCCGTCTCGAGCATGCAGCGCATTTCCGAGAGTTGGAATTGCACGGCTTGGAATTTCGCCAGTGATTTGCCGAATTGCTCGCGCGATTTAATATAGTCCACGGTGGCGTCATAGGCGCCCTGAGAAATTCCAAGCATCTGCGCGCCGATTCCTATGCGGCCTTCGTTGAGCGTCTCAATCGCAATCTTATAGCCCTTGCCGATTTCGCCGATGGTATTTTCCTTCGGCACTTGGCAATTTTCAAACAGCAGTTCGCAAGTGGACGAGGCGCGAATACCAAGCTTGTCTTCTTTTTTGCCAACCTTAAAACCGGGGAAGTCGCGTTCGACAATAAAGCCGGTGATGCCTTTATAGCCTTTGCTGAAATCCGTATTGGCGAAAACCAAAAAGATTTCCGCCTCATAAGCATTGGTGATCCAAAGTTTATGGCCGTTCAAAACAAAGTGTGAACCCTTGTCTTCGGCCTTGAGCCTCAGCGCGAAGGCATCGGAGCCGCTGCTGCTTTCGGATAAGGCGTAGGAAGCCACCTTCTGCTGAGCTAGTATCGGTAAGTATTTCTTTTTCTGTGCATCGTTGGCCCATTTTAAAAAGGCGTTGGTGACCAAGGTATTTTGCACGTCAACAAACACGCTACACGAACCATCGATGCGTCCGAGTTCCTCGACCGCCAGGCAGGCCATCAGGAAACTGCTGCCGGCGCCGCCGTAGGATTCAGGGGTTTCAATTCCCATCAAGCCCATTTCAAAAAATTTCTTGATCAATCCCGGGTCGATTTGCGCCTCTTGATCCATTTTGGTCACGAGGGGGCGGACTTCGCCTTCAGCGAATTCGCGAATGGCACTTCTAAAAGCGTTTTCATCGTCGGTTAGTATGGTCAAGGCCCTTGGGGTGTCACTCATGGACCAAAATCTCCTTTGAAGAGGGTAGTTGACTGACTCAAATGTTAGGTTAAAGTCAACCGGAATGCAAAATCCTTATCGCGTACTCATCGCAAAACCTGGATTGGACGGCCATGATCGCGGCGCGAAGGTCGTGGCGCGCGCTTTACGCGACGCCGGGTTTGAGGTTGTGTACACCGGGCTCCATCAAACGCCGCAAATGGTGGTCGAGGCTGCGATCCAGGAGGACGTCGACATTATCGGATTATCGATTCTGTCGGGGGCGCATATTCCCCTCGTCACTGCCGTGCATGATTTGCTTAAAACCAAGAAAATTTCGAAGCCGATTTTCGTGGGTGGAATTATTCCCCCTGATGATGCAAAGCTTCTTAGGGAGAAGGGGATTGCTGCGGTTTTTGGTCCGGGTGCGTCTCTGGCGGGCATTGTAGAGGAGATCCACCGGGTGCTTAAGGCTTAGTTAAATTTTTATTGTTTAGTCTTGAACGGTGACGGACTGCTACTGGCATGGGCCGGAGCCACCGATCTCAGTCAGCCGGTAAGTAGGGCGTAGAAGTGGCCACGGTTTGACGTACTCCCGATTTCCCGGGTTTCAGCCCCGTCGATCAGATTTTATTTTTTCTCGCGCGCCTCTCTTTCGATCTTGAGTTTTTCCTTTGCCAGATCTAGTGCGAGATCGACCCA
>JANXMF010000080.1 GCA_025354795.1 Pseudobdellovibrionaceae bacterium
CAAAGCCGACTGGCTGGTTTATCCCGAGATACGGTAGGCGGCTGTGCTCCAGCCGCCCGTCAAAGTCAGGGATTAATGAACGGATTTTTCCTCTGAACTTGAAAAAGTCGAAGACAACCACTCTTGGGCTTTTGGCGCCAAAGCGGTGCCGCTCATTTGACAAAGCCGACGCCCGGGTTTGGTAAAGAAGAGCGCCCACACACCAAGGGCAGCCGCAGCGCCCATGGCGATCGCTTGCTTCGGACTTTCTTCGATATAAGTTTTGGCCTCATCCACATAGCCAGAGAGTTTTTCGCCCATCTCCTCAATGCTTTTTTTGCCTTCGGGACCAAGGCGCTTGGTGAAAATTTCGGTGAACGACGTGAGGCTGCTGTCTTGGCCCTTTGTCTCTGACATTTGTTTGCCCGAAGCTTCGGACATTTCCGTCATTGATCGGCTAGATCGGGAACTCCCGCGATTCTTATTGCTTTGAGTGTTGTCCATTGTCATTCCTTTGCGGTTAGTGGGTTAGTTTACGAGATCTTTTAAAGCAAAGTGGGAACCAACGTCAGAGCGTCCTAATTTGGCGCGGGCGCTTAACTTTCGGGGAGTAAATGTGCTCGTGTCCCATATTTCCTCAATGCGGGGGTGAACTCAGCTATTGTTTTGGATTAGCGAGACGTCACTACATTCATGACCGCGATAACGGTGCGGCGCGCGCCGATCCCCCGCCCAAAGCAGGGGTTTGCATCGCGACAATAGTTATGACAGTCGCGGTTGGGGTCTGATTCCGCGCCATAAATATGGTGGGACGAGTGGAGGGCGTGATTTTTAATGCTGCGTGGACTCCGTTGCCCACGGTGAGGACCCAACGAGTAAGGTTGAGGTTTTTATAGTGCCAGAGATTGACCGTAGCTTTGCTTTAGAGGAAATTACAGCTTAAGCATGCAAACTCTTAATTCTTGGATCAATGAGGGCCCCTTCACCTTGGCTCTCTCGAGCAGCTTCTTTGGATTTTTCTCCCACTGCGGAGTCGCTATGGCATTGCACGATCTGGGACTGCGCCCGAGTAAAATCACCGGTGCCAGTGCTGGCGCGCTAATCGGTGCAGGGTTGGCGTCGGGACTCGAACCACCAGAAATTCGCACCATCCTCTTGGCCCTCAAAAAGGATCAGTTCTGGGATCCTGGTCTGGGCTTCGGTTATCTCAAAGGCACCAAATTTTTAAATTATGTGCGCATGCATATGGCGAATTCATTTTCCGACCTTAAGATTCCGTTGCAACTTGCGGTGTTCGATATTTTTTCTGGACACACGCGGTTTTTGAGCGAAGGCTTGCTGCCAGAAGCAGTGGTGGCTTCGTGTGCAGTACCGATGATGTTTCATCCGTGCCGCATCAACGGACGGTGGTTATGGGATGGCGGACTCAGTCGCAAATCGGGCATGAATCATAAGGCGACGGACGAGCGAATTCTCTGCGTATTTTTTGAAAGCGAAGGATGGGTGGGCACTTACGATCGCAATCTAACGGTGCGGCGGTTGGCCCCGCAGCACAAAATTTGGCGCTTCAAACACCTGCCGCGGGTGAGCTACAATGCCTTGCATTCCGGGCCATTGGCGCTGGAGCAGACCTACGAGCGCGCGCGCCAGGGGCTAGTCAAAATGGTGGCGCGCGAGAGTCAGATTGTCGATGCCTAATGCCCCGATGTGATCTGGGTCAATTTCCACGCTCCCAGCCTTTGGGTTTTTCCATCGCGATTCACCAAGGAGGTCGGAAGGCATCGCTCATGCCTTCGGCGTTTAAAAAGAGTCACCGTTTTCCGCCGCGACGCAATCGCTGACGGCTAGGACTAAGGAGCGCGGTAAAAATGACTTGGAAAACTTGGGCTTCCAAAGCGAAACTTAGAGCAAGCTATGAACGTCTTTACGGTCAACAATCTGGGCATTGCGATCGAAAAACTGCCGATTATTTATTTAATCTCGGGCCTTTGCTCGATTTTGATTGGGCCGTTGGGTGGGGCGAATCAGTGATTGCTTAGGTAAATATCCGACGTTTGTTTTTGGCTGCGTCTTCGGCATGATTATGGTTTTGATTTAAACTAATCTCGGCGTGACGGCACTATGGCTCGTGATTTTGGTCAATGCGCTGATGTTTTTTGGAAGTTTTTCGCGCATGATTCCGTCCCAAGCGCTGATGTCGGCCATTCCCGAGCCCGCGAGTAGCGGTGCTTGGCTCAAAGCGACCCAATTTGTTCTCATAACAATGATTGTGCCAAATTGAGATTGAGACGAAAAAGTGCTCAGACTTTAGGCGGGTGTCGCCGATGTATACAGTAATACGAATTATGGAGGGTTTGAATGAAATTCACGTATTCTGTTCTTCTCACCTTGGGATTAGTGTCGGGCCACGCGGCAATGGCTGATACTGAACTCGAAATGGTCGCGAAAAATACGAGTCGCGCTCGATTTTTCAACGACTTTGATGCAAAGATTGAGTCTCTAGAGAATTATACGGTCACATTTATTGAACACGACAATCAAATCCTAGTGCGCGAACCCGCGCGCCAAGCCACTGGATCTGATGACGAATTAAACCTTACTCTAATCAAGGCTAAACACAAATTATAGATCTCTTATGCAAATTGGCGCTCGACCGGGCAGGAGCCCGAGTCCCCAAGAAACTTGGCAGACAGGCCCTAGACTAGCGTGAGTAAAGTAATCTCCGCGGGAATTCCAAATCGATTAGGCGGTCCCCAATAGCCCGTGCCTTGATTAACGTAAAGCCAGAGTCGGGCGTGTTTATTAAGCCCACGGTAATACTTGTGCACCAGCGGTATCAATAAGTTAAATGGAATAAATTGACCAGCGTGAGTGTGGCCGGAGAGCTGCAAGGTAAAACCTAGATTCTCCGCCTCCTCGAAAGGATCAGGCCGGTGGCTGAGTAGAATATTAATATCGCTAGGCTGAGCTCCCGCTAGGGATTTTTTGAGGTCGGGGTGGTGTCCGTCAAGAAAGGCCCCGCCCGCGATATCGGTAATGCCGGCGAACAAAATTTTTCCGCCGTCACGTGTGATTACGCGATGTTCATTGATTAAGGGTTGTAATCCAAGCCTGCGGACCTCGGCAATCCAATTTTCAGCCTTCCAGTAATATTCGTGATTGCCGGTAACATAAAATTTGCCATGCGCGGCATTCAAATCCGCGAACGCGCGCAAATGCGGACCGATCACATGCGCGTCGCCGTCGGCAAGGTCGCCGGTGACCGCGATCACATCGGCGTGCAATGAGTTGGTTCGGCGCACGACATCTTCGACATAGCCGCGGCGAATGGTCGCGCCCACGTGCAAATCACTGATCTGGGCGATTTTGAACCCCCGCAGTGAGGCAGGAAGATTTGCGACCGGCACTTGCACGTGCCGAACGCGGGGGCCCCACAGCACCTGCAATGAGCCTGTAATCGCCGCAACCAGAGCGACGGGCAAAGGCACAAACGCAAGCCACTCAGGTTGTGCATGCCACCCCAGATGCACAAGGTCGATGGGGAGCGAGAGAATAACAAACGTGGACCACAATCCCATGAGCCACGAGCCGATCCATGCCAGGGCTTGAAACCACGGGCGATCGGGCAATGTGGGATTGGAGCGGTAAAAAAACTGCCAGCCGATCATCACCATGAATAGTGGTAGAACCAGCAGCGCCGCGCGCACCGGTGCCACCGGCCAGAGCTGCGCGGCTTTATACATGGTGTAGAGAATCAAGATAAAAAGGATGATCACGAATCTCTGTAGGCGGTTGCGCATAGGTTTGCAGAGTAATGAATTGTTTTGACGGAAACCAGTAATTCCCGATTTAAAGTGGACCAATTAAAAAAGCATCGCGTCCAATGAATATGTTCCGGGACCAAGCAAAAAAAGTACGATGCAAAGGATGCCCAAGTTCAGTGCATACTCCTTGCCCGGCGGATTGTTGGTGATCAGATAGCCCGCGCCCCTATGCCCCAAAAACGCGGCGACCATCATGGTCACAAAGCAGAGTACCAGACCGACCCGAGTCAGCAATCCAAACGCGATGAAAACACCGCCGGCAATCTCCGCCGACATCGCCATACGGGCTTGCAACTCCGGCATTGGCACTCCTAAGCTTTTAAGCCAGCCCGCGAACCCTTGTAGATTTCCACTGCCGATGAGACCTAGCTTACCGAGTCCATGGATCAGGAAGCAGACACCAAATGCGATGCGGGCAATGAGGATGGCGCAATCGCTTAGCCAGGGGCTTGATTGCGTGAAAATACTAAGCGCCAATTCGGTCTCCTTTTTTTCGCGGGTGAGTTAAGATGTAACAACTGGGTGATGCTGGCGCAAGGTTAAAGGGTGGTGCACTTAATGGCTGGTATTATTCGACCTGCGGTGGGCGAACTAGCGCGGGGCTACGCTGGACTCAAGGCGTTTTGGGCAATACATAGTGACAAGAGTGAATACTGCTTGAATAACTCAATCGGTCCAAATATTTATCGATCCCATGCCGGAACTTCCTGAAGTCGAAAATGTAAAGCTAGGTCTCGAAAGCCTGGGCACGGTCGGGCAAACGCTCGCTCAAATTGAGCTACTTTCCGCAGGTCTGCGCGTACCTTTCCCACGCCACCTGCAGCGCCGGCTCAAGGGACAGTCGTTACTGGGGATTTCTCGCCGCGCCAAGTACTTGTTACTTGAGACCGAGCAGTATTACCTGATTAGCCACTTGGGCATGACGGGCTCGTGGCGAAGTTTTCAACAACCAAAAAAGCACGATCATGTGATTCTTCATTTTGAGTCGGGCTTTAAACTTGTCTTTAATGATCCGCGGCGTTTTGGCGTACTCGATCTAGTCGTAAAAAGCCAATTGCAGCAAAGTCGTTGGCTGGAGCACTTGGGAATCGAGCCGCTAGCTAAGGAATTTGACGGCGATTATATTTTCCAGCGCACGCGCAACAAGACCGCGGCGATCAAAGGTTTTCTAATGGATCAGCGCCATGTTGTCGGCGTTGGCAATATTTATGCATCCGAAGCGCTATTTGCGGCCGGAGTGAGGCCCACGCGTGCGGCGGGAAAAATTAGCCGGAGTGAGGCCATTCTTTTGGCGAAGAATATCCAAACCATTTTGCATGCGGCCATCGTTGCCGGCGGCTCCACCATTCGCGATTACCGTGATGCACGCGGCGCGAGCGGCACCTTTCAACAAAGATTTTCGGTTTACGCCCGCGCCGGTGAGAAATGCCTCAAGTGCGGGACCGTGGTGCGCGCCAAGACGGTCGCTGGGCGCAATACTTTTTGGTGTATGAAATGCCAGCGTTGATATTGCTGGCCTACACAAGTCTGCTGATGCAGGGGCTGCTCGACAATGTGCGCGGACCCTTTTTCCCGGAGATCCTAAGCGATATGCATCTGAGCGGCACCGTGGGGAGCTTGTTTTTTGCCACTACGAGCTTGTTGTCATTTGTGGGAAGTTGGAGCAGCCATTTTTTTATCACTCGGCATTCCAGTTTATTTTTGATGGCGCTGGCGAGCGTGATGGTCGCGTGCGGTTTTGCCGGCGTGGCTTTGACTCAAGAGTTTTATTTTTGGTTGGGGGCGTGCGGGGTCCTCGGCTGGGCGTTTGGGGCCTTGAATCTTTCGCAAAATTTAATGGTTTTCGAAGCCGGTTCGGCGCAGACAAGGCGGCGCCTTTTCAGCGGTCTGCATAGTATGTATGGCCTCGCGGCTCTACTTGCACCCTTTGTCGCGTCGCTGGTGCGCTGGCTCGGATTCAATTGGCGGCAGGGATTTTTGCTGCTGGCTTTGTTTCCTCTCGTGTTGGCGCTCGTGAGCGTGGCGTTTAAACCGGAGCGCATGCAACGAATGGCCAAGATACCCGTGCTCAGTCGGCATGAATGGCTCAAGTGTTTGGCGTTTGCGGGTTTGATGTCGGGTTATTTGTGGGGTGAGATTTCAGTTTCGACGCGCTTGGTGCTGTGGTTGCGCGATGAGCTAGGTTATTCACCTGATATGGCGAACCTTTATCTCGGCGGGTTTTTTCTAACCCTCCTGGCGGGGCGGATTTTCTTTAGCTTCGTGCATTTCGCGGCCCTGGGAAATTGGTTTATCTTGTGGCTCAGTGCTGGCGTTTCAGCGCTCTGTTATTTTCTAGCGTTGGAATTTTCCCCGGTGTGGATAGTGATCTCAGGATTTACCATGGCGCCGTTTTTTCCCTTGGGAATGGATCAAGTCGCGAAGATGTTCCAACAGAAGAGCGCGCAGGCGATGGGATTTATATTAGGCTTTGGCTCGCTCAGTGTGGTGGCGCTGCATTTGCTGCTCGGTTATTGCAGCGACGAATTTGGCTTGGGGCGCGCGTTACTGATGGGACCATTGTCCCTGCTGTTCGTGTTCGCAGCGCTCAGTGTGGTGGTGTGGCGCACTCAATCCGTTGCGACGAAGGGGCGAATGGATTCCACGATAAATTCGCCGGCATTGTAGCGCGCATGCACGTCCATTCCGCCCAGCACCACGGCAAAGCGTTCGTTAACTCGCGCTCGGTAGGAAAGTGGGCGAGGATCGAGCCGCAAAACTTCTATAACCAAGGCTTTGAAGCGCTCGGCATTGGCAATTTTTTGCTGCGCGACCAAAGTGTTCAGTTGCAGTTCGGCCTCGCGACCCAAAGTGCATGCGATCGGTGCAATGGGGAGATCTTCCGCCCAACCGCAGGAAAAATTCTCGGGCCGGTCGCCCTCTGCCAAGTAGGGTTTCAGATCCAAAATCGGAGTGCCTTCCACCAAGTCGATACCACTCAACTTAATTTTGTCGCCGTCCACATTCACTAGCTTCGCCAAACTTAGGCCGAGCGAATTGGGGTGATGCGGACTGCGCGACGCGAACACCCCGACTGCTTTGCCAAGCAAACGCGGCGGATGAATCTTACCGGGTGCACGGATGTTTTTATTTTGATGGAAGTGGCTGATCAACCACAC
>JANXMF010000087.1 GCA_025354795.1 Pseudobdellovibrionaceae bacterium
GAAGTCATTGAAGTCAGTGAAAAGAAACTGCCGTTTTTCAAAGTCGGAAAAGAGTTGAAAGAAGATATCAACGGCGACGAGTAAGTTGGCGTGCGCTCACGCTGCTGCTCGTGATGACACGGGTCTGTGCGCCGTGACAAAACGTTGTCGAGCTTGCCTATAGGCCAGGAGAGTTTGCGCCAGCATTTTTTGCGCATCAAATAAGTTCAAGACTTTGAGACGCGCCTGCTCGCCCATCTCCTTGGCGGAGACCTGACCGTTGAACACTTGCAGTAGCAGCTCCGCCAAAGTAAAGGTGTCGGCCGGACGAATCAAAAAGCCGTCGACTCCGTCTTCCACCACGTTGGCGAGTGGGCTGACCTCGGAGCCGACGATGACCTTCATCTGCGCCATAGCCTCCAGCAGACTTTGCTCGACCCCCGAAGACCGAGCGCTTAGGTTGACGAAGATATCGGCGAGAGCGATGTAGTCGGTCAGCTGCGAACTCGGGATATCGCCGGTAAAAGTCACCCGGCTGCCCAGCGCGAGGTGGAGCATCTCGAACTCGATTTCCTTTTTGAGCGGACCATGGCCCACAATAATCAAGCGTGCGGTCGGTTTTTTGATGGCCACGCGTTCAAATGCCCATAGCAGGTTTTTAATTTCGCCAAACTCGGTCATATCGGTCACCGTCACCACCACTTGTGATTTAGGCGGAAGGCCGAGCTTCTTCATCAGCTCTTCGGATTTTTCCCGCGGCGAGAGATCCTCGACCTCGATACCAAATGGCACCATGAAAATGCGCTGATCGGGATAGAGATAGTAGCGCTCAAGCATCACCCGTTGCTGTGGACTATGAACAAAAACCGCGTCGGCGGTTTTGAGCAAGCGGCGGTCGTAGCCGTAGTAGGTGCGCAAAAAATTATAGGCCACCGAGACACTGGTTTTGACCAGGCTCCCCAGAGTCTCTTGCGCCATGCCGAGAATCGAGTAAATTTCGGCGATGTGAGTGGCGTCGACATCGTAAACCACGGCCACGCCGAGTTCTTTTCTCAGCTGCCCCACTGCGAAACCCGAAGCGTCGAGACTGTGCAGCAGATGAAAGGGTTTTTCGCTATGAAGTTGCAGGAATCTGCGTAAGACCATCTGCGGAAAGCTCTCGAGCGTCGCGCCTGAGCCTTCGCCCAGAAAAAGGGCTTTGACGCCATCGCGGTCCACCACACTGAGGCGGCGTTTGTTGCGCCAGCTCAGTACTGTGACCGAGTGTCCTTGTTTTACCAGGCCGTGGGCGATAGGCCATAAAAAGCTGATCTCACCCGCCGTATTGGATAGGGGAAAATGGGTCGACACCAAGCAGATGTTCAGATTTTTGGCTTCGGCTAGGGTGCGGAACATGGCTAAACGCTAGCAAATTCCGCTATTAAGTGCACGAAAAAGCGCCTCAGGTCCGGCCAGCTCCTGACATCATCCTGGACTCTCCCTAAAAAACCATACAAACCTAACGGGAGTACATATGAATTCGACGATCGCGCTGTTGTTATTGGTCGGCGCGCGTTTCTTTCGCAACTTCGATGCGGAGCTGGTCTATCGCAAGATCAATATGACGGCATCAGGCGAACTCAACGGCCAGGCTTCCAATGTTGACAATTTTTCCGCCAGTGGTTTTCTTCTGCGCGGCGGATATGGGTTTTGATCACGCTCTTTATTTACGGGCTGCTATTTCTGCAGCCCGCGTTTTGGCGCGCGGTACATTCTTGAAATCGCATTCGCCGTGCAGCCCTTCATCAGAGAAAAATGCAACGGCGTCGCTTGAAAATTTTTTTTCCCACTGAGCTCGCAAATTTTTTCACACAAAAGACGTTTGAAGGCGGTGGGCGGGAGAGGATTTAACCATAGCGAATCCATCGTCTCGATCAAACTCAAAGAGGCCTGAAAGTCGAGCGCCGGCAGCATAAGCACGCGCGCGCCGGTACCGCCCAGAGTTTGCCAACCTTGACGCCGTTCAGAAGCGCTGCAATTGCCCCAGCCGCCAATGATGTGCGCGGTCAATTGCGGATGGCGGATCAGGAATTCCCGGAGATAGCGAAGTCCCTCGAGGCCATTTTCCCACTCACTCACCGGTGCGGGTATCAAAGTGGTGCTCGGAATTGCGATTTCGGAGTGCGCCCCAGCGGTCCAGGGAAGATCCAGCGGCACTATGGTCACGGGCCAGTGCATGCTCCCTTGATCCGTAGTGCAAAAAACAGTTCGCGCATGACAGGCATCGTACCACGCTTGAGCCGCGTGCCGAGTGTGCTCGCTGCTGTCAAAAAGCGAAGCAAGGCAGCGCACATTCGGGAGGACCGAAGTCAGTGCCGCGAGGAAAGGCCAAATTGTCAGCGACGGCCAGCGCGTGTCGGCGCGCAGGGCGAAAGTGTGAATGACCTCCGGTTTAAAACTGAGCACGGTCTGCACGACTCGTGGCAGATAGCGTACGCTCCAGCTTGGCGCGGGATGGGTTATCAGCAAACGCGAGTGCGTGGCCTGCGAAATTTGCGAGTTGTTGGTCAGGACTAGTACTTCATGGTGGCTTTCGATCAGGCCCAAGATGATTTGCCAGACGTAGGCGCCCTTCCAATCCGGATCTTGCTCAACGCGATCGGTGAAAACGGCCACTCGCACTAGAGTACTTCGAGAATTTGAGAGAGAAACTTGGTGTTGGCTTCCGGCAGTTCAAGGCTGCTCAGCTCTTTGGGCGAAACCCAGCGCAGATCGAGATGCTGCTGGGGCTTGATCTGCCCCTTCCAATACTTGACGTCAAAAAATAAAAACAAGATACCGGTTTTGCCATACGCGTGGGTCGCCGCAAACTTCAGCGCGCCAATTTCCGCCTCGATGCCAAGCTCTTCTTTGAGCTCGCGCGCCAATGCTTCTTCAGGGCTCTCACCGAGCTCAATTTTACCGCCTGGAAATTCCCACGTCTTCGGCAACGAGGCCCCTTCAGGTCGTTGGCCCACCAAAACTTTTCCTTGTCGATGCATCAAGCCCGCCACGACCGGAATCCAAACGTTGTATTTTTTTTGTGTAGTCGTGGTCTTTAGAGACATGGCACCACCTCGCCCAGGCGCGAACGTCCACCTTCCTTGTTGCGCTGGGCGCGGCCCACTTTGCGAAAGAACCACGGACCTGCGAACACAAGTGCGGTATAGACCTGCACTAAGTCGGCGCCGAGTGATAGGCGCTCGATGATGTCGTCGCCGTCCATCACTCCGCCAACCGAAATCACCAGCTTACCATTTCGCTGCGGGCCCAAAATACGTAACGCTTTTTGCAACATAATTTTTGAGGGCTCGGCAAGAGGACGGCCGGAAACGCCACCGCCCTCCACTGGAAAATTCAAACCCTCACGCGCGCCAAGCGAAGTGTTGGTCAGTACCCAACCGTCGATACCCATTTCATAAGAAGTGATGAGCGCGCGTTCGAGTTCCTCGTCGTCCAAATCGGGACTGAGCTTTAAGAGCATGGGAGCGTGCTGCTCAGGCAGCGAGTCCAAAATGGGCTTCAGAAAACCGCTCAGGCGATCGGGCTTGAGCAATTCACGTAAACCTTGGGTGTTTGGGCTCGAAATATTAATCACAAAACCATCGACCAGCCCGGCGAGTTCACGGCACAGTTCAATATAATCTTCATGCGCGTGGGACAACGGTGAACTGGCGTTTTTTCCAATATTGGCAAACAGCGGAGTCGGAAAAGGACGCTTTAAATCTAGCAGGCGTTGGCGTGCCCGCACTAAACCGCGCGACGGAAAACCCAGGCGGTTCCACAAAGCTTCATGTTCGGTATCACGCGCGAGCACTGGTGGAGTGTTGCCGTTTTGTGAAAGCGGGGTGATCGTCCCCACTTCCACAAAACCCGCACCTAGATTCCACCACGCGCGCACGTTTTCAACATCTTTGTCCACACCGCCGGCAATGCCGACGCGATTGGGAAACTCAAGGCCGCGCCAGGTGAAGGGGCGCCACACTGGCGGCGGAACCGCCACCATCCAATTTAAACTTTTCAGCAGAGTAGGACTCAATTTATGCGCAAGCGCAGGCGGCAGCCACAACCAGGGCTTCAGCACGCTCACCAGGCCTGCCCACGCAATTTCATCGCGCGTTCAAGTCGGAGGAGCGAGGTAGCCATGGCCCCGGTACGCATATTGACCTTGCTGGTTTCAGACATCGCCCAAACTTTGTCGAAGGATTTGTAAATCACCTCACGCAATTTATTGCGGACTTCGTCTTCGGTCCAGAACAGCCATGAGATATCTTGCACCCATTCGAAGTAGCTCACCACCACGCCGCCGCCGTTGGCCAAAATGTCCGGCACCACCATGCAGCCGAGTCCATCGAGGATTTCATCGGCGTCGCGAGTGGTGGGGCCGTTGGCACCTTCCACGATGATTTTAGCTTTTACCTTTTTGGCGTTGCCGGCGTGGATAACGCCTTCAAGCGCACACGGTGCGAGCACATCCACACTGAGTAGCAACAGTTCTTCATTGGTGATGGCCTGTGCGTCTGGGAAATCCTTAATGACTTTCTTTTCTTTCACAAAGCGCGAGAGCTCGGCGATATTAAGGCCACGTTCATTGTAGAGAGCCCCTGAAACATCGCTGACTGCAACCACGCGCGCGCCTTTGGCGTAACCTTCGATCGCGGCAAACATTCCCACTTTACCAAAACCTTGAATGGCGAGTGTGGCGTCGGATAAACGCTTGTTGAGCTTTTCCAAAGCTTTTTCGGTTGCATAAATCACGCCGAGTCCAGTGGCGGCTTCGCGCCCGAGCGATCCTCCGATTTCGATCGGCTTACCCGTGACCACACCGGTTTGACTAAAGCCGGACTCTAATGAAAAGGTGTCGAGCATCCACGCCATAGTTTGCGAATCGGTGCCCACGTCGGGTGCTGGAATGTCTTTGTCAGGTCCGATGAAAGGCGAAATCTCCGAGGTAAATCGGCGCGTGAGACTTTCGAGTTCCGCCTTCGACAATTTATTCGGGTCGACTTGTACGCCGCCCTTCGCTCCGCCAAGTGGCAAATTCATCAGCGAATTTTTAAACGTCATCAACGCCGCAAGCGCCGCGACTTCGCTCAAGTCCACTTGTTGGTGATAGCGAATTCCGCCTTTGAACGGGCCTAAAGTTTGATTGTGCTGAACGCGGTAGCCGGTGAAAACCTTCACGCGGCCGTCGTCCATTTTCACCGGGACCGAAACCACCAGGGTTCGGCGCGGAAGTTTCAAGCGTTCCAAAACATTCGGGCTGAGCGAAACCAATTTGCCCGCATCTTCAACGATCTTCATTGTATTCTGGTATAAAGCCCCACCAGTTAAGGCTTCCATGAGTACTCCTAAGCTAAAGGAAAAACTGAGAAATTCGAATCTAACGGACGAACTCTGCCACGTCGACCGTCGACGCACAACGTAAGGCATCTGGGCTCAGGCGCGCCAGAACTGTCCACGGCGGGGGTCGTGTGCTAAATCCTGAGTCTATGCAAGAATCTAGAATCGAATCCCCTCAGTTAAAAGCACTGCTCAAGACCTTCCCGCGCCGTCTCGAAACTCTTAAGAAGGGCCGCCTGATCGTGGTCGGCGACATCGGCCTTGACGAATATGTTTTGGGCGATGTCCGCCGCATCAGCCCCGAAGCCCCTGTGCCGGTACTGGAGGTGCAGACCCAGGACGCGCGCTTGGGGCTCGCCGCCAATGTGGCGCAAAATGTGGCAAGCCTTGGCGGCGAAGCCTTGCTGGTCGCGGTTGTAGGTGACGACGACGCTGCTGGGGTGCTGCGCGCGAAGTTGCGGGCGGCGGAAGTGGACCCCGCGCATTTGATCGTCGACCCGTCGCGGCCTACGACACGTAAGCTGCGGGTGATGGCGGGCCATCATCATATTGTGCGCGTCGATTACGAGAAGAAGAAATACCTATCGGCGGAAGTGGAAGCGCAGTTGGTGATGAAGGTGAAGTCTTTGTTGGCTTCCGCGGACGGGGTGATCATTGAGGACTATGCTAAAGGGGCTTTG
>JANXMF010000168.1 GCA_025354795.1 Pseudobdellovibrionaceae bacterium
TTTCGGTTCAGCAGACCCCCTACTTCGACGTCGAGGGGTTTAGCAGCCCGACCTGGTACAATATCAAGCTAAACACAACGATGGCTGGAACGCAGCAGGCCCTCGGCGTATCATTTGCACCCTCCGGTTGCACCATGGTTAATGTGCAGCGGGTGACCTTGCCGAGCCAAATTCCTGTGTACTCAGCGTCTCCGGAGACTCTAATTTTAGCGAGCGCCCATGGGGACTTTTATAATGACGCCGCCTGCACCCAGGTTGCGACTCAACCTGTGACCTATGAGTACCCCCCGCTAAGCATGCTTTATTTTAAGAACTCCGGCTCCTTCGAAACTTTTTCACTTAGCGGCGGCTCCATTTCCGGCTCGATTTCCGATACGATCAGCATCAATCCGGCGAGCATTGTCGTGCAGAGCACGGGATCTACTGTATGTACCGCATCTATGGGCTGCGTACTTGGTCTTACCGTTAGCTTGCGCGATGAGACGGGCGGCCCCTATGTACAAGATCCACGTGTGTCGTCGTTGCCTGTTGTGGTCAATTCGAGCAGTAGTGCTTTTGGAATCGTGACGTCCCATCCATCGACCGGCTGTAGTGGATCGCAAAGTAATCAGTTCAATTTCGACAGCTCGAATCAAAGCATGGTTGCTGGAGGAATTTGCCCGCTTAGTGGTTCAGCGACCGGAGTGACCACGACCATTACGGCAAGCTTCAATGGGGTGACGTCCGCACCGATCACAGTTACCGGCGGAGCGGCCAGCGCTCCAGGCGCAGCTTCGAAACTTGTGATCTTGGGCCCCGTTCCTCCCAACACCCTAGGCAAGGTGCCGGTAAAAGCCGGAGCTTGCGAATCGATCAAGGCTTATCTTGCGGATGCTGCCGGCAACTGGGTGACGAGCAGTGTGAGCGGCGGAAGTCTATCAGGTACGGCAGTCACTACGCTTGGCAATTCCGTCTATTCTGATTCCACCTGCGGAAGCGTGACCACCACGGCCCCTAGCCTTTCGCCAAGCCCTGGGCAACCGCCAGACTCATTTTACTTTAAAGATGCGACTCATGGAGCGGTCGGCTTGGCGATCACACAGTCACCTTTGGCCCCGTCGTCCATCATCTTGTTGCCCTAAAGGTTAGGAAGGCTAAGAAAAAGCCCGCCAAAAACACCAAAATCATCGTTTTGAGCGATGATTTTGGTGAGTTTTTAGTGCTTCCCTGCAGGCCATTTTGCACCTGCAGCTCAAGATTGGCTAATCGGGCCTGATAACCCTTCTCTTGTCCGATCCAATCCGCAAAACGGGTGGCAAGGTGTCTATACTCCGGGTCCTTTTCCATGATCGAAAGATACCAGTCGAGAGCTCTATATATATGGGGTGGCGCCTTCTCCTCACCGGTCCAACGTGTCCAGGCACTGGGGTCGACCAGAAGTAGCTGACATACTTTGCGCTTTGAGAGTCCTAGGCGATGACGAATCGCCTCAAGTGAACCGTTTTGGCGGATTAAAAATTGAACCTCGGCATCGTAGCGAAGCCGATTGCTGGATTTGACCCTAGGTAAAGGGTCCCTTGGCGCTGAGGTATGCGAGGTAGCGGTCGATTCGATCTCCATATAGCTCCCGTGATGAAAGTCATATTGTATTTCACAATATATTATTGCGATTTACATATGAAAGATATGTGAAATACAAATATTGTTAAATCCAAGGTTATGTATCATTGAAGGACGAGGACCGGGCGGACTCGGATATGCTTTTATTCAAAATCAACTACGACTTATAGTTATAATGTGTATATCTAAGTTATTGACACTGCTTGTATTTATTATCCAAGATAAATCAAGATGCACTCGTGCCGATGCCATCTACTAATCGACTTTATGCATCTAAACTGATTTTATATACTAATTTTGCGCTCTGGAGATTGCTGCTATATGTCTAAAAAATCCACTTCATTTCGCTACTCTTTGAACAAAAACAAATATCTTTTGGAGCCCGAGGTTGAGCGGTTGGTCTATATACTGACGTCATTTAAAGACAAAGACGCTCGGAACTGCACGCTGCTCTGGACGCTTTTGCACACTGGTGCTCGGGCGCAGGAGGTTTTGAATCTACGCAAGACCGACCTCAATATTTACGATCGTTCGCTGCTGATCCATGGAATCAAAGGGAGCAATGACCGTGAATTACCTCTCGCCACCTGGCTCTTCACCCGGCTAGAAGCCCAGGCGGCGCAGATGTCCGGGGATTTGGTCTTTGGAATTTCCTATCCAAGGCTTCGGCAGATTTGGGAGCACTACCGGCCGGTTGAGAAAAAGGTGCATTCGCTACGCCATACGTTCGCGATTCAGCTCTATAAAAAGACTCGCGACTTACGACTGGTGCAGGTTGCGCTCGGACATCGCAATATCGCCAATACTATGATCTATGCGGACTACATCTATTCACAGCAGGAGCTGCGGAAACTGATTTTGTGATGCTCACGAACAGGACGTTGGTGCGACCATTAAAACCCCTTCTGATCGAATCCATAATCAAATTTGATGTTGCGAAGCGCAAATTTTGATTGTTGTAGGAAATTGAAAAATTGCCTCACCCAGAGCTTTTGGTATTTCCGTCTTCCTCTGGCTAAAGGAAAATTTTCGCGCGACGTACGTGAAAAGAACATCCATTTTTCAATGCGACGATAAGTTTTACGTACCTGGTCCCTCTGCAGCGCAAGACTGCATGAAAATAATTTTGACGGATTCATTTTGGAACCATACGAGGTGGGTTCATTAAAACAAAAGGTTGGGGACCCTCATGTCGCGAGTGCTGTTTAACGTTCCGTTGGTTCTAACTCTATTCTTGGCTATAGGGGTTTTCGCAAGTCCGCAATCGCAAGCCGCTCCGAATGCAAGCTCACCCAGCGTAAAGGCGACTGTAGCGCCTCTTAATCTTTCTCGCTGTGCGATAATGCTGACTACGGAACCCATTGGCCGTTACGAATCCTTGGGCCAGTCTTGGACGCTTGCGGAATTGATTGACCCAGATCCAAGTGTGAATTTGGCGGCGAAAAATCCCACTATGTTGATGAACAACGATCAGATGGACGTTTTTGTCGCCAATAAATATCCACGTCAAAAGAAAAGAGATCCCGCCTATCGCCAAGCAAGTTACTGGTATTACCCTTTGATTTCGGCTGGCGTGCCTGAGGCTGGTGGCCACCAAGTGATTGGACACTACGAAACCATGCAGCGAGCAATGCAATATAGTTTGGCGCGGGCCGAAGGGAAGCGGGCCTCAAAAATGCTTGGTTTTGTGGGCGGCGCGGGAACAGGAAAGACGGTCTTAGGCGAGCTGCTCGAAACCGCTAAGGCAAATTTGGCGATGACCGATCCGGACTATGGTCAACTGACTTTCGAATTTACCAATTTGAGTGTGATTCCAGAACTTCGTCCGCTGACTTATGGGATGGCTGATGGACAGTCCAACCCGAGTTTGCGCGACTTAAGCCTTAACCGCTCGCCACTTGTTTTGCTTACGGCCACTCCTAATTTGCAAAGGCGTGTGATTGAGTTAGCTACGCCTGCATTTCGCAAAGTCACGGAGGCCAAGGGTTTAAAACTCGATCCGATCCCATTCCTGAAACCTTCAAACAAAACGCAAGAAGTGCTCGATTACATTGTGGCTCACTATATGCGCGAAGAAAATAAACAGACGGTCACGGAACAGGATTATATTCGCTGGATCTCGGGTCATGTGAAAATTAAAAAGCGCTTTTTTGAAACCACGGGCCCTTCGGCAATTATTCGCTACCTCGGTAAGCATCCAGATATGGGTCCGCTTTTCTTTACCGAGAATCTGACGCTCTCTCAGTTTTATGGTCCCAAGAGCGCTCTATCCTACGACTATGGTTTATTTTTGGCGAATGACGGCAAAGACATTTTTGTGGATGAGATGTTTCGCCAAGCGCAGGAGGTTCGCGACACTCTGCTAGATTTAGGTCAAAATCAGGTGGCGCAAAATGGCGGCGCACCAGCTGAAAAGCTCAATACCACGATTTATTTTGCTACCAACGATCAAAGTATTGAAGACGCGAAAATTGAAGGTAGTGCAAGTGCTCACTTGAATCGGACTGTGCGTTTTCCCATGCGCCATCCCATTGAACCATGGCAAGCGGCGAAAGTGGCCATGTACGACATTGGCTTTAACAAATTCACCATGCGTAAAATTCAAGCTGCCCCCGATGTCCTCAGTGATGAAGGGCGGGCTAAGGATCCGGGAGTTGCTCGGCCGGGCGAAATGGTTCCCTTCGATAAACAAGTGGCGATTCCTGATATGGACAATGGCGAGAGCGTAGGAACAGATGGGCGCTACGCCATTTATTATATTCCGAATCGTCAAGCCGAGCCAGTGATGCTGGCACCGCGAGTGCTGTGGATGCTTGGTCTAGTAAGCTCAGCCACTCGCATCGTGACCGATCCCAAGATTTTTGACCGCGCCAACAAGGACAATGTGGAGTTCGACTCTTACGCAAAATATCGGCAATACTTTACCAGTCCCAGGGAACGCTTAAACGTACTTACGGGAATCACCCGACCGCCTATGGCCGTGGCGGCCGATCTAAAAAAGGTTCGCGACCTTTTGAAAGAGGGCCGTGATGGCATTGGTGCCCGCGAGCTTGAAAACTGGTTTAGCGAAGCGGTGGCTCTGGCGCCGAGTACCGGTGGTGCCGTAACGCCTGTGACCTTGGATCATGCCTTTGAGCGCATGCTCAATATGGAAGGGATCACGGCCACGGAGGCCGAGCGCGCAAAATGGATTAAGTTGCAAAAGATGGTTAAAGCAAACTTTATTTTGCCTGCCCTGTCTGCCGACGTGCTGAGCATCTTGCAGGGGCAAGGCCGGGCTGAGCGTCTTTACGACGAGATCAAGCGCGAAATCATCACTTTGTCGACCGACCGTGATGCCGAACATGTTGAGCATGAAGGGCACAATAAAATCGGGATAAATGTGAAACGTCTAAATGAAGTCTATGGTCTGTTTCGTGAAATCACGAATCTGGATTTTGAACCCGGTATTATCAAAGATTTTCATTTGAGCGTCAGCCGTGAATCCACCACACAGCGCCATCCGGCCTTGCTGGAGGCTGTTCGCCGCTGGCTTGCACAAACGGAGATTGATAAAGCCACAATCACCGAATTGGTTGAGTATTTTGATGACAAGGCTGTGAGTGAGAACATTCGCAGTATGGGAAGTCAAGCTAAAGCCAAGCTTGAAGCTTATGGATATGACCAGGCGTCGTTTGTTCAGGCGCTCTTATTTGTGCGTGATCAACAATTTATAATCGACCGTGATAGCAAAAAACAAGAAGGTGCGAACTAGGTGAAGCGCTGATGTGGATACGAATTGTCTTTACCTGCATTTTTGCGGGGATAACATTTAGAGCCCACGCCAATTCGCTGATTACCGTGCGCTCCAGTCGAAGCGCACAAGATGTCTATGAGATTGTGGTGGCGTCGGAACAGAATGAGACCACGGCTGAGCCGGGCATCTATGCCCTCGAACGTGGTCAAAGCAAAACCCATATGGTGGTTAAGGGCAATGTCATAGATGTGTCGCGATCCTTTAACGGTATTATGGGAACATTTAGCATGACCTCGACCACGAACCGCCAAGAGAGTCTAGCGGTCGTGGATAACCGTTTGGTCCTATTTTCGACCAACAGCTCACCGACGTCTGCCAGATCCGTACTGGTCTTCGGTGAAAATGCCGCGATCGTTGATGCCATTACGGGTACGCCGGTGCCCTTGCAACCGATCACTTCCACTGATCCGTCTTATCTTAACTTGCAAATTTTTGATGTGGACCATGAACTCGGCGGAGAGCTCGTTTTAGTCTCTGTTCGTCAGCCCAATATTTTGGGATCAGGTCTTACGTTTGCAGCCATTCTTCGGCGCGGATCCCAAAACCTAACTCTTTTAAATACTCCGGTGGTGATCGACTATAACTTTTTGTCGAACGAAGAACTCAGATCCCTCCATCAAAGAAATTTTCGTATCTTGTCGCGCAGTCATTTGTTGAATCTGGCGCAAAGTGATTCGCATGATGACCGAGCCTTGCGCAGATATCGCCAACTGACAGGCGAGGTGGCGACTCTATTGAAACCCAATCCGAGCGCTCGCAATCCACCTTCTTATGTGGTGAAAGATCCGGTCACACACAGGAACTTTGTGCCACCCGTTTATGATGTGGCTGAGCGTAAAATTATCGTAGAGAAATTCCCCGTCGAGACTATCTTAGCGGCACCCTTTATCGTGACCCAGAGAGTGGACCCCTTAAGCGGCCGCTCAGGAGTTTTCCTCGGACCCTTGGACGAAGATGTCTCAGTGGGCCGTGGTCAGCCGCAAATTCTAGGTCAAATAGACTATGACACTCGGACTCGCAAGTACCGCGCGCGCGAGTTGTCAAACACTAAGGATTCTGGTGCAGAAACAGCCGACAAGGCGTTAGTGATGGCGACAGTCGAAGGCCAATCCTATTTAATTTTTCGGCAATCGAATCTGCGCGATTTTGCGACCATCAATATGGCCAATGCCCTCAAAAGCGATTTTTTGGCGGCCGAAAAACTGGTGGGTTTCAAGATCTCCACTAAGGCTTCCCCGGATTCGGTTTTAACCACCCATTGGCTGTTTTTGTCCGTCGCCATGGGCGGCAAACAGGGTGGCTCCACTGTTGCCGTGCGCGTGACCGAAACTCCCGATCTAATAAAGATGGTGGACGTTATCCCATTGAACAAGAGTTTTTCAACACTAGACGAATTGGAACGTAGGGTTAGACGACAGACTATCGGAGATAGGGAGGCTTTGCTTTATGACAGTGTGACGGAGCGATTCACTAAAAATCGTGAAGTCGGTGCCCGACCGCTGGTTCCATTTGTCGATCTCGATAGATCGCAAGCCAATCAAATCCGTCAAACCTATCTAAATCCCGTATACGCGCTCTACATCGGCGGCATGAACTGGATGTACTATAACCCTGAAGGTGCCATCGAGAGTCGGACGGGATTTTATGGTGAAAACATGACGGACTTTTTGCCCGGAACATTGTTGCAACTTAAAGACCAGGATGAAGTCGCAAAAAAGTCTGACCGAGCGAGGAGCAAGGCACCTGAAGGTAAGTCTTTAACCGAAGATATTCTCAGAAAGTTTCAGCCCATCCAGTTTCTAACGGTTTTTAGACACCACCACCGTCATGTCGCAACGACCATTGGATTGCACTTGGTGGCTTTTGCAAATGACGAAGACAAAAAGACTGGAAAAACCGGATTTCACTTGGCCGCTTTGTTACGTTCCTCGCCGCGCGCTGGTGAGGCGGAGATCAAGGTAGTGTCTTCCCTAACCGATATTCAGTTGCCGTTCGATTTTAAGCGCCTTCGCGGCGTGCGTGTTCTCCAGGGCAGACGACGTAAAGTTCAAGATTGCACCCTCTTGGCTTTTGTGGGTGACCGCGATGACGCCAGCGTTGGCCAACATCCCACGCGCGGGGGCTCAGGCCTCTATGTTTTACCTTGTAGCTTTACGACCGAATCCGGTAACCCGACGGAAAAGCTTGTCTTCCATACAGACCCGTCTCAGGCCAGTTGGATTAAGGCAGGGCATGTGGACTCAAACGCGGTCACTTCGCGGACTCACTTTGATTCAGACGGCAATCCACTGTGGGTGATGACACCTGAACTAGAAGAGACGGACACTAACTTTGCATTACGCAATCTGGCGCGTTCGTCGCACACTTTGATTTATCCCAATCAGGGAATGAATCGCGTGGGAGTTCGCTTTGATGAATCTCCCACGGCCGAAAACGGTGATTTAGACCATAGCCAAAGCCGGTGGTTAGTGTTTAACAGCCGCGACCTCGAATTCCGTTTCCCTGCCTTTAAGGCCTATCTTAAAGAGCTGGATGATGAACGTGAGGGCCGCGCGAAGGCTGCGTCAGACGCCGCCAAAGCGGAAAATGGTGGCGCAACGGCGAAGGCGAAGGCAAAGGAAAAGGAGCCCGAAGTTCTCTTTCCCGATCTCTATGACTATTTAACTGAAATCGCCGACCCCCGAAATCGTCCTCAGCACACAGTGCTGTTGGTTGATCCTGAACTCTACCAAACTGTGCAGACCTTAATGCTTCAACGCCTGAACATGCGGGGCCGAACCCGTGAGAATCTATGGCGCTTGCATAATGATCAGTTGCGTTTCAATGTCTATGATCCCTCCTTCACGCCCCAAGAGACGCTGCAGAGTTTGCAGGCCATGGGAAATCAATCTGGTCGCCGTGATATTTTGTTTGTCGATATGAACACTTTGGCCATGGTGGAAGCAAAAGATCCGCCGCGCACCCGACTTAAAAACATGGCCTCAGGTATAGAAACGCTGGGTCTGGTCGAGGGACATAATGATGATGAACTTGATGATCGCGCTCCCCGAGCGCCCGTCGAATCCAGGCCTGAGGACAGTACCACCGACCCCAAGGCCCTAAAAATCGAAAAGCCGTTGTTTATTCCAGGCATCACTGCGGCCGAAGAAGAACCTCGATCCGAC
>JANXMF010000140.1 GCA_025354795.1 Pseudobdellovibrionaceae bacterium
CCTGACGTCACGATCTAGAAACTGGCCTCTTGAGGCGCCACTTCTATTGACTCACCCGCAACCCTCACCTGAAACTATATGTTTTGCCGCTACACATCTAAGGAATCAAAGAGGCGCCTCCTTGGTTGACGAAAAATCAAATAACCGAGGAGTAAGAAATGGAAGAGACCAATGGCGCGGGCCTATTTTCAGGTCCCCGCAAAGTTACGAAATACGATTTAGCGTTTAAGCAACGGATCATCGAGCGTGTGAACGCAGGAGAGTCCGTTCCGTCCGTGTGCAAAGATCTTGGAATCAACGCCATCAGCACGGTTCACGGGTGGATTTACAAATTTAGGCGCGAGAGCGCTCATCCAAAGTCCATGACACCTAAGAGCCGTCGTCCGCATCACCAGCCGAAGCTGACGAGCCAGTGGATCATCGACAAGATTTTAGCTCTCAAAAAAGAAAAACCAGAGATGGGCGCCAGAGCCCTCAGTGATCACCTGCTGCGGTTTGAGTCGGTAAACTTATCGCACTCAACGATCGCAAAGGTTTTTAAAAAACACGGCGTTCCCGACGGGGATAAGGGTGCTGCCGAGGCGAGCTTTCGCACGAAGGGCGATAACAACAAGCAACTCGAGCAACAGGTGGAAAAAGAGACCGGCGAGTGGCAGCGTTTTAGTCGGCCTCACCCAAATGACTTGTGGCAGATGGACATTATGGGATTTTATATCCGCGATGCCCACAAAGTTTATTTAGTCTCGGCGATCGATGACTGCAGCCGGATGATCGTCGGCTGGGGTCTGTTTCGCGAGCAGACGGCGGAGAATGTACTTGAGGTGCTTCGCGGGAGTTTGGTCCGGTTTGGCGCGCCAAGAGAGATCCTGACCGATCAAGGGGCCCAGTTCAAGCACTGGGGCGGGATTACGCAGTTTGAAAAGCTGCTCAAGAAACTCAAAGTTGAGCACATCACAGCGAGATCTCATCACCCGCAGACGTGCGGCAAGATCGAGGCTTTTCATAAAAGTATTCACCGCGAACTGATCGACAAGGAATTCTTCGTCACCCAAGAACAGGCGGTGGAAAAGATCGCCAGATTTATCGAGCATTACAATTACGGACGGCCGCATAGTGCGCTCTCAGGCTTCACTCCGTCGGATCGGTATTTTGGCATCGTCGAGTCGCTGAAAAAATACATCAGCGACTACCAGGCGCCGAAAAATAAAGACGAGGAGAAAGTTGAAAACATCGGCGTCGCAAGAGCGTCAAAGCTTTATTTGATCGGTAAGGTACTCGGGGCAGAGGTGCGTATCCAGGAGCTTGGCGGCCAGTTGTCGATTTACATCAACGGCCAACCGTTTAAGGAAATCAATTTACTTCAGCCGATGCAAATCGAGAGCGTGCAATCGCAAAATACTTCGGCTAGCGTTTAAGGCATAAAAGGAAAATTGCCTCCGGTCGTTTCTCGCGGCCGGAGGCGAGTGAGATTTTACGGATAAAATCTCAAACATAAAAGGCATGGATACGCTAACTGATTTTCATCTCGGAATCCAATACGCAGCTCGTCGTTTAACAAATCCAGACCTTACGTTCGAAAGCCTTGGCCAAGAGCTTGGCATCTCCAAACAGGCCGTGGAGAAGAGCTGCAAAAAGGCGATGGCTTATTTAAAGGCCTACCGTCCCGCGGCTACGGCCGAGCCAAAGCCCGCGCAGTGTGCAGAGTGCATCAAAAAAGATAATATTATAGCGATCCTCAGGCGCCAACTTATCTTGGCGGGCGTTGTTGCCGACAGTCTGAAATTTTTTAACGAGCAAGTGCTCAAATATTTTCCAAAGTTCAAGGTCGCAAGGCTTCCCGCCCTTGAGAAAAAGAAAGTGCTCGATTGGCTCGAGAAATTTAGACGTGCCGACGGCCTGTTGAAAGACTTTGCTATCCATATCGGCCGCAGTCCTGAGACCTTGAGCCGTTGGCAGGCAGCGTATGATAAGCATGGCATCCCCGGGCTGACCGACAAACCTACGAAACCAAAAAACTTTGGCAACAGAGTTCCGTTGTGGATCAAGAAGCACCTGGTTACGCTCTTTATCCAGTTCCCGCGGTGGACCCCTTATCAATACCATAGCCATATCCGGCACAATCCGGCGACCAACTGGTATGTCAGCCTGGACGTGATTAAGAGGCTAAAAAGTATGATGGAAGAAAAGTCTGAAGCCGAGAAGGAGCGCATCCTCAAGCGCTGGTGCTTTGCGCCGGGGACCAAGGCGTGGACCGCGGATTTTACCTGCATCCTGAAGACGGCTTACTTTAAACTACAAGTCCTGACGGTCTCCGATCATCGTTCGCGCTATCTATTACACGCGGCACTTTACTTAAACACGTCAACCGAAATTGTAATGAAAGATCTGGAAGAACTTTTTATTAAATTTGGAAAGCCCGACATACTCAAGGCCGACAACGGGCCGGAATTTAGAGTCGAATTGCGGGATCAATTGAAAGATTTTGCGGTTTATCTTGTGAACTCTCCAGGCTACTACGGCCAGTTCAACGGCGCTCACGAAAGAATACACCGTAAACTTAAAGAATTTATCGATCAGTTCTCAAAGCACCAAAACCTAACTCGCCTTGTCGCTCAGATCCAAGAGTTCGTAGAACAGTACAACTACCAGATGACAATGGACTCACTCGGCGGAAAAACTCCAGCCGATATTTTCTTAAGCGAAGAAGACTTCGTGCCGCCAGGTGCGGAGGTCGTCACACCTTACGAAAAAGACGGTGAATATAGAATGAAGTTCACGGATCGCGATGGCAACCCCGCGCGAGTCTCTGTGCCGAGCATAAACCAAGAGTAGGATTCTCGTTAAATCTTGAGATCGTTCACTCAGCGCCGTAGCGCCAATGCTGCCGTTCGCCCAAATTAATCCAACAGGAATCAAACACCGCCGGAGGTTCCCGTGATCGCCAGCCGTTGTTAATGTTTTTGCAAGAAAATCACCAAAACCCGTCAACCTCGGCTTACGCCACAAAACGAAATATGTGTATTGACACTACAATTAATCACTGGCTGCGTGAGACCTACAACCACACTCCCCACGAGAGTCTGGAACATAAATCCCCCTGGGCTCAATTCTCAGCTGATGAAAAACCACTTCGCTTTCCGGAATGCATGGCAAAACTTCGTGAAAAATTTCTC
>JANXMF010000173.1 GCA_025354795.1 Pseudobdellovibrionaceae bacterium
CTCAGGGATGAAATGATAGTTTAAGGCAGGGATTTTGCTTTTTTACTTAATCCATGCTTCCAAATTGCCCCCATTGTTCACCAATTAACCCCGCGCCAAGCGAAACCAGGCCGCCGAAAACGAATCGCACAATCCATTCCCATGCCTTGGCTTCCTTAATTCCGTCACTGGAAAGCTTTATGTCGCAGAATTTCATTGTAAACCAGCCTTATATAATGCTGCCGCCACAAACAGCCACTCAATCCACAAAAGCCCCGAAAGCAACCACGGCCTGTCTTTCGTATATTTAACGAACCACGTACATGTCATACAATAGATTACCAGGGCTGCTGAACCATACACCATTGCATGCGCTTGCGCGGCTACAACCGCCGCTCCCTTACTTAGCCAAACCAGCACTAATCCCGCCAGCGCAATGGACGGCGCCGCCCCGAATAAGCCTGCGAAGGATTTCGGTTTAAACGAATCGCCGAGAACCGCGAATATTGAAACCAGCACTCCGCCAATGAAAAAGCGCAACAATAGCTGCATATCGTGGAGCTCCTCTCGCCTCGAGCTTTTTTGATAACATGGGCTGACAATCTATCCGCTTAAGGGCACCCGCGCAATGGCTCCTAGGCGAATGTGCAAGACGTCGATATTTCATTAAAAGCCCGAACTCCACGACACATACACAACCGCACCGACACGCATCAGTGTGTAGAGGGTACCGGGGCCAACCGCCCCCACATCGCCGTTCAACGCAGTAAGGCCTGCATTCGCTTCCGCATCCCACTGAGCCCCCGCCGCGTTCCAAGTTAAAATTTGTCCAGTGGAAGGCAAGGTCGAGGAAACGGCGCGAGTGCCGAGGCGAGAAGCGTTCAAGTTTGTCAACAATGCGCCGTCCACGGCCGGCAATTGCGCCGAAGTGTTCAGTTGTAGGATTTTATTCGCGGTCACGCCCACATCGACGGACAGCGTTCCCGTCGTGGTGATGGCACCTCCAGTCAAGCCCGTGCCAGCGCCCACATAAGTCACAGCTCCCGAGGCAGAGGCCGCGTACCACTTGCCCAAAACTTGATCCAATACTTAGGCGGATATTGAACACCCGTGCGGAAACGATCGGCGTGAACTAGCCCGTCCGTCGCAATCAAGTCGAGCCATTGGATAGTTTTGATTTCAGGTGGGCAAAGACGCGTGATTCATGGGAACTGGTTGCGGTCAGCGCTATGGAGATAAAATCGGTTACGATTTTTCACGTCAATGGCTCCATTTGACCCAGAACTGGGGCTTGGTCCTCAGCTGTTAGGCGCCATCTTAAACAGTGCGTTTGGCCGATGGAATAGTGGTTCGCAATCGATGCGGCGGATGTATTTTACGACGTTGGCCATTTTGGTGACGCGGGTGCCACGTCGACCCTGTTGAGCAACTGGCTGGCTGCATAAAGGTGACGTTCGAATGATAGTCACGAGGTATCGCTCCGGTATCCGCGCCGCCTGAGGGTTAAATGGGGTAAGATGGTCTCGACTTCGATCAAGTGTCCTGTTTTGCATTTTGGGCATTTGCGCACATCATGGCCAGTGACCTGCATTAAGAGTTCCTGCCAGTTTGGATCCTGAGTTTTTTCGATTTGCCGTACATTAAGAAGGCGTCTGGCGTGGTTCAATTTTTTCTGTTTATCCCTGGAGCCAAGAAGACCGAAGTGGCGGATGCGCACGAACTTCGTCGGCAGCACATGAAGCAAAAATCGACGCATGAACTCTTTTGCCGGTAACCGCATCTGTTTGACTTTGCTGTCGTCGGCCCGATCTCGGTAGCGGAAGGTGATATGGCCATCTTCAATATTCTGGATCCGGTGATTTGAGATTGCGATTTTGTGCGTGTAATTTCCGAGGTAATCAATGACCTGTTTGGGCCCCAGGAAGGGCGCCTTCGCGTAAACCATCCAATTTTTCTTGGCGGCGCCAACCAAAAGGCGCTTGAACGCACTCTTGTCCAGGAACTGCGCACATCGTCCAGGGAAGATCAGTTTGGGATAGGCCTGTTCAAGATAATCGAGGAACCTTGCGCGGCAAAAGGTAGTCTTGATGCGTGGAGATCCATTTGGTTCCATCAAGACTCACGCCGCCACCAGGGACGATGGCGTGGATATGAGGGTGATCGGTGAGCGTTTGCCCCCAGGTGTGAAGAACCGCAGTCATACCAATATGCGCTTTAAGCTGCGTCTCAGCCACTTCCTTTAAGGTCTCCGACATAGACCTAAACAAGATGTTAAAACCGATCCGCTTGTTGCACCAAAGCAATGGATTGAAGTCATGCGGGGGCGCAAAGACGGTGTGAAAATACTGAACTGGAAGCAGTTCTTGAACTCTCGCCGCCACCCATTTGGCTTGGGCCAGGAACTGGCATTTTGGACAATGACGGTTGCGACACGAGTTGTATGAGAACTCCTCGTGATCGCAACCGTCACATTGAAGCCGGTGCCCACCAAGGACAGAGGTCCGGCAATTCATAATATCAGAGACGACCTTGGCCTGGCCGGGAGCCAGGACTCCAAGCAAATGCCCGAACTGCCGAAAAATATCGGACACCTCGAACATTGGCTGGCTGGCCTTGGCCGTCTGGTGGCTATGTAGATCCACGGGGCATCAACGCCACTTGATTTGAGAGGCAATGACGTCCAGTGGACTCTTCATTGTTCCCAAGTAATCCTGCCGTAAATGTGTATAGATCGTTGTCGATGAGATCACCGCGTGACCAAGCAAAAGCTGAATGACCCTGAGTTCAACACCCATTTCCATTAAGTGGGTTGCAAAACTGTGGCGCAGCAGATGGCTCCCGCCGAGCTGGGTGGCTTTGAACTATTGCTGCGTGGTGGACGCGGATACCGCCAGAAGCAAGCACAGATCAAGGCCGATCAGCGATGGAAGGGCGCAGCCAAAGCGGCAAAAATGGCGCCGCAGTTAAGGTCTTACATCGCGAAAAAGATTCGCCTTGATTGGAGCCCTGAACAGGTCACTGGGCGATTGCGGCGAGAGGGGCTCACCAGTTGTCAGCCATGAGCGGATCTATCAATTCATAGGCGACGACAAGGCCTCTGGCGGTGAACTCTGGAAGCATCTCAGATGGTCGAGCAAGAAGCGACGAAAGCGGTATGGAATTCGCGATCGCCGAGGGGAAATCCCTAATCGACGAAGCATCGAGAAGCGTGGCAAGAAGGCAAACAAGCGCAAAAAGCTAGGCCATGTTGAACGTGATTTGATAATTGGGAATGGCCATAAAGGAGCGCTCCTTACGGTTGTGGACCGCAAATCACGAATGACTTTCGCAGCTCGTTTGAAGGGCAAATCGGCGAAAGGGGTTCATCAGGCAACTCTGAAAACGCTCCGTCCGATTCGCGACCTTCTCAAAACCATGACCAATGACAACGGACGGGAATTCGCCAGCCACGAGCGAACTGCCAAAAGACTCAAAGTGAAGGTCTACTTCTGTCATCCGTATTCATCATACGAGCGCGGGACAAATGAAAATACGAATGGTTTACTGAGACAATATTTCCCGAAATCTAAAACCGACTTCACCAAGGTTTCAAATCGCGTGGTGCGGTCTTCTTTTGAACAAATTGAACAGTCGCCCTAGGAAATGCCTTGGCTTTCGAACACCACTTGAGGTAATCAAAAAGAAGTTAGCAAAAGTCAAAAAAGTTGCGTTTGTTACTTGAAGACAGGAATTATGAAATGAAAGAAATCATTTTTAAATATGCTCCCGCCTTATTTATGGTCGCAAGCCTTTTGCTACTTCTCGCGCTCATTATGGGCACGCGTCTTCAAGTAGGAAAAACCGAGAGTCTCGCTACCTTTGGTCTGCTGCTACTATCTAGCGTTTTCACGGTGGCTACTGGAATCCTTTTCATGCTCAAATGGAATCTTCGTGGAATTTCCACTCTTGATGGCGTCTTGGGAGGCGCTGCTCTCTTGGTTATTGTCCTCGGCGGATGGTTTCTTTGGCTGCTACGCGATGTCTTTTCGTCTCGCGGAATTTGATGATATCTGTAACGACCGCTTTTGCTTATCAGATTTATCCCGATTAATGACGCTTGCTTGAGAGTAAATCATTGTACGGATTTGCTTGCAGATCTGGTTTTTGAGTCAGATTTTTTATTATTCTACCTCCCATGCAATTTAATACACGGGATTTGATACGTCGCTATTCTCGCGGAAAACAGGCTTGAATGCCCAAGATCAATTCCTTGAACCAGGGCACAGAGGAATACTCAGAACGGTAAATTCCGAAAAATTGGCGAATGGGTAATGCTTTTGAGGGGACATCAACAGACCAGCACACTTTTTCAGATACTTTGAGGTATGACGGAATGACCGCCCAACCGAGTTTCGCTTCCGCCATCTCCGCAATGCTCGTGTAATTTTCGGTCGCTCTTACTATTTTAATTTCAGCCGGATCTACTGAGTAAATTGCGCATAAGGCGCTAAGAATTTCATCTTTCGCCCCATATCCGATACAAGGAATTTCCGCGAGACGGGAAAATAGAGATTTCCCGAGAGTTGGTCTGCCTGCCAACAAGCTTTTAGGAATCACGACTTGAAATTCCTCCTTAAAAAGTGGTTTGGCCATCAATTCATGGGAATTTGGAACAAAGCTTTGGATCCTCGATGACTGGGGCGTTGTGAGTATGCCCCGCGACGTCAGCGAAGAAGTTTTCGATTTATTCGATCGCCGCAAGCACAACTCGGCCATGATCTTGACGAGCAATCGGGACGTCGAAGAATGGCCGCAAGTATTTAGCGATCCAATCCTCGCGGGTGCCGCCATTGATCGGATGTTTGAAAACGCGAACATTTGCATCTTTGAAGGCGACAGTCACCGCATGAAAGGGCGGATAAAGTTCAACGAGGTTGACAGCGAATGATCCAGCGAATAAACCCACAAAAGTCAGGCGGTCAAAGTATCTGAAACCAGCCCGGTCAAACTAAGTGGAACGGAAGACCAAGGTTGCGCACCGAGGGACTCGGGTGCAGCTAAAGCGATGAAAACGTGGGTGGTGCGGGTGTTCGGTGCGTAGCCTGCAAAGCTAAGAAATCCCGGCTTGAAATAGCGCAGATCGGGCTTTTTCGCATCATCGATCAGGGGCGGGTAATTTTTCGCGCCTGACCTTGGCGGCTTCGGACCAAATTGACATACAAAATGATCAATGCAACGAAACAGCGGAAGATTGCTATAATAGCCATCGTCGACCAATTGCAAGAAGCGCTCGGCGCCGCGTGGACTCCATGCCGGCATTACCACGATTTCGAGAGGCCCCTTGCTGGTCTCGCACACGACCTCGATCGAAGTTTGCCTCTGCAGCTTCACCGCGCCCCACACGCAAAGAAGCCCCGCCATCAGCACCAAATTTATTTTTGCGCCATAAGACATACGCGTGAGCATAAGCTAATTATTCGCAAGTTCAAGTCGCCAAATCTTGCGTGCCCGACACCTTAAGGATAGTTTAGAGCACGAATGGAAACGCCCGCGTCTAAAGAAAGCTACTTCCCGTTGACCCTGATTTTTGCTTACCTGGTGGGCGGCGTAGCGCTAATCGGGGCGCAAACGGGAGACTTTTCGAGGGCCAACCTGATGCGCCATTTTATGGGCGGGTTTTTTGTAGTGTTTTCATTTTTCAAAATGCTGGATCTCAAAGGTTTTGCGTCCGGTTTTGCGACTTACGATATCGCCGCCAAAAGAATCCGCGCCTACGGGTTCGTTTACCCCTTTGTGGAACTGGCACTTGGACTCGCGTACCTCGCGAGCTTTAGGCCGGCGCTCACCAACGCTGTCACCGCTGGGGTAATGTTGGTGAGTACCATCGGCGTCGTGCACAGCATTGTAAACCGTCGTAAGTTACGCTGTGCTTGTTTGGGCACGATGTTTAATCTGCCCATGTCGACGGTGACGTTGATCGAAGATATGCTTATGCTCGGCATGGCGCTGGCGATGATGAGATGAGAGTGATTTTCGCGATGCTACTAGGCGCCGCCGCCTCACCGGCGTGGGCTTGTAGTGACATGGAAATTTGGGATTACTTCATGAGCATGTGTATGCCGCTGCCAATGCCTGGTATGCCGATGAAAATGGCGATGCTGCAGGGCCAGGCGTTTTTTACCCAAACGTTCGAAGAAAAACCGCGCGGCCGCTCGGCCTTTTCCATACCGAATATGTTTATGGCCGACGTTGGCTCGTCCGTGGGCGAGCACCACTATTTTAATCTGGAATTTATGGGCACTGTTGAAAAGTGGACTTTTCCGCGCGCGGGAACCCCCGAGTTGCTACAAGTGGGCGAACACCAGGCCGATGGCAGCCCTTTTTTCGACGCCCAACATCCGCACTCGTCGCCCATAATGGGTCTGACTTTGAGTGACACCATTGCCTTTGATCACGCTAAGGATTACGCCAAACTTTGGTTCGCGCCACGCGGAGAAGCGGGCGACGGGCCGATCGCTTTCATGCATCGTCCTACCGGGCGGATCAATCCCGATGCGCCACTCGGTCATCATATTGGCCAAGACGTCGGGCATATTTCAAGCACCGTTATCGGCGGCTCCTTGCAACTTGCGCGCACGACAGTGGCGCTTTCGACTTTTCATGGAACCGAGCCGAGCCCCACTCGTGTGGACCTGCCCCTCGGCTCGCCGAATTCCTACGCGTTTCGGCTGACACAAGCGTGGACTCAGAGCCTCTTTGCAATGGCGTCTGCGGCCTATGTGAAAAATCCCGAGTGGGAATTTGAGTCACGCCTATGGCGGTACTCAGCGTCAATTTACAGTGAAGCGCAGTGGCCGCGCGGCTGGACGCTTCATCACGCGCTCATCTGGGGTTTGATCAACGGCTATAATGAAACTTCTGCGCTCAACTCATTCACCGAAGAATTTTGGTTGCATAAGGAAGCCTGTGCCTTTTGGGGCCGGGTGGAAGAGTTGCAGCGCACTCCTGAGGAATTGCAGATTGCAGACATCACACCCGTCCATAAAGGCAAATGGGTGACGGCGGTGACGATTGGGTATGTTCATAAGATCGTCAGCGAAATCGGCTTGGGCGGGTCGATCACCAAAGACTTTCTGCCGACGGAAATGCAACGACCCTATGGCGGTAATCCCCTGACCGCGAAAATCTTTGTGCGTGTCAGCACTGAGAAAATGTGGGAACTCTAAAGGCGACGCAACGAACATTGCCTGTGGTGGCGAACCCGGGTGCTTCCCTCGGCAAACGGGAACAATTCCAGACGCAAGAGTCCAAAAAAATCGTTGCGCTGCATGGAGTGCAAATGTACCTAAACCTCATGAAAAGTAGCGACAAAAAAACACGCTGCCCGTGGTGCCTCTCACATCCGATCTACGTTCAGTACCACGATGAAGAATGGGGCGTGCCCGTGCGTGATGACTGCAAGCTATTTGAGTTCCTAATTTTAGAAGGCGCTCAGGCCGGCCTTAGTTGGCTCACCATTTTGAAACGTCGTGAAGGCTATCGCCGCGCCTTTCGTGATTTCGATCCGGTCAAGGTCGCGCGCTTCAACGAGCGTGATTATGAGCGGCTACTGCAGGACCCGGGGATCATCCGCAATCGCAGCAAGATCCGCGCGGCCATTTCCAACGCTCAGGTTTTCTTAAAGGTGCAGAAAGAATTTGGCTCGTTCGCCGCTTACAGTTGGCGTTTTGTCGACGGCAAACCCATTGTCAACAAGCGCACCGGGCTCAAGTCGATTCCCACCACCAGTGCGCAGTCTGACGCTTTCAGTAAGGATCTTAAGCAACGCGGATTTAAATTCGTGGGCTCAACCATTATGTATGCTCACATGCAAGCGGTAGGGATGGTGAACGACCATCTGACTACTTGTTTTAAGTGCATCGCGACCGAGTACGGCCTGTAGACGGTCAAAGTCGCAACGCGCAGAGCTTGCCAGCGGGGCGCACGATATGAAATCTTCGCCCCATGAAAATCCAAAAGGCCGTGATTCCAGCCGCAGGTTTGGCGATTCGCTTTTTACCCGCGACCAAAACCATTCCTAAAGAAATGCTTCCGATCGTCGATCGTCCGACCATACTTTATAGCGTTGAAGAAATTATTCGCGCCGACATTCCAGAGCTGATTTTGATCGCCGGCCGCGACAAAACTTCGGTCGAGGACTACTTCGACACTTCCTACGAACTCGAAGAGATCTTGGACCGCGCTGGCAAGATGGACCTGCTCAATTCAATTCGTGATATTCGTAAGCGGATCAAGGTCATCAGCATCCGCCAGCAAGAGGCTTTAGGCCTGGGTCACGCCGTGCTGTGCGCGGAATCGGTGATTGGCAACGAACCCTTCGCGCTGCTTTTGAGCGACCAAATTATGATTGGCCAGCCGGAGCAACCGTCGGCCATCGCCCATCTTACGAAACTCTATGCGGAAACCGGTAAGGCGGTGGTTTCAGTTTTTCAGGTGCCGACCGGCGACGTCAGCAAATATGGCATTGTCGATCTCAAAGAGGGTGGAACGGGCCCATGGAATGTAATTTCGGCGTTGGAAAAGCCGGAGCCCGGGGTGACCGCTAGCCGTTGGGGCCTCACCGGTCGCTATGTTTTTGACAAGGAGATTTTCCCTTGTCTGCGCGCAATTAAGCCCGATACCTTTGGCGAATATCAATTGACCGATGCGATGACCCTGCTCGCCGAGCGCCATGGCATTTTGGCTACGACTCTTGTTGGCGATCGCTTCGATGCTCGCGACAAGCTAGGATTCTTGCAGGCCAATGTGGAAATGGCGATTCGCCATCCCGAAGTCGGTGCCGCATTTCAAGAGTATTTGCGCGAACGTTGCGCGCGCGCTTTTTAATCGCGGATCTGACCGGTGCCCTGAATGATCCAACGCGGACAAGTGAGTTCTTGCAGACCCACGGGGCCCCGCACATGCAGCTTTTGCGTGCTAATCCCAAGTTCCGCGCCAAGTCCTAAAGCAAAACCGTCGGTGAAGCGGGTGGAGGCATTCCAATAAACCGCGGCGGCGTCGACCTCGTCTAAAAAAAGCTGGGCCGAGGCCGCATTCGCGGTCACGATCACTTCGGAGTGGCGCGATCCATGGCGATCAATATGCGCCAGCGCCTGGTCGATGCCAGAAACCACCGCGCAATTCAGGATGAGATCCAAATATTCACAATCCCAATGTTCCGGTTTCGCCAGATCCACCCGTGCGAAGTCTTTAAGTATTGCGTGGCTAGCGGCATCCACATGCCACTGCAGCGAAAACGCGTCTGTCGCTGCAAACAGCCGCGGCAGAAACTGTTCGGCGATCGCCGCATGCACCAGCACGGTTTCCAAAGCATTGCACACGCCGGGCCTTTGCGTCTTGCCATTGACGACGATCTTTAGCGCCATGTCTAGGTTGGCCGTGGCATCAATGTAGGCATGACAGAGGCCGCGATCATTTTTGATCACTGGCATAGTCGCGGTTTTTTGCACCATTTGAATCAGCTTGTCGCCGCCGCGCGGGATTACCACATCGATCAAATCGGAGCGATGCAAGAGCGCGTCCACTAATTTACGGTCATAGTCTTCTAACCCGAAGAATGGCGAGGGCGAAAGCGCCTGTTGTCCCAGCGCCGCATCCATCACTTTATAGATTTCGTGGCTGGTGGCGAGCGATTCGGAACTGCCGCGCAACAAAATCACGTTGCCGGCTTTAAACGCCAGTGAAAAGGCCTCGAGGATCACGTTGGGCCGGGCTTCAAAAATCATAAATAGCATTCCGAGTGGCGCGCGCACGCGCTGCAAGCGTAAGCCATTTTTTAGAATTCGGTCTTCGACAATCTCGCCAACTGGATCGGGCAGCGCCGCCACTTGATTGAGACTGGTGATCATGCCTGCAATGCGTTCCGGACTCAGCGTGAGGCGATCGCGAAACGCGGCGGTGGTTTCGGCCTTGAGACTCGCGATGTCTTCGCGGTTGGCAGCCAGAATTTGTTCACTGGCTTGTTGCACAGCCTCGGCGAGCTGAAGCAAGGCGCGGTTTTTGACGGCACTGGCGCGCCGGCGTTGTTCGCGCTCGACTTGTTTTAGGCCGCGCAGGCGCGTTTCGAGATGCGGCGGAAGAGCCTTAGAGGGGGGCGACAAGCCGACCTCCGATTTGCGTGCCGAGCGCGCGCCCAGCGGCGATTTCAAGCAAGTTATTTGGCCAATCGCCGCGCACTAAATGGGTCACGATACCTTGATGACAAGCGCGTCCTGCGGCCAGCAATTTGGAGCGCATGCCTCCGGTGCCGATCGAGGCCTTGGAGTTGTGTTTCGCCATGGCATGATCTTTCGCGCTCAATCGTTGGCGATAGGCGATTCGCTTGGCCTGTGGATGGCGTTTGGGATCCGCTTCATAAAGACCATCCACATCGGTGAGCAAAATTAAACGCTCGGCGCGCATCATAATAGCGACTTGCGACGCCAAGGAATCGTTGTCGCCAAACTGGATTTCTTCAGTGGAAACGGCGTCATTTTCATTCAAAATCGGGATCACTTTCCAACGCAAAAGTTCGCTCAAAGTATTGTGCAAATTACGGCTGCGGACAGAATTTTTAATGTCGCTTGCCGTCAATAAAACTTGAGAACCAAGAAGACCCGTAGCCTGAAGTGCGATATTATACTGATCCATAATAAGAGGTTGACCAATGGCGCTCAGTGCCTGTTTTTGCGGCAAAGTGCGTTTGGGGCGATCAAAATCTGTACGCTCCGTGGCCCACGCAATCGCGCCGGAAGTGACCCAGATCACCTCGACATTGTGTTTTTTCCGCAACAATGACACCTGTTGCATCCATGCGCGGATTAATAATGGGCCTCCTTCACACACCATTTTGCTTCCGGCTTTGACCACCCACCTATGCGTTTTGCTCACGAAAATTCCTTCATGTAAGAATGGCAATATAAATAGTAGGCAAGAATTTCAGGCCACGCAAGCGCCCGCAAAACGGGCGTTTTTGTGGGTGCGATTTTTTTTTACTGAAATTGATCTATTGACGTTGCCTTTTCTATCTGATGGGATGGCGGTTTTCTAACTGAGGAGTTACGAGATGAAGCGTTCTATTTTAATTTTGGCCGCTGTTGCTAGTATGTCGAGCCTGGCTTTCGCTGATGATGCTAAAGGATCGGGAAGCGAATACCAACATCAAGCTGGCGCCGGCAAGATGGAAGTTACCCCTGCTCTGAGCTACATGAGCAGCACCATGAAAGCGAATACCACCACGACGTCGAACTTGTCGAAAATCGAATCCACAGCAACGACTCTTTCCGCTGCCGGTGAGTATGGTATCAACGACATGTTTTCGGCCGGTTTAATGTTGGGCTACACCACGGGTTCGATGAAATATTCATTTACGCCCACTGCCTCTTCGCCGAATACTTCCGTGTCAGGTTTAACAGATCTTGATCTTTATGGCCGTGGCCGCATGGACAATGTTGGACCGGGCAGCTTGCACTTCGGTTTAGATTTAGCCATCGCCACTGGAAATCGTAAAGTTGACAACACTGCAACCAGTTCCAAAGCCAATGCGAGTTCGGGTGGAATGACCATTACGCCAGCGGTTGGTTATGAAATGGCGTTTGGCCCCCACACTGTGGGCGCGCGCTTAGCTTACAGCATGTTGTTGAGCGAAGCTAAGACGACGACTACCAACACAGGCGTGGCTTCGGACAGCAGTGTCACTGGGGGTCAGCAAGTCAATGCTTCCGTGTTTTGGGAAATGCCGATGGCTCCAGTTACTTTGGGCGCAGCCCTTGGTTTTGTCAGTCAATCCGCAACTTCAACTAAGGCGGGAACCCCTGCAGTTACCACCGGTGACAGCAATTCCAACAGCGGCGTGTTGTTGACGCTCTACGCTCCCTGGGATGCCGCTCCGAACGTTCTTCTCTTGCCTTCGTTGTCTTATGGACATGTGAGCTCGATGCAAGCTACCAATGGACATGTGAGCTCGATGCAACCTACCAACGAATCATCCAACACCGGCTTTAATCTAAACGTCGGCGCACGCTTCACGTTCTAAGTTTAAAAAGTTAATCTTTAGTTCTCTCAACAGCGAAGCCGAAATGCTTCGCTGTTGTCGTTTTTAGGCCGCAATTTTCTGTTCCGAAACCAGTTGTAG
>JANXMF010000222.1 GCA_025354795.1 Pseudobdellovibrionaceae bacterium
TGGGTGCCGTGGGAAAAATTAAGGCGCGCCACATTCATGCCGGCGAGAATGGCTTTTTCAAGATTCTCGCGCGACTGCGTGGCCGGGCCGATGGTTGCAACTATTTTTACACGCCGTTCAGACAGCATCTATGATTTCTTAATGTTGGTGATAACCTGTTCAATTTTTTCATCATTGCGTTTGTTCAAAAGGCTCACCTCTTCCTGGCGTTTAGCCTCCACCTGCTTCAGCCGCGCGCGGTTTTGACTATCGACCTGTTCCAAGGTGATTTTATGGGTGCGCATCATTTCCTCGGCCGTACGTTTCAAATTGTCATCGCTGGATTTTTTGTCTTTGAGGACTTGATCTTGTAGGGCCTGAATCTGCTTTTCGTATTTGGCCACCACTTGACTCAGCTTTTCACCATGCTGGATCTCCTGTTTTTGCAACCGTTCCTGCAGGTTGATCACCACAAGTTGTTTGTCATCCTCAAGGTTGGCGCGCAGCTGACGCATTTCGTCCTTGTGTGCGCGCTGAGAGATCAACTGGGTATCTTCGTGCAGCTGAATCGTACGCTGTTGTTCGTCGACAGTATGGTCGAGAAGATTTTTTACCCGTTGTTCGGCCTTGGCTTCGACCTGTTCATTGCGCGTGTCAAAATCGCCCTTAATGCGCCCATAGGCGAGTCGATGAATCTGACTCTGCTCCTCTTCGTGAATTCTTGCATCGCGATTTGTATTGACCAATTGTTTACTCATATCCCGGCGCACGCCTTCCACACTCTTGTGCACGCGATCGTTGCTGGCGCGAACCGCAGCATCACGCTGATCCTTATAATTGTCCATGTTTTTTTGGTACGCCGTCGCGATATTGGCCAGCTCTCGCTGCTGGCGTTGTCGGACTTGAATGGCATCGCGGCCGCTGCCGTCCTTCAAATCAAAATTCTCATGTTCAAGCCGGGTGACTTTGTCGTCGATTTGACCGCTCAGTTTGGCTTCCAAATCCCTTCGTGCCTCCTCACTTGCATCGCGCTGACTGATCGAAGCCTGGGCGAAGTCATCGCGGTTCTTTTCAATATTCGCCGTATAGCCTTCACTGAGCCGATCCAATTGATCGACGGCGATCTGCCGCTCTTTTTGGACTGTGCGCATGTTGGCGTTTGACGTACCTTGCTGGTTCGCCAAATGTTTGATTTCCATATCCTGAATGCGGCCGGCGGCATTGTGGCGGTAATCCTCAAAACTTTTTTGCACACTGGCGTAGCGGTTTTCGTTTTGATCTCGGTTGGTTTTGCCTTCTTCATCATACTTCTTCACGATGCGGTCATGGGAAGTGTCGATCGCCAGCTGTTGCGCCTCGCGCGCTAGTTTGATGGTATTTTCCGATGACTTTTGAATCGTCTGTAAACCATTTTTATAGTCCTCGCCCAGGGCCTGCACGCGCACTTCCGCCGTCTTTTTTTGCTTCTCGGAGTCGCCGGTGAGGGCGGAACGCACGGCTTCCTCGCGGCGCTGCCCGTCTTCGGATTGCCCCTGCACCTGCTTGCGATATAGACCGCGAAGGTCTTCAATCTCCTGCTGGTATTTGTGGTCGCGCGCATTGACTTCGTCATGGGAGTTTTTGCGCAGTTGATCGAGCTGCTCGCTGTGGGCCTGTTTAAGGCCTTCGACTTCGGCATAGTGTTGCTCGGTCAACTTGCGAATCTCACGTTGATGTTTTTTAGCGACCTCAGCCTCACTTGAGACGTTGGCTTCACGCGCCTTGCGCACGGGATCATTAGATGGGGATGAATCCGAACTGCTGACTGAAGACATGAAACTCCTCCTGAGTATCTATGCCCGAATAGAATAGCATGAATGGTGGAAGATCGAACTAGACCCAGGACCGATCTGCTATGGATTTTTGTCGCGAAATAAATTTCTCAGCCCTTGGTCTTCACGCAATTGGGCTAGGCGCTGACGGCGAGCCTGTTCAACTTCGGCCTCATGACTAGCCACTGCGCGGGTGGCAACCGTTTGATGAAGCACACTGACGGCTTCCACCGCTTCGCGCCACACTTGGCGAAACTTCTCGAGCTCGGGTTTAAATTCGCTGACTTTTCCAGGGTAAAGACTGGCCCACTGTTTGATGGTGGGCACCCACGGCAGACTCTGCGGGAATTCCATTTGTGCCTGGCCATTTTCAGCCACTTCGCCAATACTGACCTGGAGACCTGCGGGAACCACGTAAACGGTTTTTTCACCCGCCCGGGTGATACGCCAGTTGCCGTCGAGACTCTTGACTTCGAGAGTGACAGCGGTGCGCGAAAACAGTCCTTTACACTCCCCTTCACACCAAATTTTGGCGTAGGGAGTTTGCAACTTTACCGGTTGTTCAGTTTCAATATAAAAGTCACCTTTGACCAATTGCACGGTGTTCTCGTTGCGGATTTCCAGTAGCGCCCGGGGAGCCAGCATCACCAAAATTTCATCGCTGCGAAACACCCGGCGCCCGTCCTCCGCCAAAATCACGCAATTCCCGCGGTTAAAGTCACATTTTTCCTTGTGCGTCTCTTCGGCTTTCACGTGCACGTCGATGCAGAAAACCATGATCCAGCACAGCAAGCGCATCAGCTTCATAGATCAATTCCCTTGAGCGAAGCTTTAGCTTGGGCCGCGACATCGCGCTGGGGAAAGGAGCGCATCACGGTCTTGAAAATCTCGATGGCTTCTTCGTTACGGTTCTGCACCTGATAGATCCGGCCCAAGCGGACCAAGGCAAAACCGGTGAGTTCATGATGAGGAAAGAGCTCCACCATTTCTTGAATGACGCCGGTACAAGCTTCCAACTCATTTTGCTTGAAGTGACTTTCCGCGAGCAGAAAATAACTGTCGGCCACGTAAGGCGTAAAGCCAAAGTGGTCGATGATCTGATGAAAACCATGAATGGCCTTGGGGAATTTCTCCTGACGAAAATTGTCTTTGGCGCGCTCAAACAAGGTTTTGGCGATGGTCTGGCGCACCAGTTCGGCTTCGCTGCGGGAAATTGAACTCGCCAGACTGCGGTAGGGATAACCTTCTTCGCCGAGCCCCTTGCTCTTGAGCACGTCGGGCATCAGGGTTGCAACATTTTGCCGGAACTCCAAAAACTGCTCGCGCTCAAGCGCCATGGCGATGCGCTCGTGCGCGGTAGTGGATTTCAAATGTCCAATTTCAGCTTTGATTTCGCTGGTGCCATTGAAAATCTCCCGCGCGCGGGAATAAAGCTGCATCCAACCGAGCATCATTACCAATATGAAACAGAGGAAACTGGTGAGGCGCATATATAGTATTAACGGCATTTCGAGGCGAAAAATTGAGGGAGAGGGGGAGGCTGCAGCAGAATCGGCTGCAGTCCACTTGCAAGAAAGGCCAGACTGCCGCGGTTAGTCGACTGATGCTGCTATTGCTATTACATTGCGTCGGGCAATTCAATACTCAGATTGTATAGTCCAGAGCCTATCACAGTGTGTACCATCTGGACCAAAGTCATGCGCGCTTCTTCGAGCTCCCGAGCTTCACCCAGAATCCGGCATTTATTGTAAAATTGATTGAAGCGGCGGCAGACTTCGAGCAGATAGCCCGCCAAATAGTGGGGCTTGAAATGCGCGTAGGAATTCTTAAGCGTATCCTGATAGAGCAGCAGACAACGCAGCAACGCCACTTCCTCTTCACTGCTTAACACCGTAGTCATTTGCGCGGAAATCGTCCGTCCAAATTTGCGCATCAAACTGAGGCAGCGCACTCCGCAGTACTGGACGTAAGGCCCGCTATCCCCTTCGAAATCAAGGGCCCGGGCCCAATCGAAATCGACATTTTTGATGCGGTCGTTCATCAAATCATTGAATACGATGGCGCCAATTCCGACCTGCTTGGCGATCCGCCCCGCGTCCGCCAAAGCGGGATTCTTTTGCGCGATGATCGCCTGCACCCGCTCAGTCGCTTGTTTGAGCACGTCCTCGAGGAAAACCGTGTTGCCTTTGCGGGTGGAAATCTGCGTGTCCTTAAAGCGGTACATTCCGAAGGCGATATGGTGACAATGATCGACCCACGCATAACCCATCTTGCGCAACACCTCGAAAACCTGGCGAAAATGCAACGTTTGATCGACGCCCACTACGTAGAGATTGACGTGGGCATTTAGTTCTTCCATGCGGTAAATGGCACTGGCCAAATCCCTCGTGGCGTAGAGTGACGCACCATCGGACTTACGGATCAAGCACGGCGGCATCCCAGCCTCATCGAGGCGCACCACTTGCGCGCCACCCGATTCCTCCAGCAAACCCTTTTCTTGCAGCATTTTTTCGACCACTTTTAGGCGGTCATTGTAGAAGGACTCGCCGCGCACTAGATCGTGGTGAATGCCCAATTGATCCCAGATGCGCTGATAATCTTTGAGCGAAATGTCAACGAACTGTTTCCACAGCGCTTCAACTTCAGCATCGCCATCTTCCAAACGTTTGAACATCTTAGAACCAACATCGTGCAGCGCTGGATTTTTTTCGGCTTCGTCATGAAAACGGACATACAATTTGTAGAGCGAATCAAATGGCTTTTCGGCAAACGGATAGTCTTTGCCCCATTCCAAAAAAGCCCATGCCAATTTGCCAAACTGCACGCCCCAATCGCCCAGATGATTCAAGCCAACGACCTCAAAACCTTGAGTCTTGGCCAAACGCACGATGGCTTGACCAATCACAGCCGCACGCAAATGGCCGACGTGCATGGGTTTGGCAACATTAGGTGAACAAAAATCAATCACAAGTTTGCGGCCATTGCCAACCTGGGAATGCCCTACCTTTTCGGGCTGGTGCAAAATCTCCCGCACCAATAAATCTTGGATGTAATTGCCGGCAAAAGTGAAATTAACAAAGCCGCTCACGGCTTCGATCGATTGCAAGCCGGGTGCGAGATCTTGGCTCAACTCCGCGGCCAGCTCCGTCGCTAAAAGCGGCGGGGCTTTCTTCAACTCCTTGGCCCAAGCAAAAACCGGTAGCGCCACATGACCGCGGCCTCCGGCTTTGGGACTTTCCATTAACTGGGATAAATCCTGGGGTATTTTTTTAAGTCGCGTCGAATAGTGAGTGCTAAGAACGGTTTTTAGAGCCTGCAGCATGACCAAACGTTAACATCAAAGCACGCTCACTTCCAAACCGAAAAGACAGATAAATGATCGCGCTCCTTCACCAAGCGATTGAGCAGAGTCGCATTGGGATCGTTTTTCGCCGCCACGTAAATCTCATGCAACTCCCACCAATCTTCAAACATCAAGTAGTTGGCGCCATTAGAGCGTTTTACGCCGCTCACCGGCTGTAATCCTTTACCCGCAAACTTACCAGCGGGCGCGATCGCCAGACGCAGTTCACTTTCAAAAGCTTCGCTTAGCTTAAACAGGGTCAGGCGCTCCTTCCAAAGCGCAGACGCATAAAGTTTGCGCTGACGCGCGACTGCGGATTTGAATGCCGAGGTGCCCATGCCCAGGTTGAGTTTGGCGTCTTTTTCCAGGTCGCCCGACTCGACGTGAAGAATGTATTTCCCCTCAGGCAATTTGCTATCTGGAACCACCAAAGCCTTATTGCCATGCCCCACCGCTTGCAACCGCACGTGGCGAAAGACTCCGCCACCTTCACTCACTTGCCCTGGCAGTCCCACAATTTGCAAAAAAACCGGAAAACCCTTACTGCCGTCGGTGCGAATGTCGATGTGAGCCTGGGTGGTGCCCCCAGCTTTGACCGTCAATTCGAGTGTGGTCGGAGCTTTAAGCTTTTCGACCGGTTCCGGCTTTTCATACTGGGTCAGCTCGACCGTCTCAGACGGCGGTTTTTTCTCAAGTACGGGTTTCACCGCTACCGCTTCAGGTGCAGGCGCTTCAGGCACCGGGATGGGTCCGCGCGCCACATAAAAGCGGGAAGCAATTAATACCACACCCAGAAGCACCAAAGCGAGCACGCCAACCAAACCCCAATCCAGCATCGGATTTTTTTGCGAACGCTGTGAGCGCCGAGGCTTTTTCTCAAGCTCACCCTCGGTTTCACGTGGCAGAATCGACTTAGTGATACGTGGGCTCATGATTGGTGCGGATGCGCCCGACTTGCGCTCAACCACCCCCTGAGTGAGATCGAGCCTTAGCGCATCGGAGGGTGGAATTTCCGGGGCCGGCGCGGGCAGGCGGCGCAACTCTAGAACATTTTTGAGCAACTCAGCCGCGGACTCTTGCACCACCACCGGCGCCACCGGGGCTGCGGGAGTGCGCAAGCGCGGATTGAATTCCTCGAGTGTGCCAATGCGCTTCCAGTCCGCGAAATTATCTTTCCACGCGTAATCGGAATAGGAAACCTCACCGCGCTTTAAATTCTCGTCAATTTCTTCCTGAGTAAATGGTCCAATAGTGGTGAATTCCGGCGCGCCGCCGGCCTTCTTTTGCAGCACCACCCAAGGCCGTTCCTTCAAACTGGCAACGGTGACCCCACCAAATTCCCCGCGCAAATTCGGATACTCCAAGGCCAAGCGCCATTGGCTCTCGCCCTCCTTAAGGATCAAATCAAATAGGCGCACGCGCTTGGCTTGAATGCGCGCGCGCATTTCCTCAAGCGGAAAGGGACCTAAAGTTTTGCCGCGTTCTTGGTAGAAATATTCTTCACTCATAGGACTTGGTCATGCTCGGTTTCACCAATGAGTTTCCAATAAAATTTGCTAAAATCCTGACCCTCCACGTTGACCTTTAAGTAAGACATGAGTTTGGCCAAACTGATAGTCCTGGACCGGACTTTTTGAAAAAGCCGCTCGCCTAACATGCTACCCACGATGCGCGCGGCATCGAGATAGGCCGACATATCGCGCGGTTTGAACTGAGCGCGGCGAAGACGGCCGGTTTGCACCCACAACACCTCGCTCAACCGATGGTCGAGCGCCAGCAGCAAAGCCTTGCGCCCATTGTCGCCTGGATGGCGGGCCGCCAGCTGCAGCCGCACATTGGCCAAGGTTTCAGCCTTGCGTTTCGGATTGATCGATTTACTAAAGAAAAACCCCACGGCCTCAAGCCAAATCAAAGGCAAAAAATCGTGCGGCAAATTCCACGGCATCTGTTCGCGTTGGCTCAAAGCCGCATGCACAAATTGGCCGGCCAACGCCGAAGCGTGGTTGATGGTGGGCCGCGAGAGATACATCCAGCCTTTTTGCGGAATGAGGAAACTAAGACCGTGTTCAAGATGATAAACTAAGCACTTTTCTTGTTTCACGGGAAACGACAGGCGCAAACGGCTAAGCGAGGTCTTGGAATTCGAGCAATACACTTGCACCAAGGTTTTCTTAAGCGAGACTTTTAAATCAGCTTCGAGCAATTCGATCAGCGACACCACATGGTCGGAGTAGTCGATGGCCAGGTCCTCTTGCAGATCGCGGTCGTAAGCTTGTTCGAGAAACATTAAGTAACTCTGCCACTTCATCCACGGCGGAGAAACCATCAGACAAAAACGCGCCTTTCCACCCTTGAGCAGCTCGATAGCGCTTTCCTGATTGGTTACCGCCAGTTTAAAGTATAGCTGTTCGATATCCTGGTGAAATACGGCCACGTCCGACACCCCCGGCAGTTTGCTTTTCAGCAACCGCGGCAAATGGGCAGAGGCCACGTGCCATTCCCCCACCACCACAAACACCAAGGCCTCCGGATCGGTACGGTGGGCGCGCAGAATTTGCTTGGTCATCCAAATGTCGTGTTTGGGTAAACTCACTCCCCCGCTGCCGCCCAAAGCGACAATTTTACAGCCGCGATCGCGCGCCAACTCAAACAGGGGGCGGTAATTTTCCCACGGAAACCCCCAATTTTTGCTCCACTCCACACTGTCTAAAAACTGTTTTTCCGAAATGCGTCCGTGCAAATAGCTTTCGGCCACCTCCTGGTGACGCGGGAGCAAGCACTCGAGGGCCAGTATGATCGGGCGCGACACATGATCGCGCAGCAGACGCACATGCGCACGTTGCGACTGCGCATAGGCATGGAAGTCCCCGCTCAAAGCGACTTTGGCTTTAGCTAGGGCTTGATTCAAATCGCGCATGGTGCCTGGAACCCACTTGCCGCGAAAATCCTTATTCTGATTTTTTGCATAGTGGCGAAGCGAATCCGGCAATGGCCCGATGCGTATCTGCACTTGCGATTTCACCTGCTCAAGCAGCTTTTTTCGCGTCTGAAGCCATTCTCGTTGATTTATCATGCCTGATTCTAGGGTTACAAACCGACGACTCGAAATCAAGCGTTGCTTCAGCGCTCAAAATTGGCTCTAATGGTGAGCAATGAAAGCTCGCATACAACTGGCCCTCATGGGATGTCTCGCCTCGATCGCCGCTCATGTCTATTTGAGCATGCACTACTATCCGCTCAAGTTTGGCTTTGCCGCCGGACAGTCGATTTGTAATCTGAACGCTAAATTTGATTGCGATGCTGTGGCCGCGTCGTCTTTTTCCTCCGTGTTCGGCATTCCGCTGGCTCTCTGGGGCAGCGCCACCAATCTGGTCTTGTTTGCATTAATTCTTTTTAGCTGGCTAGAGTGGAGTGAACACCCGGAGCGCTTAAAGCGCGGAACACTATTACTGGCGGGGCTTTCACTCGCGGGCTCAGTAGTGATGGCGGCCATCTCGCTCACTCAGATGCACAACTATTGTCTATTTTGCATTTTGCTATATTTCCTCAGCGCCATCATTTTCTTTGCTTTTAGAGGCCTGCTGCGTGAACCGTTCTGGTCCAATCTCAAACCTGATATTGCCCATGTTTGGAGCGAGTCCAAAGGTCTGGCCGTAAGCTTTGCCACAGTTCCGCTTCTGGCCTATATCGGGCATCAATCATTTATGCAGAACTTCGGCGATGAGCGCATCGGGCAATTGGTCAGTGACTCCATTCACGATTGGGTGGCGGCGCCGAAGCAAAATTTTGTGGCGAAACCGACGATGGTAATGGGCCCAGCCCTCGAACTCGCAGCCATGACCCTGGTGGAGTTCGCCGACTTTCGCTGCTCACATTGTAAGCATGCGAGCTATTCTCTTGATGCCTTTGTAAAATCCCATCCCGATGTGCGTTTTGAGTTTTATGCTTTCCCGCTTGATGGCGCGTGCAATGAAAAAATCCCATCCAGCAACGGCATGTCGTGCCGCCTTGCCACGGCCGTCTTCTGCGCCGAAAAAGAAGGCAAAGGCTGGGAACTTCATCACAGTTTTTATGCCGAACAAGAGACTGTCAATCACCTAACAGGCCCAACGGATTTAGATCCAGTCATTGCCCAAACCGTGTCCAAGCTTGGACTAAACTGGGAACGCCTACAAACCTGCATGGCCGATCCCGCCTCGCAAGACGCAATTCGCGCCCAAGCAAAGCAGGGAGCTCTAGTTAATGTCATGGGAACTCCTACTTTATTCGCCAACGGCAGACTTTTGAACGGCGGCCACCTAGTACCCGTACTCCAAGCCGCGCGGCAGAAGTCGATTGATCTCGCTAGCGAGAAGAAATAGGGCGTCGGGAACGCTGGAACACGGCAGACCAGCACACGGCACAGGGCTTCCGTCATAAGAAATCGTCAAAATCATAAAGAGTGTACGGCACAGCATGACCTAGGCTGCGGTTCACTCCGAAAATGTTATGTAGTTCTTCGCCGGCCCACTTATCCCGGAGGCCTTATGCCATTTGCCGGTATGCCCTGTGCCTTTTGCCAGGGTGCCTTTTGCGTCCCCAATCCCATCCCCACCCTCAAAATTTAATAAAATTAACAATGGCCCCAATCGCGCTATCCATCAGGCTATCAGTCACCGCGACCACCTCACTGAAGGCTCCGCCGTGGATGTCGACCCATAACCCCACCAGAAAAATAAAAGTCACGCAATAGACGCTCGCCTTCACCACCCAAACCGTCGAGCGCACATCGTCTAACTTTTGCTCCCGCTCAAGTTTTTCAATATGTGCGAGGTGACGCTTGAGATCTTCGAAGTGCGCCAGTACCCGCTCGTAGATTTCTTGTTGGCGCGCGAGCGACAAACTGGCAATGCCCGGAAAGCGGCGCTTGGTTTGGATGGCCTTGATCAGCTCCAAGCAATGCTGGATGTAGCGCTCGGCGCGCTCCTGAAAACCCGGAAAGGCGGTCTTGAGTGCAACGTATGCCACCATTTCGTCTTCCGCGCGCTGATAGTTTTCGTTCACGACTAATGACAAAATGGCGGCGCGCAAACTGTCGAGGCGGCCCAAATCTTTGCGCGTCGATTCAAGCAGCTTCTGACTTAAATCAGCCTGCATATCATTGGTGTGAGCAATTTCCATTAGTGAAGCTTCCATACCTAGCGCTTCGGCCGAATGGACTTAGGTCTGGAGCGATTATGCTTTGCGCTAACAGACTTCGCACAAAATCCGAGGAATTTTGACATAAAGTGTCTTTTACTGAGACAATGAATTCAAGGCCACGGTTGGCCCGACCGCAAATTTAAGTCGCGGTTCTTTGTGAGGAGTCCATGATGGAAAAAGCCCACACCTCGCCGACGCAAGTCGCGGACGAGATGGTGAAAAACATTGCTCTGCCCAATCAACTACCCAAAGGCCTCGACTTTAAAGACATACCCACCACTGCGTTTAAGTCCTCCACACTCGAGGCTTTGATCAGCCAAAACGAAGATCTTATGGCCCGGCTTTCGGTGAGCTTGCGCAAAAGTTCTCAACTTGAGGAACGAGTGGGCGTGCTCGAACAAGACAATTCCATCTATAAAGGCAAGCTAGAGTCGTTGCGTGAGCAGCATATGGTGCTGCAAGAGAAAGATCGCCTGGCACGCAATCGAGACCTTAATCTTTTGGCCGAGGTAGGAACCTATAAGACCCAGTTTCGCCGGTTAGAAAAAATCTACTCCGATCTCTTTATTCAAGCCCAGGCCCTGCAACGCCGGCTTTCCCATTTGGAACGCTATCGCGCCCGGATCAAAAAGGCCGCGCCCGCAATTCAGAAGGCTGCCAAGTTTTCCAAAGCCCGCGCCGATGAGTTTTTGCAGTTGAGCACCACTCATCAACAGGCGGTAACAAGCTACGAGGCAAAACTCGCCGATGTGCGCGAGCAGATCACGCTTATGCGCAGTAAGGCTGGTGAACGAGACGCACTGTTTGAAGAAAAATTGCAACTCGCTAACCAATTGCTGCACGCCCAACGCCAGACCCAGATGTTTCGCGAAGAGGGCGAGCGTCAATTGCTCCAGCTGCAGCAAGAAAATGCCGACTTCCGCAAAGAAGCCAAGGAGCGGGCCCTCACGGCCCACGCCAATGAGCAAGAACTGGCACGCCTGCGCCATGTGGAACTGACTTCACAAGAAGAAATCATGGCGCTGCAGAATCAGGTCGAATCGCTACAAGTTTTATGGGCGCATCGGCAAAAGGAATTCGAAGCGGGCGAGCAAAAGAATCGTAGTTTACAAAAACTGAATCAATCGCTCAGCCACAATCTAAATCAGCAGCGCCAGGAACTGCAAACCGCCCATACGGAACTTGAAAAAGAGCGTTACACGGCCCACGAGAAAATTAAAACGCTCCAGACGGAAATCCAAATGCTGCACAAAAATGCGGCACATGGATTAGAGGCTTAGATCTTATAAACTGGCCCCTCCAAATTGTTCGTTTCTCCTTTCCGGTTGAGTCCCGCAAACTTCCTTCCTATCATGTTGTAAACGAACGACAACCTTGGACGGGGCTCAACAATGAAACACTCCTGGAAGAAGTACACCGCTTGGCTGATTCACCCAATGGCCATTGGTTTTTACATCACCATTATCACGGTCAAACTCACCTTCCATTATTACGAAATTTCAGCCCATAGCGACGACGCCGCCCAAGAGCAAGGGGTTACGGGTGTGCTCTATATGGCTCATCAAAAATCCATCGACTACCGCTTGCGGGCGCGTGGACCGCGACAAGTTTCGCCCAATTTGGCGCTGCTGGCGGTAGATGAGCGCGCGGTTGAGACGATCGGGCGTTGGCCGTTTTCGCGCGATGTGATTGCCAAAGCGCTGCGCAATGCCTTTGGTTACGGCGCCAAAATTGTGGCGTTCGATATAATCTTTTCGGAACCGCAGCTCAATCCCGCACAACAGGTTTTTGAACAGCTGAAATCGAGCGGCGGGGCTTCAGGCGACATGGCCAATCTGCTGCAGTCGTACACCGAGCGCATGGACAGCGACCGTATGCTGGGCCAGGATTTCACCAAATATGCTGATAAAATCGTCGCAGGATCATTCTATAATAATAAGCGCACTGACAACTATCCGCCCGAAACCGAGTTCTGCCACGACCTTATTTTTAAACGCAGTCCGGCCGCAAAACTCTGGGATCACGAAGAGGTATTACTTTCCGTCGTGGACCCCTATCAGCCCTACATGCCTAAAGCCCTGATAGACAACTTTACGGCCGTGCTGCAGGAGAAAGAAAAATCCTTACGTGAAAAGTTTGGCACGCCCAAAAATCGCAATGAAGAGGTGCGCTTAGAGACCGAGCTCGAAGCTGGTCTGCAGGAAACTTGCGCCACTATTTTAGACGACTTTAAAGAAGCCTTTAACGAGCAATGGACCGCGGCCATTGTCAGCCAGGAAAATCCTCAGCAATTTAAATTCGCGACCTACGATGCGTGGCTAGCGGATTACCGTGATAAGTCCAAATCGAATTCCATTATTTATGCCGACGACTGGGTGATGAATTTTCCGCTGATCGTGGCGGGAGCTAAACACACCGGTTTTTTTAATACCGAGCAAGATTCCGACGGTACCATTCGCAGCAAGGCGCTGTTTGTGCGCACCGGCAATAGTTATTTTCCGGGCATTTCACTCAAAGCCTATTTAGTCGCCAATGGATACAATGCCTCTCCAAAACTGCAGTACAATCCGGCTTCGGGGTCTAAAGAAGTTGCCGAAGTCGAAATCACCGACAACGAATCGGGCAAGACCGTCACCAAAATTCCGACGGACTACCAGGGCAAACTGCTGATCAACTACGCCGGTCAAGATCAAATGTTTCCTTACTTAAGCTTTGCCGATTTGCTCAGTGACTCGGCCGATGCGGAAATCTCACAACGGGTGTGGGTGCCCGAAACCAAGCGCTGGGAAATTCGCACCTCAAAAGTTAAAAAAGCCGATTTTATCAAAGACAAAATCTTTGTCGCCGGCGCCACGGCCCGCGGCATTTATGATTTGCGCGTCACGCCATTTCAGGAGAATTTCCCTGGAACCGAAACTCATCTGAATGCACTCGACAATATTCTGCAGCAAAATTTCTTTCGCACTCTCCCCGGGGAGGCCATGTACATGCCGATCATTCTCGGCGCAGTGGGACTCATCCTCAGCGTAGCGCTCAGTTATCTAGGCGCTCTGTGGGGCATAGTGTTAACGGGCTCGGCGATCCTCATCACGATTTTCTACGATCGCTATTACCTGTTTAACAAAGGCATCGTGATCTCGGTGATCTGGCCGCTTTTCTTGATCGGTTTCTTGTATGTAGCTTTGACATTTTATCGCTATCTCACTGAAGAGCGCGGAAAGAAAGAGCTGCGCCAGACATTCCAAAAATATGTGTCGCCGGCCATCGTCGAGGAAATTCTGGCTCACCCAGCCAACATCGAACTGGGTGGCCGCAAGGCGAGGCTAACGGTGTTCTTCTCCGACGTGCGCGGCTTTACCACGATTTCAGAGAAATTAGATCCAAAGGCGCTGTCGGATCTGCTCAATAGTTATCTAACGCCAATGACCGAGATCGTGTTTAAAAATCGCGGCACGCTCGACAAATACATGGGTGACGCGGTGATGGCATTCTTTGGCGCGCCCATCGCGTACGACGACCATGCACGCTGGGCGTGCCGCTGCGCCCTGGAAAGTCTCGAGAAACTTTTTGATTTGCAGAAGGAATATGAGAGAAAAGGCTTGCCCACGATTGATATCGGAATTGGACTGAACACCGGCGAGGTGAATGTCGGCAACATGGGATCGCAAACGGTGCGTAGTTACACAGTGATGGGCGACGCGGTCAATCTCGCTTCACGCCTTGAGGGAATCAATAAGACTTACGGCACGCGTATTATCTTAAGCGAATTCACCTACAATGAAGTCAAAGACAGCTTCGTCTGTCGCGAAGTCGATTGGGTGCGGGTGAAAGGCAAAGCCTTGCCGGTTAAAATCTATGAATTGATTTCGGAGAAAAAACCCAGTTCCACACTAGTCGAGACCCTCAAGTGGTTCCAACAGGGTTATGAACACTATCACGCAAAGAACTGGCAGGACGGGCTCGAGGCTTTCTCAAAAGCACTCGATCTCACGCCCTCAGACGAAGTGGCCAAACTCTATATTCAACGCTGTCAGGACTACCTGACCGAAGCGCCCGAGGACGGCTGGGACGGCGTGTACGTGATGAAAACCAAGTAATGAACGGTGCGCGCCTGCTGCTTATTTCCGCGTTGATGATTTTCACTTCGGGACTGCGCGCGCAATCCGTGACCGACGGAGTTTTGATCAACGCTGATTTCATGGATCGAGACCTCGAGAAAAAAATGCTCAAGCTCAATGGTCATGTGCAGCTGGTTTTCAAAGGTCAGCACCTGAGTTGTGATAGCGCCACTCTCGACCTGAAGACGCAAAAGATCACGGCCGAGGGCCATGTCATTCTCTATAGCGACCGCGCCCATATCGAGGGCGACAAGCTGGCGTTTAACTACAGCACTAGTACTGGATATATTTACAACGGTTTCGTGCAATCCGGGCAGGTGGTGTTTGAAGGCGAGACCGTGGAAAAAGTCGGCGAAGATCACTACATCGCCACCAACGCCTCCTACACCGCATGCGAAACCTGTCCTCCGGGCTGGAGCTTTTCAGGACGTAAAATCGACGCCGAAATCGGTGGCTACGCCCGCATCCAACGCCCGGTGTTTCGGGTCGGCGGAGTGCCAGTGTTAATTTTGCCCAGCCTAATCGTACCCCTCAAGAGCCGGCGGCAGTCGGGCGTTTTGGTGCCGTCGATGGGTTACTCGAACAGAGATGGCGTGTCACCGTCAGGTGTTTATTTTTGGGCGATCAGTCCAAGTCAAGATCTCACGCTGACCGCTCGCTGGTACCGCTTGAACGGTTACAAGGTGCTAGCCGATTACCGCTACGTCTTAGATAAAAACAGTGCGGGTCAACTCAAGACCATGTGGATGCAAGATAAGTTGCTGCGCAAAGAAATCTTTGGCATTCCCGGGAATATCGATCGCTGGTTCGTCAGCTACGATCACCTTTACGAACTCCCCGATAACTATGTCCAGCGCATGAATATTAAACAAGTCAGCGACCTGCGCTACACCCGGGATTATCCCGATGAGATCAGCGGTCACGGAGAACCTGCGCTGGAAAACAGAGTCTCGATCACTAAATCCACCGACAATCAATATGCCAGTGCGGAAGTCGATGTTTACACCAACATGCTTAAACAGTATCCGCTTTCAAATAACGACGACGCCGTCCACCGCTTCCCCGAAATGCGTTACAGTGTGAAAGAACAGCGCCTTGGCGGCGACAACGGACCGCTGTTTCATGTCGATTTGGATTATGTCAACTTCGTCCGGCAGTCGTGGGACTATGACAATCTCACCTACTGCGTGCCCGATGCGAAACATAAATGTAAGGCGGGCGCGCTGGTGCCGCTCGGGCTCGATGTGGGTGACCAAGGACAAATCGCCCGCAGCGGAACTTTTAACCGCAACACGGATTTGTTCCGCACCGGTCAGCGCCTGGATATTCAACCCACAATATCTTATCCGTTTCAAATTGCCCGGCGCCTGGACCTTATGCCGTCAGTGACCTATCGTGAAACGCAATATCGTTTTAGCCCACCCGAGAGCGCGCTTGAGACCGGCCCCCAAGGCGAAGCCGGGTTCAATCAAAGCGCCGCCCGCCGCTACGTTCAGACCGATTTCAGAGCTAAGACCGAATTCAGCCGCGTGTTTTCGTTCAAAGACGATCCCAAAGCCGAACGTTTAAAACATTCCTTCGAACCCGAAGTTGGCGTTTCACAAATCCTTTGGTCGCGCACTCCCAATCATCCCTTCTTTGGTCAGTTCCAAGGACTTCAGGCCGCCCGCCAATACGAGCCCTTAAGCGATGGCGACATCGGTAATCCCAATACCGGTGTGCAGTTCGACTACAATGACCGCACTTTCGATCGCCGGGTCATGAACTTCGCCGCCACCAACCGGATCACGCGCAAAACCTGGAACGACGGCACGCCCGATTATCGCACTCTGGCACTCTTTCAAGTCGGCCAATCTTATGATTTGCGCGAGGCCGAGCGTCCGAATTCCTACCCCTGGTCTTCGATCGACGCGCTTCTCGACATGCGTTTTGAACATTTTGTGACCTACACCACGGTTTCTTATAACCCGTACGCCGGCGTCGCCAACACTTCGTCGCGGGTGCGCGTGCTGACGACTCCCAAAAATTTTGCGCAGCTTTCTTTCACCCAAGGATTCATCTTGGACAATAAAAATCGTGTACAGCCCGACAGCCAAACCCGCAATTTCGGCGTCGGCGGTGGCGTGATTTTAAAATATATCGAACTCGAGGGCATGATCGATTTTTCAGAGATCACTCATAAAGTGCAAAGCTGGCACTACGGTATGAACATCCGCCCGCCCGGCAATTGTTGGGTGATTCATCTCGAGCAAACCCAAGTCGTGCAAGGAACGCCCCAAATCCACGCGGCCCTCAGCTTTGATTTTGGAGGGGAGACTAAGAACGAAGCTACTACACGGACGCAGGCGCTTTAATACTTAGCCCAATGCCCAGTGAATGATCCTCAAAACGAGCCCGCGCCCATCATTCAAATTCTTTGGCGCGCACCACTCTGTAAATTGGTACCCGACAAGCTTGGCACATTGTAAAAGACGTCATTCCCAGCCTAGAAAGATCAAGGCCAGCGGCCTCAAAACCGCAACACAGTCCAATCCGCCTGCACTCCATCCAACTTACCCGTGTCACTGAGCCGCGGAAACAGAATGGGATAACGAGCCAACATCGCCACCGGTTCCTCCTCAGGATTACTTTCCATGGCTGGAACTATATAGACAACATAGATGCCAAGTAAGATGCCGGTGTAAAGCCCAAGTGAAGCTCCACGCGCCACAATTCCCATGTTTTCGTTGGGCTTCTTGGTGAAGGCGAGACTCGCCGCGCCCACCAAAGTGCCGGCTAAGACGCCATATGTGCAGCTCATTAAAAATTCACGACCTGTGTTTTCAGCGGAGTCGTTGGGAGCGGCAGCATGCACTAACTGTGGAAAAACTAGACCCAAGATTAAAAAACTGCGCATGATGCTCATCCTTCAAGTTTCCCATACTATTGCCCCCTGTCAATACACCGGTACAAGGGTGATTCGGGTTGAAGAAACCAGCGCCAATTGCAGATCGATGGGTTCCCACTGCGCGAGAAACGTGCACACGCGGCTTAAACGCACAGCCTGCCAGTGGCCAAGGTGAGCTAGACCGCTCACCCCCTGCCCTTTGACTTCGATCAGTGTCAACACGCCGCTTGGACTTCGGCTGAGTAAATCAACCTGCACGTCACGAATTTGCACATTGTGATAGAGACTTTCCCACCCCCGCGTTGCCAAATAATCTTGCACACGCCGCTCAGACTTCGTGTAGTTCTTGGTCCTCTTCGAATACACCGTTGAAGCGTCGATGGTGGGCACACGGACCCACTGCTGCCAGCATGTCGCGGTGATGGAGAGTGCCGTAGCCTTTGTGGATTTCGAATCCATATTCTGGAAACCTCTCCGCTAACTTCGCCATAAACCGATCGCGGGTGACCTTGGCCACGATCGATGCCGCGGAAATCACTTCGACGCGGGAATCACCTTCGACAAACGCGGTTTGCGAATACCGTGGCAGTCGTGGGATTCTAAATTTTCCGTCGACCAAAATATGTCCCGCCTCAACGGCGAGGCCTTGCACCGCCCGGCGCATTGCCAAAAGCGAAGCGTGGAAAATATTAAGCCTGTTCACTTCTGCTACTGTTGCAAAACCCGTGGCCCACCGATGTTCGGTTTCAATCTTGATGCAGAGATTTTCACGCCGATGCGCGGACAACACTTTCGAATCGAAGTACACACCGCGTTTGGCACGGTTTAGGATAACGGCCGCCGCAACAACCGGTCCGGCTAGGCAGCCGCGACCAACTTCGTCGACACCGATGACTGGTACGGGCAGGAAGGTGGTCCAATCCACCGCTCCTCTGTTTTTATTTTTCAAGGTCTATTTTTTTGCGTTTTTAGCTTTTTCTTGACGAGCCGCTTTCGCGATTCGCTTTTCGGTGGCCGCATTGACTTTGGCCTCAGCCGCCGCAATGGCTTCGGGCGTATTTGCGGCTTCCGCACTCACTTCGTCGGCAGCGTCAGGAGCGCCTTCGGTGCCAAAATAAATTTCGGTGTTCAAACGCGCCGAACGGCCTTTGAGTCCACGCAAGTAAAACAATCGCGACCGACGCACGCGTCCGCGCGAGATCAGTTCAATACGGTCGATGATCGGTGACATGATCGGGAAAGTTCGCTCCACACCCACACCGCTCGCCATTTTGCGCACGGTAAAGGTGCGGCCAATGCCACTGCCCTGAACTTTCAGCACGATTCCGGTGAAAAGCTGGACGCGTTCTTTTTCGCCCTCTTTCACTTTCACGTACACGCCAATGGTGTCGCCCGTCTGAAATTGCGGCAACTTTTTCTTGTTGGCCACACGGTCCCAAGTCACACGCCGGATAAGATCCGTTTTGGCGTGCTCCACCTTGGGTTTTGCGGCTTTCATCTGAGCCGCTTTACGCGCCTCTTGATTAGCCGAAGGTTTCTTTTTCTTTTGACCAGCATCTTTAGAGGCCTTTTTAGGGCCAGCAGTATCCGACATGACGCGCTCCAACTTTTTAGCGAAAACAAGGTGTTAACACGTGCCTAGAAGGCGGTCAAGAACGATGCTCACCGCCGAACGAACAGATAAATGGCGATAGTCATCGTGTGAAGCGCCCTTCAGAGGTTCGAGCAAGAGATCGGCCTGACGGAGAATCGCCTCGTCGAGGCCGAAACCCGTTCCAAATACCAATAATATAGGCGGAGTCTTCGCATCCCATACCTTGCCGCGCAGTTCCTTAAAGGAAATCGCAGGAATGCCCAGATCACGGGCAGACGTGCAAACAATGAGCGGTCTTTGCGCAAATTTCTGCAGAGCCTCGTCCAGATTTTCTGCCAACTCCACGTTTTGCAAGGCGGTCTTACGCTTCGGATTGTATTCCGAACCCACACCGATGCGCCAATGCTCGAGGACGCGGGCCACAAAACTAAGCTGCTCTTTTAAGCGGTTGACGATGAAATAACGGCCGATGCCGTAGGTGCGGCCCGCGCGGGCTATGTCGTGGATGTCGAAATTGGTGACGTTGGTGCACACGATGTTTTTTGCGCGGTCAAAAACGGGCCAGTGAATCAGCGCGACGTGAACCGAAGTGCGCTCCACTAGCGGACTCCCGCGAGATCGGTGCGATTGAGACCCACGGCCTTAAGTTCGGAGTCTTCGAGGGCCGCCAGGAGAGCTACGTCTTGGCTTAGATCGGTAATCTCGGACATTAAATCCGAGCGCAAAAGCCTGGTGCGCACGCGCGCGACCGCCAATTCGAAAGCGCGGATTTTCATATGATTGCCGCTCAACAAAGGTGCGGGAACCCTCATGCCTTCTACTTCGCGCGGCCGGGTGAATTGCGGGCACTCAAGAAGGTCTTCGCTAAAGCTGTCGCTGGCGGCGGAGAGTGGGTTGCCCAAAACTCCGGGGCGCAAACGCACGACCGATTCGATGATCGCGCAAGCGGCGACTTCGCCCCCGTTTAAAATAAAGTCGCCAAGCGAAATCTCGGCGTCGGCGAATGCGTGAAATCGTTGATCGATGCCCGCATAGCGGCCGCACACCAAAGCGACGTGTTCGTGCGCCTGAGCATATTCTCGCGCCAAGCTTTGATTCCAGCGCCGGCCCTGAGGCGTAAGCAACATCACTTTTTGCACGCCCTGCGCGCGTAAAGAGGTGACCGCTTTCACCAGAGGCTCCACCTTCATGACCATGCCGTCACCGCCACCAAAGGCGCGGTCATCCACGGTGCGATGGACATCTTCTGTGTATTCGCGCGGATCGCAGGTCGTCACCTTTACCTCGCCACGCGCGTGGGCCTGGCCCAGCAAGCCATTGGCTAAGAAGCTTTCGATCATTTTTGGAAACAGGGTCACAACGGTGAACTGCATGAATCCTTCTTAGATTAGAAAAGTCCCTCCGGAAGATCCATTTTCACCTGGCGTTTGTCAAAATCTATGTTGACCAGAAAGGCCTGAACAAAGGGAATCAGCACCTCTGGCCCGGCTTCACCCTGCACTTTTAACAAGTCTTGAGCACCATTGCTGCCAAAGCCCGTGATAGTGCCAAGGCATTTACCACCGATGTCATAGAGATCAAAGCCCAAGATCTGATGCAGGAACAAGCCCGCACTTGGATCGGCGGTCAGCAGACTCTGTGGAATATACACTCCAGATTTGCGCATGGTTTCGCTGTGATTGCGGTCCACCACGCCTTCAACTTTTACGATTAACCCTTCTTTGTGCGGGCGGGCGATTTGCACCGGCCAGGCTTTAAGCTCGGTGGCACCGGGGCCGAGTAAATAAATAGTTTCTAATGAGGCTAACCAGTCGGCTTGGCCGGCATAAAGTTTAACGTAGAGCTCGCCACGAATGCCGTGCGCGGCCTTAACAAAGCCAACGCAGTGATGGCCTGGGAATACTTTGGGTGTGAACCTATTCGACGATCTCGAGGACACTGCGTTTATGCAGCTTGGTACTTGCTGCATTCAAGATGGTGCGCATGGAACGCGCGGTACGACCCTGTTTGCCGATCACTTTTCCTAAATCATCCTTGGCAACTTTTAACTCAACAACGGTAGTTTGTTCGCCGACGATCTCGTTGACTTCGACTTCATCGGGCTTGTCGACCAGTGATTTTGCCATAAATTCAACGAGATTTTTGAGTGACATCGGATCCATATAAATTTCCCCTAATACTTGATGAGAATCTCTAGAGTTTAAGTTTACTACAACTCAAACTCATTTGGCGATAGAAGCTTATACTTTAGCCTGTGATTTGCGGATCAAACTCTTCAGACGCTCTGAAGGTTGCGCGCCTTTTGCCATCCAGGACTGGACCTTTTCCATGTCGCAGGTGAATTCTTTTTCCTGACCTTGAGGGGTGGGATTGTAATGACCAATCACTTCAATAAATTTGCCGCCTAGCCAACGCCGCGAATCCGCAACGGTGATTCTATACTTAGGGCTATGCTTCTTTCCAAATCGTGCAAGTCGAATAACGACCATCGTGTGTTCCTTCCCATGAGACCTGAGCTAACTGTTTAAAGAGGTTAGGGATTACAACGATTTCTGGATGAGAGCAACTAAAACATCCGACCTCTGCCCTTAGGCATCCCCATTTTCATCATCTGCGCCATCATTTTTTGCGCATTGGTAAATTGTGCCACCAAACGATTGACATCTTTGACCTCGGTACCCGAACCGTTGGCGATTCGTAACCTCCTTGAACCATTTAGGATCTTGGGATCACGGCGTTCCTTTGACGTCATCGAGCGGATGATGGCTTCGATCTTTTTCACTTCTTCATCCGGTGGCGCCATATCTTTCATCTGCTTGGTGAGACTACCCATGCCCGGGATCATTTTCATCACCGATTCGAGCCCACCCATCTTTTTCATCATCTGAATTTGACTCAGGAAATCATCGAGAGTGAACCTGGACTTGGCGATTTTACGAGTGGCCTCACGCGCGGCTTTTTCGTCGATGACTTCGGCGGCTTTTTCCACCAATGACATCACGTCCCCCATACCGAGAATGCGGCCGGCCAAGCGGTCAGGATGAAACACTTCGAGGTTAGCCACTTTTTCGCCGACACCGAGAAACTTAATCGGTACACCAGTGGCCGCTCGAATGCTGAGAGCCGCACCACCGCGGGCGTCGCCGTCGATCTTGGTGAGAATCAATCCAGTCAATCCAAGCTGTTTATGGAATCCCTCGGCCACCTGAACACTTTGCTGACCAAGCATCGCATCCGCCACCAATAGCATTTCGTGCGCCGGCCATATTTTTTTGAGATCACTGAGTTCGGTCATCAGGGTTTCGTCAATTTGCATACGGCCAGCGGTATCGAGAATCACAACGTCGATCATCTCCGTGCGCGCCCACTCTTGCGCGGCCTTCAGCAGCGCTTGGGGTTTTAACTTGGCGTCCGTTGGAAAAACGGGAATGTCATTTTGTTGCGCCAGCAAAGTGAGCTGCTCGACCGCGGCCGGACGATAAACGTCGAGCGGAACCAAACCCGGCTTCTTTTTTAGTTTCTGCCGTATATGCAGCGCCAGCTTGGCCGCCGTGGTGGTTTTGCCCACACCTTGGAGGCCCACCAGATAAAGTACCGAAGGGGCGCCGCGCACGTCGATCTCTTGCGCACTATCACCCAGCATATGCACCAATTCGTCATGCACGATCTTTACGAACTGCTGACCGGCGCTCAGGCTCTGGAGCACCTCTTGGCCCAAGGCCTTAGTCTTGACTTCGTCGAGGAAGGTTTTGACCACTTTAAAATTGACGTCGGCCTCAAGCAGGCTCATACGGATTTCTTTGGTCGCCTCCTCAATATTGGTGGCACTAATCTTCGCCTGGCCGCGAATTTTTTTAAGCGTCGAAGTGAGTTTGTCCGAGAGATTTTCAAACATAGTCTACCACCTTTGAAAGCTGGCGCGCTTGAGGCAGCGAACGGCCAAGCCGGTCGTGAGCAAAAAAGCCAGCAAAGTCACCAACGCGGCCCTTTGCGGTTCCACGTCAGCCACGCCTAGGATTCCGTAGCGCACGCCGTTGATCATGTAAAGCAAAGGATTATACAAGGACACAGACCGCCACAGGGGCGGCAGATTTTCTACGGAAAAGAACACGCCGCCTAAATATATCAGGGGCAAAAGCACAAAACCGCTGACTGCGCTCAGTTGATCGAAAGAGCGCGCCCAGAAAGCGACCACCACGCCGAAGTTGGCAAAACATAGGGAGCCTAAAATTAAAAATAGTAAAAGTGCGAAGGGATGACTCACACCGAGCGCCGTGCCATAGGTGAAAAAATACGATGCCTCGCCGACGAAGAAGGTGATTCCACCGACCAGAAGACCACGCAGAACTGCAGCCATGCTGAGAGCCAGGATAATCTGCCACGGGGTGAGTGGAGCAACTTTAAAGTCTTCCAAATCCCCGCTGAATTTTGAACTCACGATCGAACTCGAGGTGTTTTGAAAAGAATTGTTGAGGCAGCTCATCATCACGAGACCTGGAATTAGAAATGATAAATAGGGCAATTGATCTTTCAACACTATGCTTTTGCCGAGGCTCACGCCAAAAATCATCAGGTAAAGTGTGGAGCTCACAAAGGGCGTGATCACGGTTTGAATAATCACTTTCATAAAACGCATAATTTCGCGCCGGAAGAGGGTAAAAAAAGGCGTCCAAGTGAGATCCATTAATGTGCGCCTTTCGTGGCGGACGTCAACTGCACAAAGACATCTTCAAGATTGCCGTCTTGCACCTGCAGATCCTTTAGATTTCCCATGGGAACTTGCAGCTCTTGCATCAACTCTCCGAGAGGTTTGGACATTTTGGTGAAAAACGTCCACTCGCTCCCCTGCCCGCTCATATAATCGGGATGATTTTTATAGCCTTCCACTGGCTCAAGCAAACGCAGCACCACTTTCTTGCGACTCCACTGTTCAATCAGTTTTCGAGTCTCTCCAACGGCGCGGATCTGGCCATTGTGGATGATAGCCACGCGGTCGCACAGGCGCTCGGCCTCTTCCAGATAATGGGTGGTCAGTAAAATGGAAATTCCGTCGCGGCGAAGCTGTTCGACGAATTCCCATAGGCGTTTGCGCAAGTCGACGTCCACGCCTGCCGTTGGTTCGTCGAGAAGAAGCAGGCGTGGTTTATGCACCAACGCTTTGGCGATCATTAGCCGGCGCTTCATCCCGCCGCTCAATTGTTTTACTTTTTTAAAGCGATGCTCCCAAAGACCTAAAATATTTAACAGCTCATCGACTCGCTTTTTGCTGTCCCGTACGCCGTAGTAACCGCCGTGAAATCCTAAAATCTCGTTAACAGTGAAAAAGCCGTGATTGATAATTTCTTGCGGCACCCAACCGGTTTGGAGTTTTGCCAGCTGGCTTTCGCGGGCCACATCATGGCCAAAAACTTTAACTTGTCCTGAGGTGGCCTTTTCCAGGGTGACGATGATTGAAATGAGCGAAGTTTTGCCCGCGCCATTAGGACCCAGCAGGCCGAAGACTTCGCCGGGCGCGACCTCGATCGAAACTCCCGCCAACGCCTTCGTGAGCGGGTATTGCATGATAACATTTGAGACGTCGAGAGCAAGATTCGCGTTTTGAGCCATAGCTTCCAGAAACTACACTGTTCTTTGGTCTAGGCCAAGACTTGAACGCTCTATATTCGCGGCGATTTCCCGATAAGTGTCCATGGAGCAAAGTTCCAAAGACTTTATGCCTATTCCCATCAATGAATTTTCGAAGGGTATTGTCATTCCCGTCGATCTTTTCATCCGCATCGGCGATGAAAAATTCATTCTTGTTGCCAAAGCCACCACGCAGTCGAATGTTGATCAGTTCAAAAATTATCAGAGTAAAGAAGTCACGTATCTGTGGGTGCGCAAAAAGGAGTTCTACAAGCTGACTCACCAGGCCATGTCGATGGCGGGCATCTCACTGACTAAAAAAGATCTTAACGATAAGCAAAAGACCACGCTCATCACTCACGCCGCACGCAGCATGTTCCGCCAGCTCGAACATCTGGGCATGGATATGGAGTTTTACAACCACGCCAAGCAGATCACCCAGGCGGTGCTGGGCTTGGTTGAATCCAACAGGTCGTTTAGCGATATTTTATTGAGCCTCAATGGCTATTCCGACGCGCTCCTCCCGCACTCGATCGCGGTGAGTTCTTTGAGCGTGATGATCGGCAGTAGCATGGGCTTTGAAAAACGCGCAACGCTGGAAAAATTAGCATTGGGCGGCTTGCTGCACGACGTGGGTATGAAGGCCATTCCGGTGGAACTCACCACTAAATCCATCGCCTCGATGACCACCGATGAGATCCAGCTGTATGAAACGCACTCGTTCAAGGGTATGCAGATGCTGAATAGCATCGGCATCGTGCCCGACGATATTGTTTCGATCATCTACGAACATCATGAAAACTCGATCGGTCAGGGTTACCCCCAACGCATGCGGGATGTCAAAATGCACCCGTTGGCAAAAGTTGTAGCGCTATCGGATGGCTTTGCCGATTTGATTATCCCGAACGTCAACTGCCCGGTCCCCAAAAATCCCCGCGAAGCCCTGATGTACATCGAGTACACTCTAGGTATCCCCTACAATCGCGAGGCATTTCGGGCTCTTAAAAAGGCCATCGAGGGCAAGAAAAAAGCAGGCGCAGCTTAGGTTTATCTTGGCTTTGGATGGATAGCGACGTTCTTTGCCGTTGACTCAAGGGTTGCGGTCCCCTAATGTGCGGGTCTGTCCAATTGTTCACGTTCTTTTTTCAGAACAATTTAATGTCGCGGGGTGGAGCAGCCTGGTAGCTCGTCGGGCTCATAACCCGAAGGTCGTCGGTTCAAATCCGGCCCCCGCAACCAATTTAATCATAAACAAAATCAAATAGTTAGCGCGATAGGTGAAACAGCCGAAAGGCCGTTCCTTGCCTAAAAAGGTCCACGGAAGGTCCACCATATTTTTCGACCGTAAAATCTACTTCACCAAACTCAGTCCAGAAACCCGCTTTGTCGGAACCATTGAAACCTGCGGCGTCACCGAAAACGATTTCGCGACACTTCGCAAATTCTCCGCCACTAGATGGACGTAGTTCATCGTTGTCGCGATGCTCTTGTGGCCACAGATCTCTTTCACCGTCTTAAGATCAACACCATTTGCGATCATCAGCGTCGTCGCTGTATGTCGCATATCGTGAAACCTGATCCGTCTTCCTCCCCAAAGCCGGACATCCTTATCAAATCTACGATCACTGAAACTGTCGTGATTGATGGGTTTGCCCTCTGCTCCATGAAAGATTGTCTGATCGATTCTGACGGCCTTGACCGAAATCCAATGCTCAAGTTCGGCCCTCAATAACTCGTTACAACAGTGATTTTCGCTGAGGCTTAAGTCTCATAATTGAGCCTGAAATTTAGCGATCGCCCCACTGGAATTTTAATTTTCGATCACCCAACCACGAAATAGATTTGGTCCATTTGTCGAGTCCTGCTGAGCGCAGCACTGGA
>JANXMF010000223.1 GCA_025354795.1 Pseudobdellovibrionaceae bacterium
ATAAAGCTGGTCACGGTCTTGGGCGCGTATGATCCGTTCCCCCGCCCGATCCAATTGCGCGCGCAGAACCGCGCCTTGAAGACTGGTGTATTTGAAATTGCTGCCAAACACCGGATGCAGATCGGCACCTCCGCTGCCGCCTGCGCGGCGACCTTGATCTTTGAGCTCAAGCAGACGGTGATATAGATTTTGTTTCTTGGTGACGATGAGGCCGCCCTGGCCAGAAGAAATAGTTTTGTTCGCGGAAAACGAGAAGCAGCCCATTTCTCCGCGCGAGCCAATGGATTTTCCGTTATAGACCGAGCCAAAGGCCTCCGCCGAATCACAAATGACGGGCAGGCCTTTTCCGCGGGCCCAGGTTTCAATAGCGGTGTAGTCACAGGACCGCCCGTTGACATCGACAGTCACGATCGCCCGTACGCGCGGAGTCCAGCTCTTCTCTAAATTCGCGACCGTCACGTTCATGCGCTCGGGTCCCACGTCACAGAATACCACTTTGGCGCCGATTAAGCGGGCGGCGTTGGCGGTGGCGATAAAAGTCAGGTTTGGCACGAGCACTTCGTCGCCCGGCGCAATACCCACCGCCAAAAGCGCGAGCGAAATCGCGGCGGTGCCGCTGGTCACGGTCAGTGCGAAGGGCACTCCCAAAAAATCGGCCAGCCGTTTCTCCAAGTCGCGCACGAACGGCCCATCGTTGATGTAACCTGAATCGATCACCTCGTTCAGATAGCGTTTTTCCGCTTCACCAACTTTGACGCCAAACCATGGGATACTCATTTGAAACGTCCCTCACTTACTGATATTAATAGTCCAATCAATTCCAAGAAAGTGCAATGACCGCCAATCAGCCTTTGCTAATTTTTACTGGAAAGAAAAAGGTCCTGAATGACCGTGTCCTTGCGCACCTGCACGCCCGCCTCAAGCCGGACCAGTGGAAATATTTTCTTGAGGATGATGCAATCACAGAATCGCAGGCCGCGGCACTGAAACCGGCTTTTGTATTGAGCGTTTTGAACCAGCGCATTTTCAAAAAGGAATTGCTGGCGTGTCCGCTGGTTAATTTTCATCCCGCACCTCCTAGATATCCTGGACGTGGGTCCGCCAGCTATGCGCTGTTCAATCAGGATAAGGATTTTGGGGCCACCGCCCATTTTATTAATTCCAGCAAAGTGGATTGCGGACCCATTTGGCGCATCAAAAATTTCCCAATCGAGGCAGACAGCACCTGTGATCAGCTCTTCCATGCAGCGGAGTCCGCGGCCGTAGACCTATTTTGTGAGTTTATCGACGCTCTGGCACGAGGCGCTCCTCTAACGCCAAATCCAGACCTGCAGTGGTCGGGAAAACCGGTGAGTCGCAAGCAATTTGAGCGCTGGCTGGTCTTGGACCCGGTCCGACCGGAGGAATTTTTCCGCAAGCTCCGCGCGACTTACCACCCCGATTTTCCGGGGCCCTTTGTGGAAGTGCATGGCGTACGCTTTTCAGCGGTCAAAACGGATGTGCGCGATCCAGTTACGCAGCGTTGGAAAATTTAGCGCCAGAAATTCCATACATCCACGGTTTCGCGCCCGCGCAAATTCAACTGCTTATAGTCTTTGTGCGGAGTACACAAAATCAATATGTCACTCATCTCAATCACGTCATCAAGCGGGCGCAGGGTGGAGTCGTCCGACACAAAAGGATCGGTGGTGAGCACTTGCTTGGCCTGCGTCAGCAGCACCTTTTTTAGTTTATAACTTAAGGAAGAGCGCCGGTCGTCGCTGCCAGCTTTAAAGGCCATGCCTAAAAGCCCTATCGTCTTGGTTCTTAAATCATGCTTTTCCTTAAGACGGCCGACGATAAATAACGGTAAACCTTCATTGACGAGCATCGACTGCAAGCCGATGGAGAATTGGTTTTCATAGAACGACGCCAGCTGCATCGTGTCCTTGAACAAACACGGGCCCGCCGCGAAGCCTGGGCCCGGAACGTCTTTCATGCGCGGATAATTATGCTTCATTGCTTTCATAACATTGTTGTAATCGACGTTGGCCGACTCACAAATCATATAAAATTGGTTGGCCGCCGCGAACTGGATGTAGCGAAAGGCATTGCAAAACAACTTTACGAACTCCGCCTCTTTCATGCTCACTCGCACTACTTCCGGCGCGATCAGACTAAAGAGTTTTGCCGCGGTATTTTCAGCCTCCTCGGTCAGACCACTGACGATTTGGGGCAATGATTTCAGTTCCTCGATGGCGAAACCTTGGACGATGCGCTCCGGGCAAAACGAAACTTCACAGCGCACGCCCCGCTCCGCCAGCAGCTTGGCCACCCAGTCCGACACTCCGGGATAAACGGTGGAACGCAAAACCACATGCTGCTTTTCGGACAAGTGTGGAATCAGCGCCTCGAAACATTGCGAAATCAAACGCAGCGAAGGATTCATAAATTCATCGACCGGGGTCCCGATGGTAACCACCACGACTTTGCAATCTCGTATCAATTCCACCTTGTCGGAAAAAGCGATCAAGCCCTTTGACAACGCCGCCTTCAACAGCGGCTCGGCACCGGCTTCCATGAACGGCATCTTACCCGACTGAATGCGGTCGAGCGCCGCGCGGTTGATATCGTAAATCAAAACTCTTTGTTGAGCGGCCGCAAAAGCGATGCCCAATGGCAAGCCCACATGTCCCGCACCGCCCACTATACAAACATCATATTGCAAGACGCCCTCCTATGCACCGCTCCTCCTAAGCTTGCTGTCCGGTTGCGGGGGATCCGCAAACAGCACACCAATGCTCTGACGGTAGGGATTGTAGGTCAAAAACCGATCTAAATTGGCCACGTACTTCGCGTTGGCGCGATGGCCTTCGACGATAGCCGCGCGGATGCTCGCGCGATCAGGCTCGCAGATGACGCCCATTTTATGCTCTTGCAACACACCCACGGTAGGACCGGAAATGCGAGTCATAATAGGCACGACGAGGTGCTGGATATAAACCACCACACGGCCCGCGACGGCGAACTGATTGTTGTTGTCTGTAAGTTCGTGCAAGTTGATTCCACAAAAACAATCCTCTAGTCCCGCGCGCAAGCGTTCGTTGGGCACGAAGCCCAGCCAGTCGATGTAAGGACTAGCACCTTTACTTTCGGCAATTGCTTTGAATTTGACGAAAAGCTCAGTTTCGGGGCAGATGACTTTCAAGCGAAAGCCAAATTCGCGGTTTAATTCCGGCAATAGATCAAACACACTCTCCATGCCGAAAAAATATCGTACGTTCCCCAAAAAACAAATCGAACGCCGCTCCGACTTTACCGGTAACGCCACTTCCCGTTCCAAAAACCACGCCCAAAAATGATCGTGAAGAACGGTGTTCTTCAGCGTGCGGTTATGAAAATGCCGGTTGCGATTGTCAAAGGCGATTTTTCCGGTTTGGATCACGTGGGTGTCCATGCGCAGCAAAAGAAAATCATTGATGTAGGTTTTAATGCGGTTGGCGCGTGACTCTTGGGGACTCGGCAGACTCCAGTCCTCGAGCAAATTGATGGTGTGCTCGATTCGGCCCAGATTTTTAAAGAGCTGTGCGATCCACGCCAACACGTCTCCACCGCCGACCACGAAATAACACACGCGCGTGCGGCGTAAAACAGAAAACATGATTCTGGTCATTTGGATTACAAACATACTCCATTTCAACCAGCGGTTCGCGGTCCACGTGCCCGCGCGGTAAAACCGATAATTTTTTTTCAAGGGAAGTGACTCCGGAGCATGGGCAACGGTGATATCACCGGCATAATTGTAAAGCACGATCACGCCATTTTTATCGTATTCAAGAAAATTTCTGAGCAATACGTCCGTATCCGCGAGCGCATGGCGAATAAATAAATACTTCAGCACGAGCCATTACCTCTAACGTGGCGAGCAGGTCTGACCAAGGTCCTACAGGTATACTAAATACATTTATAATTGTTGTCTTGGCCGCCATAAATTGACAAGCGAATAGCGCAAACGTCTAGGCCGATTGAAATCTCCGCGAACATGGGCGAAAATTGAGCTTAGCATAAGGCACCAAGACCATGAGTTTTTGGACTAATAAAAAAGTTGTCGTCACAGGTGGCACCGGGTTTCTCGGGCATCATTTGCTGCGTGCTTTTAAAGCCGCGGAGGTTACAAACTTCACCGGCTTGAGCAGCCGCGATTATGATCTCACGCGCGAAGATCAAGTCATTAAAATGTTCGAAGAGCTTGAGCCTGGAATCATATTTCATCTAGCCGGCCTTGTCGGCGGCATTCTCGTCAATCGCGACCGGCCCGCCGATTTTTTCTATCGCAATCTTATGATGGGAACTTTGGTCCTGCATCACGCCGCCAAATTTGGCGTGAAAAAATTTATCGCCGCAGGCGCGGGCTGCGGCTACCCTGAGTTCGCGCCCATGCCACTCAAGGAAAGCGATCTGTGGAGTGGTCTGCCGCAAAAGGAAAGCGCCCCCTACTCCCTCGCCAAACGTTTGCTCACGATTCAGGCGGCGGCCTATCAAAAAGAATTTGGCATCACCGCGATAGTTTGTATCCCCGGAAATATTTACGGCGAATATGACAATTTCAATTTCAACGACAGTCATGTGGTGCCGGCATTGGTGCGCAAATTCGTAGAAGCCACGAATGAAAACAAACCCACTGTGGAAGTTTGGGGTACCGGTAAACCAACACGCGATTATATCTATGCCGGCGACGCGGCCGCAGGCATGCTGCGCGCGGCGGAAGTCTATAGCGGCGCCCACGTGGTGAACTTGTCCTCAGGCCAGGAAACCAGTGTGCTTGGACTATGCGCGCTGCTCAAAGAGCTTACAGGCTTCAAAGGCCAGTTGCTGTTGAATAGCGAGCGACCCGATGGGCAGATGCGCCGATTTTTCGACGTTTCCAAGGCGAAACAAGACCTGAACTTTTCCGCCGGCACCAGCCTGCAAACCGGCCTGCGCAAAACTATTGAATGGTACAAACAAAACGTAAATTCACCGGACCTTAGAAAGTGAGCCGCAAACAATGGTCATAACTCAGACGCCCCTACGCATATCTTTTTTCGGCGGCGGCACTGATTATCCCGTGTGGTTCCGCGAAAACGGTGGGGCCGTCCTTGCCACCACCATCGACAAATACATTTACACTTCGTGCCGCCCGCTGCCGCCGTTCCACGACCATAAGCACCGCCTGATCTATTCAAAGATGGAGTATGTGAATACGATCGATGATATCGTTCATCCCGCGGTGCGCGAGGTGTTTCGCTATATGAAGCAGGAGACCGGAATCGAACTGCATCATGATTCGGATCTGCCCGCACGCTCCGGCATGGGCTCCAGCTCCAGTTTTGTCGTCGGCCTATTGCACGCATTACACGCCCTGCGCGGTGATCTGGTGGATAAAAACAACCTTGCGCTCGAATCCATCCATGTTGAGCAAAATTTGATTGGCGAAAATGTGGGTTGCCAAGATCAAGTGATGGCCGCGCATGGCGGCTTTAACCTAGTCAAGTTCAATACCTCGGGCGGCTTCAATGTGCAGCCTCTCACGCTTCGTAGCGAGCGGATCGCGGAATTGCAAAGCCATCTGATGCTTTTCTTCACCGGGTTTCACCGCGTGGCCTCGGATATCGCGGGGGAACAGATCAAGAATACTCCCAACCGCAAAGCGGAATTGCAGCATATTCACGCGATGGTCAATCAAGGTATGACTGTTCTTAGCGGTCAGGCGCCAATCGCCGAATTCGGCCAGCTATTGCATGAAGGCTGGCAAGTGAAACGTAAAATGAGCCATAAGATCAGCACCATGGAAATTGATCAAATTTATGAAGCGGGACTAGACGCCGGAGCCCTCGGCGGAAAACTTCTTGGCGCCGGCGGCGGCGGCTTTATGCTGCTTTTTGTACCACCGGAAAAACAAAAAGCGGTGTCACTCCGCCTAAGAAATCTGATTCAAGTCAAATTTGCCTTCGAGCACGCCGGCAGCAATATTATTTTTTATCGCCAAGCCGCGTGAAGCCTTCTTCCGCCATTAAGCGGTTAAAAATGCTGGGCCACGAAAAGCTTAAACCCATTTCGCCCGCGGCCTGCCGCGCTTTAGAAAAACGTCCCTCGTCACGCCAATAATCTTGAATCCGATCACTGAACGAACCCACGCTAAAGTCCGCAATCACACCGCTCCCGTTGGCGGCCAAGTCCCGCGCAATCACCGGCACATCGGTGGTAATTACCGGCAAGCTGCAGCCTAAGTAGATTTTGATTTTAGACGGGTCGGCAAATTTAGAAAAATTGTCATTCAGGCCGGGGTCGTAAGGCGCCAGACCAATCCCGCAAGTCGCCATGTACCGCTCAAAATCCAAGGGGTCCGGAATCGAACCACGAAAGATCACCAGCTGTTCGAGACCGAGTTCTTGCGACTTTTGCCGCAAATAATCGACGTTGCCAGGTCCGACAAAAAGCAAACGAAACTCCTCACCACGCCGGCGAAGTTCCACCGCGACCTCCAAAAGAAAATCAGCGCGGACATTTTTCGCATTGGGATTCCCCACAAAAACCAAATGCCGCGGGTTAAACTCAATGGGACCTTCAGCAAAGGTGACGTGCGCATTGTTGCCCATGGGTGCCAAATGGTAATTGAGTTCGGAAAGCTTGAAGCGGCCGTCGCGTTCACGGCCTTCGAGCATCGCCAAGTTCATGGTCCACACCGAGTCGGCATTGGTGGCTACAAGGCGGTCCAAAAAAACGTAAATTCTTTCCACCCAGCCCTGGGAAAAGCGTTGCGGTGAATAGTCGACCACGAGATAGGTAAATTTCTTGATGACTCCCAAGCGGCGGAGAATCAGCGCCGCCAGACCCATGAGATTATTTGAAGCTAGCACAAAATCAGAGCCGCGCGCATAGAACCAGCCCACCGTCATCAGCCACACAAAATCCTTCACAAACGAAACCAGTTGCGGCTGGTAAAACCGAATCCAGCTGCGCTTCTTGGCCACCAACGTCCGGCCGTGAAAGCGCTCAATCCAAATGGACTTGCTGACCGAATTAAAAAATGGAAAGCGAATATAAACCAAATTCGCACCACACTCCTTGAGGTAGGTCCCGAAAGCCTCGGGAAACCCCGTTGCCCCTTCCACTTCATGAGAAAAGAATGCGAAATTAAAGCCGCTCAAATCGGGCTTTTGCTGCGCTAAAGACATTGATCGGGTTGCCTTTCCAGTTTTTTATTGCGAACCGGTGCCACGCAAACTAAATCGGAACTGAAACTCCAACCAAGGCGTTGGCAAAGAGCGCCCGCCCAATCCACGGGCGTGCCGTCTAGAAACACCAGCCAGTTCAGGGGAGTACAGCGAACCAAGCGCTCCACTGTATCCGCCGTCAAGCTCGAGGACGACAAGGTTTTTATAAATTCAGAGGTGGGTGGGAAAATGGCCTCTAGACGTACAATTTTCGCGGAATCGCCCCATGCGTTTAACGACGGGCAATCGCTTCCGCGCATGCGCTGAACCGTGTAGTACATGCCCAGTTTCCAAGTTAAGGAGGCACTGACAAAGGGGAAGATCATGCCGACGCCGCACGGCCCATGCGAACGGTGAAGCGCCGAGTACGCCGGCGCCACCTTGGCCATGGGCATTTCCTCCAGCGGTGGATAATCGGCGAGTAACAGCAAAAATAGCACGCCAGGAAAAACTAAAACTTTCTTCCAGCGGCGCAAACTCGGCTCCGCCAAAAAAAATCCCGTGACCATGAGCAGGCCGAAGTGAACCATAATTCCCGCGCGCGCCGGCACCCGAATCTTGGGAAACAAATGATACAACCAGTAAGATGGGCTAAAGCCCACGGCCGGCACATCAGGAGCCAAGGAAAGCCAAAATCCGAAAAAACCAAAGAACAGAAAAAAGATAAGATTGTTACGAGTTACCCGCTCCTGGATGCGGCCACTGATTAAAAAACCAAACGCGGCGAGGCTAAGGATTAAAATCGTCCAACGAATGCCGTTGGTGCGCTCATGGGGATTTCCGCCGTCCCCTAGATTCGCTAAAATATGCCGATTCACCAAAGCGCGCAGAGGGTTGATTTCAGACTGGGCATTTTGCAAGGCGATATCACCGCCGAGGTAATCAATCGGACGGGCGGCATAAACCATTTGAAAAATACTGACGTCCGCTTCACCTACACCGTAAGACTTAGATTCCTCGCTGGTGATTTTGGCATAGGGCGGAACCACAAAATAAAAATTCGCGGCCAATAAGCCGATCAGTGGCAACACGGCAAGAGTGAACCTGAGTAGAACCTTTTTCCACCGCGCGCGAACGCCCGGCTGCACCAGTGCAAAAATCACGAAGAGCGGGCTCATAAATACACAGGTCACTAAATAATAATGCGCGGTCGTGCCGGCGAGCAAAAGCGCCACCATGGCCGCGAGCAGGGAGCGCCATGATCTACCCCGGACTACCAATAAGACCCCCAAAAATATCAGGGGCAGGTGGTAAATGCCCACCATCGCCGTGTGAACCTTGGCGCGCGCGCGCACATAACAATTGACGGCCCAAGCGAAACTAAGCGCGAAGCCGACGGCGCGCGCCCAGCCTAAATAAGAACACAATAAAAACATGCAGAGGCCGTTAAGTACGATAAGTGCATAAACATACGCGGTTGAGACTTGTTCCACTGGAAAAACGTAAGAGGCCAGCAGCCCCAACCAACGATCACTGAGCGGATACCAAAGGGCGGTGCCTTTTTCAGGGTCAGCGCCATCATAATAGATCGCGCCGTAAAAAAAACGGCTCGGATTGTTTTGCCATAGATCTTTGAGCATGTCATAGCCAAAGGACTGAGACATGGAGTCTGTGCCGTCGCTCATCACCACATCGGTGCGGCCTTCAAGCAGAGCCAGGCTTCCTGGAAAAAGATAAAAATATCCACCCGTCACCAACAGCCCGAGCAATAAGCAATAGGTCAGTATTTTTGAACTCAACCAAGCCCGCACGCGCGGCACGGTCAGTTCTCGCCCGCGCGCAGACGTGCTTCGATATTTTGATAGGTCTTCAAGATACCGTCGCGCAGACTCACCGCAGGCGTCCAGCCACTTAAAATTTCACGGCTCAAGGTGCAATCCACGGCTTGGCCGCGAATACCACTCTCAGCGGCGGGCAGGCTCTTAATCGTAATCGGCTTGCCCGAAACCGCGACAATCATTCGCGCTAGCTCACCAATCGTAATGCGCCCTTCATTGCCCAAATTCATTGGCTCAATCACGGGTCGGTCCGCCAGCGCTTCCACGCAGCGGATCATACCCTCAACTACATCGCCGACATAAACATAGGAGCGTGTTTCACGTCCCTCGCCGAACATGGTGAACGGACTCTTCCCCGGAAACTCGAGCGCGCGCCGACAAAACGCCGGGATCGCAGAAGCCGTGCTCAGGTCGATATCTTGATTTTCTCCAAACGCACCCACAATTCTCACCACGGCCGTTCGCACCGCACTGCCCTCTTGGTTTTGATAATGGATCAAACGTTCGGTAACTAGCTTAGCCCAGCCGTAAGATATCGCCGGATCGGCGGGATAGGCGTCAGCTTCCTTTAGTGGCGCGGAATTCTCATCGGCTTGCAGGCGCTTCGGATAAACATGGGCGCTGCTTGAAAACAGATAGCGCTTAACCCCAAGCTCACGGGCCGCGATTTGCATTTGCGTATCCATCATCACGTTGTTGGTATAGACTTCGCCCGGCTTTTGCATGTAGTAGCCAATGCCGCCGACCTTCGAAGCCAAGTGAAAAACGATCTCCATTCCGGCACAGACTCTGGCGCATGCCTCCGCGCGCGTGAGGTCCTCCTTCATAAATTCGATTTGCCCTTGCACCGGCGCCAGATTGGAGAGCCTTCCGCGACAAAGATTATCGGCGACCCTCACTTTCGCCCCATCCGCCGCCAGCCGTTTGGCCAAATGCGAACCGATAAATCCCGCGCCCCCGGTAACTAAAATGCGTTTGTTTGCTAAACTCATACGTTGGAGTATTCATTACGGCGCATGACTTGATAACACTTGATCAGCTCTTGAATACCTCCTTGCAACGAGTGCTGAGTTTTAAAGCCGGTGGCTTCCACCCGCCGGTTTGAAATCACATAGTCGCGCTTGTCGGGATCCTCACCAATCTCAGACACCGGAAACTGGAAACCGGGAATAAATTTTTGGATGCTTTCGCACAATTGCATTTTACTAATATTGGCGTCACTTAGGCCTACATTGTAAGGGCGCCCCTTCATTCCCGCGTAGTTTTTGATCGTGTGCAAGAAAACGCCCGCGGCATCACGCACGTGCAAATAATTGCGCTTGAAGTGCGGTTCAAACAACACCACGAAACGATCGACCACCGCGCGGTAAGTAAAATCATTCACCAATAGATCCAGGCGCATGCGCGAGCTGGCACCAAAGACGGTGGCCAAGCGAAAAGTCACCGCCTCCCCGCCTTGTAAGAGTACGGATTCGGCTTCCACTTTTAGCCGCCCGTAAAGCGTGATCGGCTGTAAGGGCGAATCCTCATCGCACTCTTGCGCGCCTTTGCCTATACCGTAGCCACTGTTGGTGCAAGGATAAATCATGAGCTGAGATTTGGATTTCATTTTATACATATCCGCGACCGCGGTTTGCCCCACCGCTACCGCCGCGAGCGGATCTTTGGCGCAGGCGGGAGCGCCGGTGTAACAGGCCAGCGGAATCAACACATCGTGAGCCGCGATCAAAGGACGCAGCAATTTTTCATCACGAACATCACCTCGTACAATATTTAGCTCCGGATGCCAGCAGACATCGAACAGTGAGGTCTGACCATACATCATGTTGTCGACCACTGTGACCTTGTACCCTTCGCGCAGCAACAGCGGAACCAAGGTTGAACCGATATATCCCGCTCCCCCGGTGACCAAGACTTTCATCATGCTGTCCTTTGCAAATGCCTAGTAAAATTATGGCGGCCCCGCGGCGGCAAGGTCAATGGTTGCTTAGCTCTTGCAACTGGGACTAAAGTCTTGGGCCTAAAGACGCAAGTTGTTGGGCGAGTAAGCAACCGTTAACGTAGGTTTATGAACCGGCACTCACAATTCAAGGCTGTCCGCTTTCTGCGCTGTATACTGGTGTGGATCAACGGATTGTTTCCTTTCCTGTGGCCGATTCGCGGTCTATTCAAGAATTTCAATTATATAAGAGGACCGCTACTCTATATTCGCGATTATGTGAACTTCTCGCGGACACCCAAAGATCCGCGCTTTCCATTGCATTTTATCAATAGCAATCCTTGTTTTTTCGACCGTTTCGATACGGCGGGGGGCAAGCCTCGCCATTACTTCCTGCAAGATATCTGGGCAGCGCGTCGGATTTTCGAATCGGGTGTGCAGGAGCATTTCGACATTGGCAGCCGGATCGATGGCTTTGTTGCTCACTGCGCGGTTTTTTGTAAGGTAAAGATTCTCGACATACGGGCGTTGCCCGACCTCGATCAAAATATTCAATTCATCCAGGCCGACGCGACCGATCTGAAAAACATTGCCAGCGATAGTCTATCTTCAGTTTCGAGCTTGCACGTATTTGAGCACATTGGACTTGGCCGCTACGGCGACCCGTTGGGTGCCACGAATTTAGACAAGGCCATCCAGGAAGTGACGCGCGTGCTGGCGCCCGGCGCACCTCTTTACTTCGCGGTACCGATCGGGATTCAAAGGCTGGAGTTCAATGCCCATAGAATTTTTGGGGTTGAAACTGTTATCGAGCTGTTCAAAACGTTAAAACTTGCGGAGTTCAGCGCCATCGATGATCAGGACAATCTCGTACTCCACGCCAATCCCAGCGATTATGCCCGCGCCGAGTATTCCTGTGGATTGTTTGTGTTTAAAAAGTAAAAAACGGAGAGTTCCCGCAGCGGAAACCCTCCCGGAAAACCTACCAAATAGGTTGTTGGTGAGCCAAAGGGTTAGTGCGGAATTGGTCTACACCGGTGGTGAAACCATTGTGTGCAAAGTAGGGCTGAGTCGTGGCATAGCCCGTGTGCATTCCACTAAAGTAGGGGTTCTGGGATACCGCGTAGCCAGAGTGGAAACCGGGAATATAGCTGGGAGAGACAGGCGTGCCCCACATTCCAACCGGGTTCACCGGGTAGCCGTTAAAGCCATGCGCGCCCCAAAAGTTGCTCTGCGGTGCATAGCCCGGATGCATGCCCATTCCCATCGTGGGATTGATAAACGCAGCCGGTGCAAAACTGTGCGCAGTCAAACGCACTTGGTTGAGAGCCTCAAGGGTTTGGCAAAGGCGGTCGTTCAACATCTGCAATCTTTGCATGTCGATGCGAACTGTTGATGAATTTTCCATTAGTCCTCCATGGTTAGTCCCGCCACTTGACGGGAATTGTTTTAAATAAAGGCAAACTCTCTACTGAATCGATTTACCGCTGGCATTTTTCTTAGTGCGCTCCTGCCCCTGTTTGGAAATCGAAATCTCGAGCACACCGTCTTTAATGGTCGAGGTCAGTTCTGGCGTTATGTTTTCGATGGGCAATTGAATCGCGCGGTAAAACTGGCCAAACGCGGACTCCGTCAAACGCGGCATGTAACCTGCGATCATCGGAAGTGCGGCTCGGTTGCCACTCACGACCAAAGTATTGCCGCGCAAGGAAATGTCCAGATCCTCTTTACTGACCGCCGGAAGGTCCAGGCGAATAAGAATCTTCTCATGGCTTTCCCAGATCGCCATCGGGGGAGTCCAGGGCTGCAATTGCTTCCACACCGCTGGGTTTTGTAAAAGTTGATTCAGTTCAATTATGCGGGACTCAAGCAGCGCAATGGGATCCACATTGGGCTGAATGGAATGCTTGAGCGGTCCTGCCGGGAGCGTAACTCCCGTCACTTGCGTGTAGATTTTTTCAACTGCAGAAATTGTTGCATCGATATTCACTTGTGCCTCCTTATCGAGGGATTAGATTTTTGAATACTTCAGTTCATTAATTGTTATGTGAGGGTAAAGTACGTTTCGTAAAATGGTGAATCCAGGTTCGGTTAAGAAACGCTGCTCACGAAAACTAGACCAACAATCTAGACAAATCTACAGCCGCGCAGTTTGCTTTGTATGTCTACTGATCCAAGGCTAAGAATAAGACAAGGGGGTTCATCATGCGCATTCTTTTACTAGCAATTGCTTTTGTGGGGATAAGTACCAACGCTCAAATTCCAGGCTTTCCGCCACCATCACCGCGACCTATTTGCTGGCCTGACGGTTACGCCTGCACTTTCAACAGCGACTGCTGCCAAGGCAAATGCAAAAATTTTCTCGTTTGCGATTCGCTAGCACCGGTGAGCGAAACTCATGTGGCTTGTCAGACGAATGATGAGTGCACAGAGGGCTACTGTGATATCGATACCAACGAATGCACCACCGGTTCTTAGAAGCTCAGCTCTCGTGGCGCACAAAAGCCGCGGCTAACCATTCTCCATCATGACTTAGACTCAAATCAAATTCCCGCCCCTCGACAAACAACAGGGGCGGTCCGAATAGGCCTTCACCGAGCGGTCGGCGCACAATGCGCACTCGCCCGCCGATCCATTTCTTCGTCATCATCCTCACCTGCAACGAAGCGGGAGAATGAACCGAGGCTTTTTCCTCAGCGTCCAAATTGGAAATTATCGACGATTCCATGCGACTGACGACGTGCTTGATGCCGGTGAAATCACTTGCTGAGGTCGCCAAACAATGGATGTAGGAAGGATGAAATTCCCAGCGCAATGCGATCTTTAGATGGCCGTATGTCACCCAGCCGGAGGTAAAGAGATCATCACCTTCGACTATAAACAGCGCATGGGCAAACACGGCGTCAGGATCCCTTTTGCGCACGACTTTGAAACTACTTTCCTTTGCCGCCCACAAAGCCCACAGCACTTGACTCTCATGACCGCTGGCAGACAGAATTAAATTTCGCTCGGATGGGGAAAACACGCGTGCCATAAAGCGCTGGTCCAAATGCTTTTGACCAACCCCGGGGCCGCTCAACGCTACAACATCATTACCGACTTGAACTGTGGGACGCAAAATAGGCGTGCTCCATGGCTGCCAGATTTTCGATGACTTGCAATGCAATCTCGCGTGCACCGCGCAGACCCTTAGATTTTAGAGTCCAATTCAAAAGCTTGAATTGGACGAAAAAAGTTTCGCCCCGGCGAGGCAAAATGCTGTACTCCGCCTGATTTCCCCCGCGCGAGAATACGCAAACAATGCGCACGTTTGGCAAGCTCTGGGCAATCATCCCCACGCCGTAAGAAAAATTCTCAACATCGATGCGGCCAATGCGGCTGCGCCCGCCCTCGGGAAAAATCAAAACTGAGTCACCGCGTCCGAGCAGTGTCGCTACATTTTCTAATACGCGCTTGGATTCACCTGGTGGACCATTGCGCGTGATTGGCAAGCAGCGCGCTAAATAACAAAGCGTGGTCCGCCACCAACGGTCACTAAATATTGTCCGTTCCGGCAGGTTCCACGGAAACCGCCGACTTTCCAAAATGCATTTCCAGCCCGGAGACAACGACCACATAATTAGTGCCGAATCGATCATCGTCAGATGATTGGCGCAGATCAACAGCGGATCATCTTTGGTTTCTGCGAGGAGCCCGTTGAACGACGCGCGTATTTTTTGAATTTCGGCAATCTTATAACCGCGGACGAATTTAAGATAAAAAAGCAGCGGATGATAAGCCAGCGGGCAGATCAGGCGCGACAGCGCCGACTGCACACTCAGCCCAACTCGAAAATCCACGCCTAAGCGCGAGCGCCAAGACCTCGCTCCAGCGCTCACATCCATCAGTGAGTGGCCTTCGAAACTATCATGTGCGTGGCATCGCCTAAGGTGCGAACACGGTCGGCGGCATCGTCATCAATCGCAATGTTGAACTCATCTTCGAATGCCAAAATAATGTCGACCAAACGCGCGGAATTGACGCTTAGATCTTCCAGAATTCGGGTGCTGACGTTGGCAGTGCCCAATGCCGCGGTGTTTTTGGCAAAAGGCGTGATGATCTTAACTACGCGAGTAAAAACTTCATTTTCGGTCATACGGAAACCCCTTTAATAAATGAACATAAGGACCAACTTTACGTATCGCTCAACTGCACTCAAGTCAATTTTGCCAGTATTTTAAAATGAGGCAGCCGTTGACATCGCCAAAGCCAAAACTGGCCTTGGCCAAAATCCGAACATCACTCGCCCGGGTTGCATGCACCACGCTCTTGGCGATAGTTTCGAGCTTAGGATGGAGGTCCTCGCAATTCACCGAACCATGGATAAAGCCCTGCTGTAACTGGAGCACGCTGGCCACCAATTCGATTCCACCAGCCGCCCCGAGACCGTGGCCTATCAATGATTTCGTGGAGTTAATTAACGGAAAATTCTCAGCTTTGCATTCCAGCGCCCGCACCCAATTGTGGATCTCAAGCGGGTCGGCCATGGTCGCCGTAAGGTGACCGTTGATGAGCCCGATGTCCTGGGGCTGGATCCCGGAACTGGCGATGGCCTGGCGAATGCAACGAACTACGCCTTCCGGATTGGGCGCGGTCATGCTTCCGCCAGTTCGTTGACCTCCGCAGTTGAGCGCCCCACTTAAAATTTCGGCATATATTTTTGCTCCACGCCGCAGCGCGCTATCCAAAGTTTCTACCATTAGCACCCCAGCGCCCGACGAAGGCACGAATCCTGTCGCCGAAGCGCTCATTGGGCGTGAAGCCTGTTCCGGTCGGTCATTGAATCCCCTGGCCAAAACCCGCATGGCATCGAAGCCTGCCCATATATAGTGAGATGAGCCTTCGGTTCCCCCAGCGATCATGCGTTTCGCATGCCCCTCGCGCACGTAATTGAAGGCGCTGACCACGGCTTCAGTTCCAGTGGTGCAAGCGCTGCTATTGGTGGTCACTTGCCCGCCGAGGCCTAGGGTTCCCCCAACACTCGCGCTCACCGAACTCGCCATCGTTTGTTCAACTGTGAGGCTGCCCATGCGCCGAACTTGGCCTTCGTTTACCCGAGGAATGACGATTTCACCCACGGTATCGATGCCGCCGATTCCGGTGCCGATCACGGCGCCGGTGTCCCAATCGACATTCGCTGGCGGTGTGCCCAGTTCGTAAGAAAATCCAGCATCGCGCCAACAGTCCACCGCGGCGATCCCGGCGTAAACCATGCTGCTGTTCATTGCCAAGAGCGCGTCGGATGAGAAGTATTCCTTTTTGCGCTCTTCGATGCCCACGGGAATCCCGCCCACCTGGCACGCAAATCCAAGTTCTTTTAACTTCGGCTGGAAGCGAATGCCCGAGCGCGTTTCGCGCAAGGCCTCACCAAAATCTTTGAGTCCGCTGGCGTTGGCGGCGACCACTCCCATCCCCGTAATGACGACGCGTGGTTTGTTCATGGCTTTCTTACCCCTAACCCCGAAGCCGTCGCTTGCGCGACGATTTGACCATTGCTATTGTACATTTCGATTTTGCACCGCAGTTTGCGCCGGCGCCACAACACGCGCTCAGCACGGACAATCACTTTGTCACCCGGTAAGACCTGCATCATAAATTCAGTTTGGGCCTCCACAAATAGAGTGCTCCAACGCCCGACTTCTTCAAGGGGCTGTTCAAGGGCCAAAAGATAGATACCAAGAGCAACCACGCCAATCTGGCACATCGACTCGAGCAAAATCACTCCGGGTGTGAGCGGCTGACCAGGAAAATGACCGGCGTAAAAACTCTCATCGTGGCGAAACGTGTAGTGGCCTTCGATTGAGGTGGGCGTGACCGCGGTGATTTCGTCGACAAAACGAAACGGCCGCCGCTGTGGAATGAGTTGCAGGATTTGTTGCGCAGTGAGTTCGCGTACGATTTCAGTTTGCATCATCACTAAACCTCACCCGTTTTTTCGCGCTTGATTTCACCACCTAAAGAATTGGCGCCGGTGTGGGGGTAATTCTTATAGCTAATCCCGGTAAATACACCGACCTTAGCGTCTTGAACCGCATAGATTTTTTCGCCGTCCACCGCTACCGTACCGGTGCCGACCGCGATCGCCGCACCGGTACCCGGCAATTCGGAGTAGCGGCGGATGTCGACACAATAAGTAACAACCTTATTATGCGGACGGATTTGCCCACTAAACTCAATCTCTTTAGAACCCAGGGCTCGGCCCACGCCGCGCGCGCCCCGAATCGCCGAGTAAAACCCGATCAGCTGCCAAATGGCGTCGACTCCCAAACAACCCGGCTGCACCGGATCGCCGCGAAAATGACATTGAAAATACCAGGCGTCCAAGTGCACATCTTGCTCGGCCACAATGCGGCCCTGGGAGCCGCGATGGCTCACTTCGGTGATACGGTCGAACATCAGAAATGGCGGCGCGGGAAGGGCCGGAACACCGCCTTCGGGCGGATCATCAACCAGCGAATTCCAGGCTGAGGCGATCAGATCGACTTTTGAAAACGCGGTCTTGGCGCGAAAATCGACATACTTCATAACGACTCCACGGCGAAAAGCAATCCACCCCAAGTCAGACCTGAGCCTACTACCACGAGTGCGATTTCATCGCCGCTCTTAAATTTTTCCCAATTCATGGACAGCACGCTCGGTGCACCTGCGGCGCCGGTGTTACCAAACTCTTCGACATTGAAAAGATGGCGGGAGGGATCGATCTCCGTGCGCTGTACGACGTTTTCAAGCATCAGTAGATTGGCCTGATGGCCAATAAAATAAAGTTTTTCCTGATCGCCGCGCACCTGGGCGCGAAGCTGTTGCATGGCCGCAAGTGATTTGCGAATGGCGAAGGTCTGCACCACCGAGCCATTTTGACTGAAGTGACGGCCCGCTTCGATCTTCACGGCTTTGCAACCGCTTGGATCACTTTCAAGAGTGCTAAACTTTACCCGCAAAGGAGCCCGATGCTTAAGTGAAACCACGCTTGCGGTGCTGGCATCGCCCCACAAGACAGCGTTGCGGCGGTCGGAATAATCAATGGTGCGGGTATTATTTTCGGCGTTGACCACCAAAATATAATCGGGGGTCATTTCAGGCCGTAGAGCACGCAAGTGATGGAGCTGAGCTGCGAAACTCGAGCAGGCTGAATTGATATCAAAAGCCGGCACGCCGTTAAGACCTAGCTCTTCGGCGATCAGACAGGCTTCAGCGGGAATCAAATACTGGGGCGAACACCCGCCTGCGATCACCATACCGATTCGCCCGCTAGCAATCCCCGCGCGCTTCAATGCCAGGCGCGCGGCCTCGGCGCCAGTTTGCGCATTGGTCATCGATGATGCGGCTGCCGATTCGAGCGGCTGCGCGTTTTTAGTGGTGCGAATATAATCGAGAGCCATGATCGTGCGGCGCGAGCGGATTCCCACCCGCTCCATGATCCAAGCTTCGTCGCTGCCGATATCGAGCGACGTTAAAAAAGCATTGTCGAGAACATTGGGCGGATGGAAATGACCAACGCCATGAACGTAGAGTTCACACGGATCCAATGTGTTCCCCTCCGTCAACGCGAATCAGGGCGCCATTGATCCACTGCGCCTCATCGCTGCTGAGAAGTGAAATCACATCCGCGACGTCTTTGGGGGTTGTCAATCGCTGCAAAGGATTGCGCCGAAGCGCCGAGTTCTTCATTTGTTCCGCACCCGGAATCAAGCGCAGCGCCGGAGTATCGGTGATGCCCGCTTGAATCACGTTGCAGCGAATTCCATAGGCGCCGTACTCAAGCGCGATCGATCGCGACACGGATTCCAACGCGCACTTCGCAGCGGCCACCGCGGCGTAACCGCGCCACGCGACTTCGTTGCCTTCGCTGGTGAGTCCAAAAACACGCGCATCGGCGGCAAAAAGCCGGGCTTGAAAAAGCCGTTGCACCCAAGTGAGGAGGCTGGTGCCCATGCTGTGCACCGTGCGAGCCATGTCTTCCTCGTCCATTAAGCTTGGGGAATCGGTGGCCAGATCGCGGGCGATGGGCGGCGCAATGGGTTTGAGATTTCCAAACGCGATGGAATGAAGCAGCACGCGCACCCGGCATTCACCGGTGGCGGCACGTAGAGTCACTAAAACTGAATCGACTCCGGCGGGACTCAACGCATCCAGATTGCATGGGATAAAATCGCCGCCGTTGGCTTTGATCTGGGCAAACTCTTGCTCGATGCGATCCATTGACCCGCGACGATCCCGGTGCACGAGACAAATGCTCATACCTTCCGTACTTAGTTTGTGGGCCGTGGCTAAACCAAAACCACTGGAGCCGCCAAGAATCACTGCCCACTGGTCTTTTCTAAATCTCTTCATCTTTTATCCTTCTTATAAGCTGGCTTCCACCGCTGGCGCTGCAAAAGCGCGGTCAGCGGAGCGGTAATCGATCACGGCGTTCACTGGAAAACCCATTGTTTTGCAGAAACCGCTGAGGGGGCGCGTTGGTCCCACCTCAACCAGGGAATCGCACTGTTCACGCACCATGGCGAGGTTCTCCCGCCAGCGCACCCGACCGCTGATCTGATTTATCAGCGCGGTGCTCAAATCGTCAAGGCGACCTGTGTGATTTTTACCACTGAAATTCGACAGCACGCGAGTGGCTTTGCTCACATCGAAGTGATGTGCTTCGAGGCGCAAAACTTCGCCAAACTGCTCCTGAGCGTTGGCCATCCAACGTGAATGAAAGGGGGCACTGACGGCGAGCGGCACGAGACGAATCGACTCCGAAAACCGTGATTGTAAAGCTTTCGATAACTCAGCCACTGGTTCGGCTTGACCGCTCACCACCACTTGGTTTGAAGAGTTGTCATTGGCGATGTCAACTTTCAGTGCGGTGGCCATTTTGCCGATTTCCTCAAGCTCAAGATTGGTCATTATCACCGCGACCATGGCGCCCCCTCCGGGAGCAATACAGTTTTGCATAAAGCGACCGCGCGCGGACACCAAACGCAGCGCACTCTCGAGCGGAATCGCGCCAGCCGCCACTAAGGCTGTATATTCGCCGAGGCTATGGCCCGCGAACGCATTGGGAGCGAAAGAATAGTGCTTTTGTAAAGCGCGAAACATGGCGATTTCGACGGTCAGGATACACGGCTGAGTGAATTCGGTGAGGTCGAGGCGCGGATCCTCGCCCCGGCACATTTCGGCCACGTCCCAACCTAATGTTGTGGTCGCGGAAACGAAGACTTCGGCCGCTTCGGAATATTTTTCCTTAAAATCAAGTCCCATCCCGGCCCGCTGCGAGCCCTGGCCTGGGAAGAGTACAGCTTGTGAGTTCATGGATGCTCCTGTTCGGGCTCGCAACATAGCAATGAATTGCGCATTCGGCTAAACTTTATTTACTCATTCTTGGCACTTCTGGTATCAAGTCCCCATGGGTGCAAATACCTTTGGGCAACGCTTCCAAATTTTGCTGACTCTGATGCTGATTCCGACCCCGATACAGACCCTTTCCCTACCAAAGACCTCTTGCTTCCCAATCCCCGAAAGCTAAAGTAAAAAACGTGACCCAAAGATCCATCGTCTTCATAGCGCTCACTCTGTGGTTAGCCTATCTGTGCTTGGCCTTTGCAGCGACTCCGGTTGAAGGCGGCGACGTCTTCATGTATTTAGCATTGGGGCGTTATTTTTTCGCTAATGGTGGTGCCTTTCCGCCAAGCGATCCCTTTGTCTTTCCGCCAGGTAGTGCGCCCTGGCATGTGGCGCACGAGTGGCTTTCTTATTTAATATACTACGGACTTTATAAATGGCTGGGGTTTGTCGGCCTGATTTTGTTTAAGATGGGTTTAGCATTAGTGGCATTTTCCCTGCCGCTGTACTTTGGATTGAAAAAAAATCGGCGCAGCCTCTTCCTAATTTTGATCTGCACTCTGGCCATGATAGGAGGGGCTCCGCGTATCGCCGAGAAAGCGGCGTTTTTTTCGGATATTTGTATGGCGGCTGTGCTGGGGCTGCTTTTGCTTTACAATGGTGAGCGGCAGAAGTGGCGCTGGTTGATCCCTATGCCCGTAATATTTTTAGTTTGGGTTCAACTTCACCCCGGATTCCCGCTCGGTCTCATGCTGATGGGAATTTTTCTATGCACCCGCGGCCGCTTTCAGCGCGAGTTGTGGTGGATCAGTGTCCTGAGCGTCGCCGCTTGCCTCCTCAATCCGCTCGGCATAGCGGGCTTCATCTATCCATTTCAGAAATTTTTGGCGCCCGAGTGGCATATTTATCGACAGCTCAATCAGGAATGGATGCCCACGCTAAGCGCTCCGCAAATCAGCTTGGTTTCAAAGGTCGCGCTATTGCTTCTGGCTTTGTGGAGCGCAGTCACAGCACTTTTAGCTTTTCAGCGTAAAAACTTTTTCCCGCTGGCGGCGGTGGTCATGCTTGCGTGGTTGGGATTTTCTTCGGGACGCTTTACCCTACCCGCGAGCCTGGGTTTTGCAGTGCTGCTTGCCACTTCCGAGGGGCGCGCAAGCGAGTCCTTACTACGTTTCCAATGGGGGCACTGGTTGCTCGCAGCGATCGTCGCCTTGCCGCTGTGGTTCTTAACCGCCCAGGTCGCGCAAAAAGAGGGCCTGGCACTGTTGTGGTCGGATCAGGTTAAAACGTCGCGAGATTTCCCTCTGGCCGCCATTCAAGCCCTGAATCAACAACCTGAAGGCACAGTGTTTGCCGAGTTTGATTGGAATAGTGTAATCTGCTTTGCGAGTGACGAACGCCATCCGGTGGTCGTGCACGGACATGTCGACAGCCCGAACTACGTGCTGCAAACCTTCTTAGCGATAGCTCAGTCCGACAGGCAGTTCAGCGCCTTAGTGAAAGCGAAAAACATCCGCTACTTCCTGCTGGCGCCGTCGACCTTGAGCGACGCCACTTCAGTATTGAGCCGTGCTTTGTCGGGGTGGACGGTGGTCTTCCGCGACGATCATTCGGTGCTATTGCGCGCGAATTGACAAAGCCGTGGCGCTAGACGACGCTGAAGTCACAACTCTTGGAGGTTCAACATGAAACACACTGTTAAATTAATTCTGTTGCTGGCGATGGTCTTATTTGCCGCACGTGCATCCGCAGAGAGAGCAAAAACTTTGTCCTCGCCTCCGTCGTCAGCATCCACATCGTCGAGTTACTCGCGCTATTCCTCCTATGGAAGCTCGGGCAGCATGGTCGTCTCCGGCGCTTTGGGCTTTTTTGCTTCTGGTCTCGGTACCGTGACCGACGATCCTAAGTCCGGAACCTCGTATCTGTCTGGCTTCTATGGCTTAGGCGGCGATTTCGAATACTTCCTCAACAGTGATGTGAGCGTGGGCGGGCTGATCCGCTATTACACGACTTCCGATACCCTTTCTGGCACAGACTACACCAATAGTCTCACCACGCTCGGTGGCGCGGTTCGCGCCTACCTGGTGGACACCAACCACTGGTCCTTCGCGGGCAGCTCAGGCGTGGGATTTACCAGCGCAGCGGTCAAAGCTTCAACTCGGGGAGTTTCAGCCGACGTAGACAGTGGCATGCAGCTCAGTCTCTATCTCGGCATGACCCTGCTCTATAAGGTCAATAACAATATCCATCTCGGAGTCGAAAACTTGCGCGTGCTCGGCTTAGGCAGCAAACTCAACGGTTGGGTGCTGAGTGACTACATGGCTAAAATCAGTTTTTTGCTCTAGGAAAAAATCCATTCACCACGGCATCAAGTTTGTAACGGCGGGAACTCGCTAGTCCCGCCCCCGCGGTGGCGAAAAGATAGAGAAAGAAGAGGCGTTTGGCCAGATGGCGAAACACCTCACGCCGCCAGCTGTTGGCGAGAGTGAGGCCTAGAACCTCACCCCGCGCTTTTTCGACGGTGTAAATCAACCGAAGAACAGCGGCTTCCACGCATTATCCCATTCTGCGCAGAGGCTTGAATTCGGGGATAGGAGCACCGTTGGTCGAAGTTTGGATGGTACAACGAAATTCGGGAGCGCGGCCGCGCCGTTTGGCTTCCTGAATCAACGGCGAGAGCATGGCATAGTGATCGGAGTACCCCGGCGGCGAGAGTAAGAAGGCCTGCTTCACTTCAAAAGACTTGTTGGGGCTTTTGCGCGACGCCTCTTCCATAGCCGTCATCAAGAATTGTCGGTCGCCCTTGAAGTATTGATTGTGGTGAATAAAATTCGCCGCTACAGATTTGGCGTAGGCTGGATCTACATCACCGCTTGCGGCCATTTTTAAAAATGCGATCGCGATTTCTTTTTTTGACATAGGTCCTCCAGCCCAGTAGCGAATCCAATTGATGGGTATCCACGACATTCTTGTACTGCGGCCACCGGGCGAATTCAAACGTTGACGAACACACGTTCTCCGCGTCACAGTGAAAGCAGTGATGCAAAATCTATTGAATGTCCTTGCCGGGTGGTACCGAACACTGTTGCCATCGCAGCAGCGCTACCAAATCTTTCTGCTGTTTTTTGGCCTGGTGGCAATCCTCGCTTACTTTGGCTACCGCATGGCGAATGACGTCGCACCCACTTCTTGTTCCGCCGGGGAATTTCCGATCCGCTGCTATCATATTCGGCCGCGCATGTGTGAAACCATTTGGGCCAAGTCGGAAGTCTCTTGCAAAGAGTATGTGCAAAAGTTGGCGCTGCCGCCCGGGCGGCTCACTGGACCGATTCTTCAAAAATGCCAGCTGGCTACGTTCGACGCGGCCTTTGGTCCCAGCCGCAAATCCAATGCGGAGTGTGATCAAATGCACTTCGATCTGGAGGAGTGGAAACGGCGTTCTGATTTTAAGTAGGGCGGAACTCGAATCCGATCTAGTGTTGCTTTCTTCCCCGCCAAATTCGCATGAGCACCACTTCTGCAATCATATAAAACACGATCAGGAGAGGAGTTCCGACTCCCTTGAGGAACGCCCAGGAGGCTGTGCTCCAGAAATAAGCGGCGTAAACTGAGAGCGCACCGATTGCTATCATCAAAAAACCAAGGCGGAGATTCAGACCATGCAAGTGGCGGACGGCGGCCTCGGGCAAGTCCGGCCTTTGCTTGCGAGACATTGCCACCAAAAATGGGCGCTTAAGCACCGACGAACCAATGAGTACCGCCGCGAATGCAAAAATTAATAGCGCCGGCTGCAGCTTGAAGAACACGGGATTGTTTTCGAAGAGTGATATGCCGCCGAGTACAATCACCATCAGGTTTCCCACCAACGTGATACCCGCAACTTTTTTGAAGCGCACATACTCGTAAGTGAGTTCGCCCAATCCAAAGGCAATTCCGGCGATTAGACCGCCGACGACACCATAGTAATTCTCGGCCAAAGCAAACGCCACGATCGGGAGTATTCCACCCAGAACTAAAGTTCTGAGCAAGGCCTGGGCTTTCTTAGCGATCAAAACTCTTGCCGATCAACTGAAGATCGACCACTCCGCAACCGCCGCGCGCGGAGTTGGTGCGCACTTGCCAAACTTGATGGGCCCAGGTGTTGGGGCTGTGAAACTCCTTTTGAAACTCGCGCTGAACAAAATCTGAAGCGACCGCTTGGCAAACGTCAGACATATCGAAAGCCCAGGCTTGGGAGCCCAAAACAAAACTCAAAACCAGAGCAAACCGCGTGAATTTGTTCATGAATACCTGCCTTCTGTGCGCTGGATATACCTTAAACTCAAGCTTACAGGAAAAGAATTGTGCATTTAGAAAACATTCTCATTTACCCTTATTACATGAACCCATGGCTCGCACTGCTCAATGGTCTTTTTCCATCGTGGCGATTTTTTGATGACGTCGGCCCTACGCTGCGCCTGGAAGTGCGCGTGAACGGGGCCGAATGGCTAAATGCACTACCACCGATCGAGCGCTCGTGGCGCGGCGTTTTTTTCAATCCCGAGGGAAACTACCTCCACGCCTGCCACAATCTGCTGGAACACCTGGGCGCTGAGTGCGCGATCCTTTCCGCAGGCGAGATCACCGCGCGGGCCAACTACAAGATCACCGGGAACTTAGCACGCTTGCAAATTCTCAAAATAATGGCACCACCTTTTTCGTATCAATTCCGACTATCCCGCGGGCGTGAGCAGGTGCTGATCTCACCGCTTTTTGAGGGCTAACATGACGGCAATCGCCACTGCGCAAATTATGGCGCGACTGTTGGCGCTCTTAGCACTCATACAGAGTCTCGAATATCTCAAACTGGGCGTCGGCGCGTGGCAATGGAAAGATCTGGAAGTGGGAATCGACGGCCCGCTGCGATTTCTTTTAGCGGACACGAACTTTTTTTACTTAAATATTCTGCGCCTCGCGGTGGCGCTGAGGGTCCTTACCGCTCCCCAACCGGAGGCTTTGCTCGTGCTCTTGATCTTGCACGTTTTGACTCTGCTGCGATGGCTCGGAAATTTTAATGGCGGTAGCGACTACATGAATCTTTTGTTGCTGGCTTTCACCACTGCCGCTTTGCTTTGGCCACAGCTGGCGAACGGGTGCGTGTGGTATATGGCACTGCAGACGGCATTGTCCTATGCGCGCGCCGGATGGTCCAAGGTTCAAAATCGCAAGTGGCGCGACGGCGAAGCCCTGCCTGAATTCTTGCACTCGGCGCTATATACTCCGAGCTCACGACTTCAGGTCGTGACTAGCTCGAAGTTGCGCACGCGCGGTCTGTCGTGGTTTATCATATTGTTTGAGTTTAGTTTTCCGCTCAGCCTGCTGAATCCACCACTGGCGTTGGTCTATCTGACGACGGGATTTTTCTTTCATCTCGTCAATGGCTATGTGTTTGGCCTTAACCGCTTTATTTTCGCGTGGTTGGCAGCTTACCCATCGGTATATTATTTTAGTTTATGCTTCGGTTCCCATCAAAATATCCACTGAACCGTGAGACCTCCGCCTGGATATGAAGTCTTTTCAACGTAGAATTTCAGGTCGACGCGCGCGGCCCAATTGTTGGCCCGAAATAACAAGCCAGCGGCGGCCACCACGCCCGGCCGCGCCTCGCTTATGATGAGGGGATCGTTGCCCACGTTAGCCAGAAATGCAGGCGCCACGGGCGAAAGCGTGAGTTCAACATCAGTGACCGGCAACCTCCACCACTCCACCCCATAAACTGGCGGAAGATTTGTTCCGGACTCTAGTTGCCGCCGCGACCGGCTTCGGTTTGGGCGGACTCACGACAGGCGGCGGCTCCTATGGCTCGACTGTTGAAGCCGGCTCAATCTCTGAATCGGTAACATAACCGATTCTTCCAGTGGGAATTTTACCTTTGTAGAATACTCCGAGGCCGCCCTGGCCCACCGTTTTGGTATCCGAGCGTTTGACCGCGGTACCGCGTTTGAGGCGATCGATCACGCTGGAACTAAAGGAAGGTTGCGCATAAATTTCGACCTCGTCAGCCGAGATCTGCATTTTGATGCCGGTGTCCACCGCCAAAGCCGGACCGGTCCATAACAAAAGGTTAAAAATTAGTAAGCGCATCATCAAAAAGTCTAGCACTAACGGGCAAAATGATTCTGACTTTGGTCCAAAGCCCAATAACCTGACCAAAGTCAGTTCAGCATCTCTCCTATAAATCCGAAAAAGAAGCTGATGCAGACTCTGGAAAATGGCAGCCAATTAGCAGGTTATACGATTGCCCGGCTGATCGCACGCGGCGGTATGGGCGAAGTGTATGAAGCCTACGAGATGGATCTTGACCGTCAAGTGGCGCTTAAGATCGTCGCGCCGTCGGATCCCGATGAGCATGATCACAACGATTTGATTCGCCGCTTTATACTTGAAGCGCGCACGCTAGCCAAAGTCAATCACCCGAACATCGTGACTATTCACACCATCGACAATAATTCCATTCCGCCTTTTATCGCCATGGAATACATCGAAGGCGTGCCGCTGAGTGAATTGCTCAAAGACTATAAGCTGAGTCATGAAATCGCCACTTATCTTTTTTCCCAAATGGTCACCGGACTTAAGTGCTTGCATGACAACAAAATTTTGCATCGCGATCTCAAGCCACAAAATATTTTGGTGCGTGCGGACGGGCAGATCAAAATTCTAGATTTTGGCATCGCCAAACTCACCGACAACCTGGAAAACACCAAGTCAGGATTCATGGTCGGATCGCCGTCGTACATGGCACCCGAACTGAAAAATGGGGTCGGCGCCAGCATCCGTTCGGACTTGTGGAGTTTGGGCGCGATCTTCTTCGAGTGTCTAACGGGCAAACGTTTGAAAGATGTGATCGTTGATCAAGAGATCCGTTTTGCCAAAGCCGACTTTCGACTGGTGCCCGAAGAAATGCGCGCGATCATTAGCGGCATGTGCGCGCCCTCGCCCAATGGGCGTTACGCCAACGCCTGCGAAGTTCAACAAGACCTGCAGCGGTTTCGTCTGTCGGTCGGTACCGCCTCAAGCGCTGTGATGGGTGCGCTCGGAAATCGGGTCGTAAAACTTTTGGGCGCGCCACGCCCGAAGGTGAAATTCGCACCCCGGCCTTCGGTGCTTAAAACCCTTCCGCCTGCGCAATTTGGGACCACCCGATCGTTGCGCCCGAAAAAGCGCGCCCGCCGTTTTTCGATGCGCACCTTGGTGATCGGTGCCGCAGCTCTAGTGGTCGTCAACGCCCTCTCGCTGCTCTGGATGTGGCGAGGAAACGAAAAGCTCGATCTACCACCGGCTCGGTCCTTGATTTCGGCTCCTGAGGTCGTGCCCGCACCGCGTCCGCCGGAGCCTGCAAAGCCTGTGATCGCGCAGTCCGGTCCGGTCACGCTCACCGCACCGGTCAATCAACGAGTTTTGTGGATGGAGCCGTTGCAGCTTCCCATCTTCACGTGGTCACGGACGCTGCTCGCCAACGAATATGAAATTCAGGTCGCGCTCGATGAACGCTTTAATAATGTCGTGTTGCAAGCGCCGGTCACGGGGGACACCTTTCGCTCCGACCGTTCGCTCACCGAAGGCAAATATTTTTGGCGGCTGCGAACACCGCAAGCTAGCACTCCGCCGCAAGCTTTTGCGGTGGCATGGCTCGAGGCTCCGCAATTATTCAAACCCGAAGCCGGCGCGCTCGCAGAGTTCGCGCCTAAAGCCGCAGGACGAGTCGATTTCATCTGGTCGTGTAAAAATTCACCGACCCAATACCTAGTGCAAATCGCGCGCAATGCGCAGTTCACAAGTTTGATCACGAGCACCACCGTGCCCGACTGCGTGTGGAATAATGTAGTGCTGGTGCCGGGGCGCTACTTTTGGCGTGTACGTCTCACGGGTCCGACGCTCAGTGGCCCATGGAGTTCTTCGCGCGATCTGACGGTCAAATATACTCCGCTCCCCGCCAAAGTTAAACACGTCTTGGCTCTGAGTCCGCCCGTGATTAAAACCCTTAAGCAAAGTGTGACATTGGCGGTGCGCGGAAATCCGCGCGATCTCGCGTCCCTGCGTGCCAAACTGGAGAAGCCACCCGAGCTCAAGTGGAGCCCGGTCAAAGGTGCGCGGCAATATCTAGTGCAAGTGGCGAGCAGCAGAGACTTCAGCGTCGCCGGTGAAGAAAAGGCTTCGCTTCCGCGCCTGCAGTGGAAGACCGCGGTTCCCGGAATCTCGTATTGGCGCGTGGCTGCACTCACGACCGGCGGCGGACAGAGTAAATTTAGTGCTATCGCGCAGATTCGCGTGATGTTGCCGGCGCCTGATTTGCGCGCCAACTACCAATTCAAAGCGAACAGCAAAAAAGCAACTTCCATCGATTGGAATCCCGCGCCGTTGGCCCAAAAATACCTGGTGCAAATCTCCACTCGCCGCGATCTGGCGAGTAAGGATGAGGTGCCGAGCCTCACTCCGCGTCTAATTTTGTCTAAACCCGCCGGCACCTATTTTGTGCGCGTGGTGGCAGTCAACGAATCCAATGAACCGATCAGCGGGTACTCTCGCATCGCCACGGTTCGTATCGAAGCCGACAACAAACCAAAAAGGCCAAAGCCGATTTCGCCAGTTTCGGGCGCGCGCGCTCCGTCTAAAAATGGCCGCATCTCGATTGAGTTTTCATGGTCGTCGGTGGAAGGTGCTGATTCCTATACTTTGGAAATCTCCAATGATGCCGCGTTCGCTTCCACTCTTGAACGCCGCACAAGTCCGGGTCCCCGCGTTCTTTTTGAGCAACTGGAATTGAAAGACCGCGTCTATTGGCGCGTGCGCACCCATGCCGGACGAGCGGTTTCGGACTGGAGCGAGCCCGCATTTTTAGATGTTCGTTAACGCGTAAGTATCCATCGTCATCCTTCTTTTATTGTGTCGAAATTTTAAGGGAACATAAAGGGGGAGTCTATGAACACACTAATTATTTTGTTTTTCACATTGTAATCGACCGGTGTCGGCGCGGACCAATTTAAAACCGTGGTCGAAAAACCTAAATTTCCGAACAACGAAATGGAAATCCACTATCCGCAATTCTTCAACACCTCGATCCCCGCCTTTGCAACCATCAACGTGGCGGTTCGCGACCGAATTCTCGGATGGGCTGTGGCTTCATTTTCACCTCTGTTCGCCCGGGTCCAAGCTAAGAACGAAACTCTCGCGTAAATGAAAATCTGGCTTAGGCCCGCAATGTTTAAGTGCGAAATAAAATACCCCGCCAGCTGTACGAATCACCGCCGCGAGGCTTGCGGCCATCAGGCCCAAATTTCCTTCGCTGCGTAAAACGCAGGACAAAGACTCCGGGCGAACAAGGACATCCACTAGCTGAAAATCTTTGGCAACCCGTGGCGGCGCTGGCTTTCGGTATTCATCGAAAAAGTAAAGATTCCAAGCTTTCCGCGACGGTGACAAGTTCAGTTCCCAATAGGACGAGTGGCCAGCAATCCCAAAAAAGGCCTCAAAGCAGGTGGACTTCCAAAGCTCATCGCCCCGCGGCCAGGAGAACCACTCGCCAGCAACTAAAGAGTCGTGGACCAAGTGCTGGGGATCTTTTAGAGCATACGTCAAAACCAATTGATTTTTATCGAGCGTCAATCCCGCGCTGAGTGCGATCGGTTCGGTGAGAGCCGCAAAGGCCTGAAGAGGGTGCTGATGGTCACTCATGTGCAAAAAATCTACCAGCAGCCTCCGACCTTGTAAACGCTGGCGAGCCACGAGCAATCCTAAACGCCGATTTTTCTAATTACACTGGCGCCAACTCGCGCGCAAATGGCAGAGTGCGCAAGCGCTTTTTCGTCAAGCGGTAGATCGAGTGCGCAACGGCCGGCGCCGCCGGCGGCAACCCTGGTTCGCCCAGTCCGGTCGGTGCCGCCTTGCTCTCGGTGAACGCCACATGGACCTCCGGCATATCTTGCATGCGCAACACTCCGTACTCATGAAAATTACCTTTCGCCCATATCACACTCCCGCGTTCACACCACCTTGAGCGGTTTCTTAACAACCTTAGCGAGTTGCGCGGCCTCCATCGCGTAGTCGCAAGTCTTACTGCCACGGCGACCAAAACTTCCACCGGCAAAGGTCGTGTCGACTTTGATTTTTTCTGGCGCGATCTCTAGAATTTTTGCGGCCGTGGCGCGGTCCCAACCCGGCATTTGGTGACCAGACCAAATCTCGCAAGTTTTACCGTCGAAATTAATAGTACAATTCATGGGCTCCATACACGCGTGCGCAGCCTTTGCCGGCTGTATCGAAAGTCGACTAGACGCCACCCAGGTGGTATTTCGCAAGCTGGCCAAAGTGAAGGACAACCAGTTGCTTTTTCCGTTCGGCAATTCGGTGTACGATTGGTATCGCAAAACCATAAGCGTCGGTACGGACCCCCGCCAGCTCTTGTCGCTCTCTGAATGCCAATTGTTTGATGACCATATTCGGCAATTCAAGACGGGCATTAATCTTGACGATTCTGTGCCTGAAATTGCGCCAGTCTTGGCTGAGGTACTTCGCCAGCGCGGAGTCCAGGACAATGGCTCCCCATGATGTTTCTCGCACTTCGGGGCAAGGTGAACGATTGTGGCTACGTCAGGTCTTGTAATATTTGGGCATTACGCAATGTCTGAAAGACAAGGCCGCTTTCCCTTGCTATAGATCCCGGCATGGAACCAGCTCCACCAGAAAGCTTTACCCGCCTGCTCGAACGCCACCAGCGGGGTGAGGAAAATCTACGCGACCAACTACTAAACACAATCTATACAGAGCTCAAGCGTCTCGCCGCCCACTACATGGCCAATGAACGCGCGGGGCACACACTCCAACCCACGGCCGTGGTGCATGAAGCTTGGATGCGCATTGGTGCGGGCGTGCCGACGGCCAAAAACAAAGCTCATTTCATGGCCCTCGCGGCGGGCGTGATGAAGGAAGTTTTGATTGATCATGCGCGCAAACATCGCGCCGCCAAACGCGGAGGCGCCAAACCCATGGTCACGTTCGAAGACTCCATGGGTTTTGCTAGCGGAGGGCCCGATGAGTTGCTGGAGTTATCGGACTCGCTTGAAAAATTACGCGCGCTCGATGCCCGCCAAGCCCAATTGGTGGAACTAAAAGTTTTTGGCGGAATGGGCTTTGAGGAAGCGGCGGAAGCCCTCGGCATCTCGCTCGCCACCGCCAAGCGGGATTGGTTGCTGGCCCGCGCCTGGCTTTACCGCGAGTTCACTTAAAATGGACTGGTCGGAACTCGGCGCCAGCTTTGATCTTCTTGCCGGGAAGAGTCTGCCGGAGCGTGTCCTTGAACTCGAGGCGATCAGACTTCGCGACGCGGAACTGGCCCGCGAACTTTTTTCCTTACTCAAAGCTCATGACTCCGCCGAGGGCTTTATTGAGAAAAAGATGCAACGGATTTTCTCGTCGCTGGCGCCCGGGCTCACCCAATTGGAGATCGGCGAACGTCTGCTTCAGTTTGAAATCATGGAGTTTCTGGGCGAAGGCTCACTCGCCAAGGTTTATTTAGCCCGCGATCTTGAACTCGGGCGCTTGGTGGCACTCAAAGTGACGTTGAGCCAGAGCCAAGAGGCACGAACCTTGGCGCATTTCAGCCTCGATGGCATCGTGCAAGTGTACTCTGAACATTTGGTCGAACGCGACGGCCTTAACCTGAGAGTCATCTGCTTACAGTTTATCGCCGGACCCACGCTTGAAAAAGTGGCGGGCCAGCTCGACTCCAAAAGGTCTTTGGTGCAAATACTTGAAAGCATCAATCCGCGCAAAGTCGCGCTGGAACCCGCGGCGCTCAAGTGGCGCGAACGCTTGGCAGCTCTCGATCTGCGCGAAGCGGTGATCCTGCTCGGCATCCGGCTCGCGGAGATTCTGGGTCACGCCCATGACTCCGGCGTTCTCCACCTCGATATTAAACCGGCCAATATTCTTATCGATCCATACGGCCGCCCGTATCTCAGCGATTTTAATGTCTCGACCTATGCCGTGCGCCTAGCCAGTGGCGATTTGCAAAACATGGGTGGCACTCCACATTATATGTCCCCGGAACAGACGCGGTTTTTCCAAACCGGC
>JANXMF010000237.1 GCA_025354795.1 Pseudobdellovibrionaceae bacterium
TTCGGTCAAACCCCGCGCGGTCTCAGTGGCGCTGGTGCAATCTCAAAAATTGACCTGCAAAATCACAGCTGGAAATCTTACTGCCACGGTCGATTTTCGATCCCGGTAACAGCTTAATTTGCAACTTGGAGAGGGACAGGCATTCCTACTCCGACTTGAGACATTTCGCACTTCGCTTGAGACAATATGCCCGAAGTAAAATGTCGCCCTCCGTTCTGGGCCGTTCAAAGGCCGTATATGTCTACTACTAGCAGGGAGTATGCCGCGCGATCTGGTTTCATTATTGCAATCCAGGTTAAACGTTCGCCGAAACTCCTTAGATGGCGAACCTGCGTTGCACAAAGGGGGCGAGGAATATGGTTGATTTGTCCCAAGTAGGAGGCTGGAGAATAGAATGTTTAAAACCAAAATTGCCCCGTTATTGATCGCGGTCTTTGCTATTTCCCAACTGACTGGTTGCGGCATTCAGGCGATTCCACGAAGTGAGAACGATGTGGATTCGGCTTCGGCGGAGGTCACGAATCAATACAAGCGTCGGGCCGATCTGATTCCGAACTTGGTAAACACGGTCAAAGGCTATGCTTCACATGAAAAGGAAACTCTCGAGGCCGTGACCGAAGCGCGCGCTCGCGCCACATCCATAAATATTGACCCCAGCAAAGCCAGTCCTGAACAGGTCGTGGCTTACCAAAAGGCCCAAGGACAACTCTCGCAGGCTCTTGGTCGCCTCATGGTGGTTGCGGAAAAGTATCCGGATTTGAAAGCCGACACTAACTTCCGTGATCTCCAGTTACAAATCGAGGGAACTGAAAATCGCATTACAGTAGCGCGCAATCGCTTAATTGCCTCGATTCGTGACTTTAACAACTTGGTTACGGTTTTCCCGACCAGCCTCACAAACTCGGTTTTTTTTCGCAGAGCTAAAAAAGCTCAGTGGGATGTGTCGGAACAAGAAAAACAGACGGATGAAAAGCCGCCCGGAGTGAAGTTTTAATGCTCTCCTTTCTGTTCAAGCTTTTGCTAGTGGTCAATTCTCACGCGGCAACCGCTACGGCGGATTTTAGCGTTCCGCCGCTCACCGGCCCGGTCGTTGATCGGGCAGGCATTCTCAGCAGCGCAACCAAAGATGATCTTGATCGGTATTTACGCCAGTTGCTTGAACGCGGTGGAGCCCAGATTCAGGTCGCCACAGTTCCGACCTTGGGTGGCCTTTCGATAGAAGAAGCTTCGATCAAGATCACCGATCAATGGAAGCTTGGTAAAAGAAAGTATGATCGCGGCCTTTTGCTCCTATTTGCCCCCAAGGAGCGTAGAGTGCGCATTGAAGTTGGTCAGGGGCTCGAAGGCAATATTCCCGACATCACAGCCAACGGGATAATTAATGAAGTAATTGTTCCGCGTCTCAAAGCGGGTTCCGCCGATCGGGCGGTTGTCGATGGTGTTCTCGCCATTGTTCAATACACCGATCCGAAATTGCTGGGTGATTTGCAAGGCCCGGCGGGAGCCGGCTCCCAGAGCGTCGCGCCATCTGGTTCGGAAAATTGGCTGAGCGTTCTTCTTTGGTTGGCTATCATATTTCTATTTATGGCGCCGGCCTTTTTTGGCCGCGGGCATGGGGGTACAGGAGGCGCCTTTCTAGCCGGAGTTTTGTTGGGTGGCATGGGAGGGCACGGCCGGCGTGGTTCTGGCTATGGTGGCGGCTGGTCCGGTGGCGGCGGCGGATTTAGTGGCGGCGGCGCCTCGGGGAGATGGTGATGGTTTCTACTTCAAGTATTCACATACTCTCGGATCAGGAACTTAAGAAACTTGGCGAGGTGATCGGCGAAGTTGAGAAAAAAACCTGTGGCGATGTTCGACTGATGATTGTCAAACGCTCCGCCGTGACCGGGCATGTGCGTCTCCTGCTGTGGGCGCTCTTAGTTTCCTTAACGTTTCTATTTCTTTGGTTCAATCGTCACAGTCTTATTCTTTGGGAGAGATGGTGGCTTTGGCCTTCAATCTTGCTTGGCCAATATGTGATAGCCGCGCTTTTGTCGCGCAGTCAGCTCCTACAGCGGCTGTTCACCTCATATTATGATTTGCATCATCAGGTTTGGGCGCGCGCCGAAGTGGAATTTCATCGCCAAGGACTTAGCGATGCACGGTCTCACACGGGGGTATTGCTCTTTGTGTCCTTGATGGAGCGCCAGGCCGTCGTGCTCGCTGGTAAAGCGATCGCTGATAAATTGCCGTCCGACGCTTGGGACCCAGTTGTGAAAATCATCATCGAGGGCGCGCGCAGCGGACGCTGGACCGAAAAGCTTGAGCAAGCCTTGCGCGAGTGCGGTGCTTACTTAGCCAACCATTTTCCACCGCAACCAGGAAAATCCAAAGAGCTTCCCAACGCTGTTATCCTAAAGGATTGAGGTGCCAGCAATGAGTGATTCAGTTCGTTCCCATGAAACAATGACGACTGCGGACGTTCTGAAAATGACCTTCGTGGCGTTTCTTTGGGCACTCTGCTTTCCCATGATCAAAGTCGGACTTCGTAGTGGAACAGCCCCTGTCCTCTTTGGGGCGCTTCGCTCTATTCTTGCCGCGCTCGGGCTATACTTCGTGGCGTGGAGGCATAACGAGCCGATCTCGCGAGTGAGGGAGCATTGGTTTATGCTCTTCATGCTCGGTATTACCGCGTTTTTTGGATACTCTGGGATGGTTATGGGCGGCGCAAGCGTGAATCCGGGCCTTGCGTCTGTCATTGGAAATAGTCATCCGATCATGGCCTCAGTTCTTGCCGCAATCTTTCTTTCAGAATCACTGACCAAAGTTAAAGTCGTTGGACTGGTATTGGGCTTCATTGGCGTCGTTCTGATGGCCATGCCGTCTCTTCTGGGCGAAACCACAAATAGTTTATTTGGAATCGGGTTCATATTGGTCAGTGCCGTGGGCACGGGTGCCGGAAACGTCTTCCTAAAAAAGGTCTCAAGCTCTGATTTTCCGATGCTGGCATTGGTAGCGCAATTCGTGGTTGCTGCATTCATGCTGTTTCCAGTTTCCATTTTCTTTGAAGGCGCGCCGGGCATCAAATGGGATGTTGGATTTTCAATTTCCCTGATTGTACTTTCGGTTGGGGGAACGGCTCTTGCGGATATTCTGTGGCTCGATCTTCTAAAAAGAAATTCACTAAGCAAACTGAATGTTTTCATATTCCTGACGCCCGCATTCTCTCTCCTCATGGGAATGACGTTCTTTCACGAGAGTTTTGGAGTGTGGGAAGTTTTGGGGATTGCGGCCATATTGGCAGGGGTCTTTCTTGTCCTTGAACGAAAGCGCACGGGGACTCGGGTTACCGGGCACCAAGAGGCAGTGCCGCTCACAAGGAATTATCTTTATGGCAAAAACTAAACGCTCGTATGGAGATAATTTACGGCTTCTTCAGATTGAGCTCGTCAAACTCCAGAGGCATTTCATTAAGTGCAACGATAAAATTCTTGTCATCCTTGAGGGAAGAGATGCCTCCGGGAAAGATGGAACGATCAAGCGCATCGTTCATCACTTAAGCCCAAGGGAAACGCGAGTCGTGGCCTTGGGAGCGCCATCTGACCGAGATAAAGCTTCTTGGTATTTTCAGAGGTACGTCCCTCATCTTCCTTCAGCGCAAGAACTCGTGATCTTTAACCGCAGTTGGTACAACCGCGCGGGCGTGGAATGGGTAATGGGGTTTTGCACGGAAGAAGAACACGAGGAATTTTTAAATTCAGTTTCGGAGTTCGAGCATTTGCTGATTGGGTCGGGCATCAAGCTCCTAAAATACTACCTCGACATCAGTAAGCGAGAGCAGAAGGAAAGACTTGAGGATCGTCGAAAAGATCCGCTCAAGCAGTGGAAAGTTAGCCCCATTGATAATCAGGCATTAAAGTATTGGAAAAAATATAGCTCGGCTCGTAACGAAATGCTGGCCCGCTCACACAATCCGACGGCTCCGTGGACAATTGTTCGCGCCGACGACAAGCACTTGGCCAGGCTCAATGTGATTCGCGACATCCTCACGCGCCTTCACTACAAACCAAAGAATGAAAAAATCATTCTACCTGATCCCAAGATCATTTTGTCGTATGACGCGTCTTTGGTCGAAAGCGGCGTGTTGGCCCGCTGATGGGACTGGCTCAATCATCTCTCACGGCGAAGGGGGTTTAATTAATGATGGCCCTTCTTTAAGTGACCCATACATTCATCCATACTGCGGGCAATTCCCTCGCAGACAAACGCAGCGGTGGCCAAACCGCCCTTGCATAGAGCGGTCTGCGACTCTTTACTCCAGGCGCGACACTTTTCTGCGGCTGTTCTTAAGAGGTCAGTGCATTCGGTACAGATTTCGATATCACGTTTTGAAATTTCGCCGCTTGATGTCTGGCGATTCGGCTGTGTCGATTTTTGTACTTGTGGTTGTTCCATGATTTTTCTCCTCTTTCAGGGTTTGTAAGTCTTCAGCTCTATAAGCTCAGTATAAGCAATAGGCGTTCCATCGGTACGGAGGCTCAGCGGACTGCGGCGTCATGTTGCATGCGACGAATTCGTCTCAATCTGCCTGGACAATGGGTCAATTTACCTCGGCCTTAATTTCAGATAGTGCGGTGCAATTGCCACTTGCCGCGCATCCAGTCACGGGCGTATTAGCGCAAGTAGTTCTTTTAGTTTGCGATCAAGTGCGGCGGGAGCGCTATCGCCTACCGTTGCCTTAATGCTCGAACTTATGTGGCGTTTTATGTAGATCACTTCGAGTGCTTTGAGGGCAGACGTAGCAGCGCGAAGTTGCTGAATGATTTCAGGATCGCTTCGTTCGTCCTGAATCATTTTTTCGACGCCTGTAAGTTGGCCAACGATCTTGGCGAGGCGGCTCGACTCCTCCGAGTAATTGGAGAGCTGGTCGTCGGTAATGTATTTTTGTTGGGTCATCTTCCGCCGCCTCCAGCGACAAAGGTTCATTGCCAAACCCCAATGTGAAGTGGGTTTTGCAAGATCTAAGCCCTAAGCGGATGGCATACTCCCTGCTAGTAGGTACTAGTATAGCGAGCGCGAGGCATTGTACGCGGATCGCGAACTATCGGATGGGACTTTTTGTCTGAGCTAAATTCGAAATTGTCTCAAAGAAGCGGAGGACCAAAATGAATCACGAAGGACATATGGATCACGATGGGCATGAACAGAGGACGGGATTTGATTGGTACCGGGTTGGTCTTTGGGGGGCGATCGGGATTATTGGCTACTTCCTGCTTACCGAACATCGCGCGCACTTTATTCAGTTTCTTCCATTCTTATTTTTGCTCGCTTGCCCGTTGATGCACATGTTTATGCATGGCGGTCATGGTGGGCATGGCGGCCACTCGCACGAATCAAGCGATCAAGATCAAAAAGGCCAGAGTCCTCACGATCATCAGGAAGAAAAAAATAAGGAGCGAAGCTAATGGATCATTCAGACGTGCCAGCCTACGGACTTTGGAGTCTTGTAATCATCAACTCGATCGTGTTTATTCTCTTCGCGTTCAGCTTCTTTAAGCCGCGCACGAAAACCGATTGGCGAACTTTCAGCGCTTTTTCAGCATTCATCGTCGCGCTCTTTGTTGAGATGTACGGGTTTCCTCTCACGATCTATTTGATTTCCGGTTGGCTGGGTGCCCGTTATCCACAACTCAATCTGTATGGCCACGATAGCGGACACCTATGGCACACGATTTTTGGATTGAGGGGCGATCCTCACTTCGACGTGTTTCACATCCTAAGTAACGTCTTTATTGTGGCTGGCTTTTTTCTGCTCTCGGCCGGTTGGAGGACCCTCTACAAAGCCCAACAGACGAAAACCCTCGCGACGGGTGGACCATATAAATATATTCGGCACCCGCAGTATGCGGCCTTTACACTTGTCATGCTCGGATTCTTGCTTCAGTGGCCGACGATTCCGACTCTGATCATGTTCCCGATTCTAGTTTTCACATATGTCAGGTTGGCACATCGAGAAGAAAGGACCGTTGAATCAGAATTTGGCGACGTATACAGGAAATATGCTGCGCAAACCCCGAGATACTTTCCTCACATTAGCAGTTTTTCTGGAGCCGAACCTCAACCTGGGAGCACGTAACTCCCATGAAGGTTGAATCGCTCATCCACTGTGTCATGTCCATCTCAGATTTTAGGCTTGCCGATAACTATAGACGCAGGGTCTCAGATTCAAAAAATCTAACACTTCTTTTGATGGTCGGCGCGTAAACAAAGATTACGCTCATTGGTAGCGATGAGTCCGTCAACTTGGCTTTGTCCAATTTAACCCTCTCCGCAAGCACAATCCAATAATCAGCCAAGGAGCGCACTTCTATTAAACGTCGGCCCTTCTTTCTACTTCTCGAATTTCAAATCTAGACGACCTTTCTTCGGATCTCGAATCGCCAAAATGTCATCGCCCCTCCCTTGGACAGCATTAGTCCTCACTTGCAAGAGGTTGCAAAAAATAGGCTCCATTTTTAGATGCGCAAATTATTTCGTGACCATCGGAGGGTCTTCGCACAAACTCGGAATAAGGAGGAACAAATGAAAACGGAATTTAGAATGGAGGGATTAACTTTGACAGTAAAAAACGTCCAGCGCTCCATTAACTACTACAAGAAAATTGGATTTATTTGCGAGTTGAACGCTGCCCCTCATTTTGCCCTTTTGCGATTGGGAGGAAAGAACGGCCCCTCCATTGGGTTATTGGCTTGGAGCGAAGCAAAAAAGGAAGGTGCTGCCAAGACTACGCCAAAGCACAATCGTTCTATCCATGTTGAACTCAGTTCCAACAATCTCGATGGGCTCTACTCAAAGTTGATAAAAAAGGGAGTCAAGTTTGCGACTCCACCTCACGACGAGCCATGGGAAAGATCTGCGACCGCTTACGAT
>JANXMF010000002.1 GCA_025354795.1 Pseudobdellovibrionaceae bacterium
CCGACTTTGAGGTGCAAGTGCTCGATCCGAATTATGAAACTGTCCCGCGTGTAACGGTGAAGCCACCGACAGATGGTACCGCTACGGTGCGGGTGCTCGCTTCGGGCACCAGGACGGTCGGTACTTTGCCCTACACTCTGCTTGAGATCAATTGGTCGGGCGTGCCCGCGACCTACAAAGGCACTACCCAGACACTGACATTACAAGCCTGTGTCTATGACCAGAATCAAAACTACAACACTTGCAACGACCAACCCGTGACCGTGGTCTTTAATTAAGGAGATTTCAATGAAGCGATGGATCTTGGTGGCATTTTTATTCTCCAGCGGTGCCGCTTGGTCGCAAACCGAAGTCAAGGCTAAGGCCAACACTTCGTTGCAAGAGGAGCTCAAGGAACTGAATTCGGACAATAAGGCGCCCGCGGCTGTGAGTCGCGAAAAACTCTACGCCGTGCAAACCCGCTATCTGCCGCTACAATATAAGGGCGAGTTAACCGTGAGCGGCGGCTACAATTTGACTGGCGATAGTTTTTTAAGCACCACGCAATTTGAAGCGGGCTATCACTTCCATTTCGGCGACCGTTGGAGTGTGGCGCTTCATCAAGCCTGGGTGAATAACCAATTCAAAGAAGAAGCCTACAACTTGCGTACGGTCGATCACGCCATTCCCGACGTGCCCTATTCCGTGAGGCGGTCCGATTTATTGGTTGAGTACAATTTGTTCTATGGTAAATTCCGTCTCGGCAGCGACACGGTTTATTATTTCGACCAATTCTTGGCGCTGGGACCAGGCCTGATCTCGCAAAACAATGTCACCACCGGGGCAGCCGTTGCCGATGTCGGCTTCGCGTTTTGGCTCGGTAAATGGACTAGCGCGCGTTTAGGCCTCAAAGACTATTATTACAATGAGTTTTATCGATCGGGCAAAAAGGCGACCAGCAACTTACATGCACACTTGGATTTGGGCGTGCTCTTTTAATGCGGAGATTTGCAATGAAAAAATTAGTTCTGCTCGCGCTTTTGTTCAGCAGCGCCGGTTTTGCGCAATCGAGCTCAGACGTGCTGCTCAATCAGTTGGGTGAGACTCCGCCCGAAGCGCCGAAGACTCATGATATCTTTGCCGCGCCCAAACGCAACGGCAGTATTAAGGCCGCGGTTGTACGGGTAAAGCCGCCGCAAGATGAATTTCAAAAACAGCTTGAGCTTAAAGCTTATCGCCAAGAAAATCTGCCGTTTGAAGTGAATCAGTGGGTTGAGCATGTGCTTTACTCGGACTATGCCAAGGCGGCGCATTTATGGACCGCGATTCAAACCCAAGTGCCGCCGAATTTTATGCTCGAGGCTGAAGCCACGCAAATCTATTTGCTGTGGAAGCTCGGTCTCAATCAAACCTTTTTTAACGAGTGGATTCAGGCGCTCGCCGACGCCGAGTACGCTAAGTCAGAACCCGAGTATGCGCTCGAAAGCCTCGTGACGCCCGGCCTCGACGCCTGGCTGATGCGTTCCCCGATACTTCTGTCGCCAAGCCAGCTCACCGTGCTTCAGCGCGTTTCTGCTAATAAACATTTTTTATTGACCTTGCTGGCGTGGGACGCGCTTTTACATAGGACCGATCTCGCGCCTTTACTAAAACGCCTGCCGGCCGCCAATCGACTGACGCCGCTGCTCGCTGAGCGGGAAGTCCTTCACCGCACGCTCGCACACGACCTAAAGGGCGCGGCTTGGGCGCTTAAAAACTACCTCGAACCTGCGGTGCTCGCGGCCCATGATCCGGAGATGACGGTGCATCTTGACCTCACCATCGCCCGCATTCTTTATCAGGCGGGACAAATGAAGCCCGCTCAGGATTTTTACGAAAAAATTCCCAATCAAACCGCATCGTATCTTGAGGCGCGCGAAGAGTTGTCGTGGGTTTATCTCCGCCAAGGCGATATGTCCAAGCTGCGCGGTCAAATCAAAGCCCTGGCTTCGCCATTGTTCAAAGACCGCTTTCAGCCGGAGGTATTCTTGCTGCGCGCGGTTTCGAATTTAAAAATGTGTTTCTATGATGATCTAGATCGCGATCTCACTGATTTCAGCCGCAGCAATGGTGTATGGGCCAAGCGCATCGACGAAGCCTTGGCCAGCACCATTCCGCCCCAGCCCGCGAAGTTAGACCAATATTCGGCCCTCGGAGTGCGCGCCAAGAGTGTGCTCGAGGCCGAAGTCAAGCGGCTCTCGGCCCTTGGCGATCAAAGTGTCGGCGCGGCTCTTCCGGCCGTTGGCTGGCAACGCCACTGGAAGGACTACCTAACCCAAGCTCAGACGGCGATGGAAGAGGCCAAAAAATTTCAAAGCGATCAATTTTCACGCCAGTGGAAGAACGAGCGTAGTGCGCTCAGTGAAGCCATTCGCAAAATGCGTTTCGTTAAAGTTGAGTACTTAAGTCAAGTGCGGCAACTAAGCACTTCGCAGACCCTAGATAGCAAGTCAATGCTTGCGAGCAATTCGGCCACTGTGCCGGCTTCGGCCCGCGAAGTGGTGGGTGCCGCTGAAAATGGTCAAATGAATTTTCCCATCGACAGCGATATTTGGTCTGACGAACTGTTTAAGATGCGCTCGGCCGCGCAAGCGCTCTGCCTAAATAAATCCAATGTCCACTAGGGACAAGGCACGTTAATCAAATCGCTGATCTGAAAATCAAGACCGCTTGGATTGGTCGTCGTGTCCAAGAAGTTTCCATCACCGGATTTTGCCATTTTGGATAAGAGCCCTGAGGCGGCCATATCATTCACGCCATAGTAGACGGTATTGAGCGTGATTCGACCCGGCTCAAGTGACATCAGATATTGTAGCTCTGATAAAATCGTCTCCTCGGTCCCGGCGTTGGTTGGGTCGCCATAAGGTTGGCCATCGGACATAAACACCACGAGATACTGCGGTTTAGTGGCTGAATGCAAATCAGGATCTTGTGCGATCAATGATGCCGCCAAGTCTAAAGCCGAAAGGTAAGGCGTATCGCCAGCGTCGATCATATTTTTAAACTGCGCGATCGCGGTTTCAAAACCGCTGAGTTGCGAAAATCCCGCAAAGGTTCCTGAACCTGATCTGGTCAAGGCCACAGCCGAAGTTCCCTGAAAGGTTTCAAGTCCCCAAGTGAAATTGCTATGACTGCCATAGTCTGCCACAAATTTCTGGATGGAGCCCGCGCGCATGGTTTTTTCAGGATCGGTACAGTTTGGACCTAGAATACAGCCGACATCACTTTGATTGGTACCAGACATGTCTAGCACAAATAGAATTTTCGTCTGAACCTTTGTGGTGGTCAAGTTTCCGGAACAAGAGGTCGATTTTATAACCCCATCCGGAGGAACAAAATTGACATGGCTACAAGCCGTAAAGCACAGCAGTCCACAGACTGTGCCAAATTTAAACATTGAATTCATAACCCACCCACCTTTTTCGCCCACTCATTGATAACGCAAGATTGGTGCTAGGAGGGATGCACCAGAATCAGACGGTTCAATATGGGTAAAAAGATGAATACACTGTGTTTTTAGCGAGCGACGAATCCGACGAATTTAGACAAAATCGCTAGGTTTGAAAAATCGACCACGGTCTGATCAGTTTTTCAGGTCTTTAGGCGGGCTTAGCTTTGCTCCCATCGGCGGCGCCACCGCCTTCGTCCGATGCGCAGAGTACGCGAAGAATGTTACTGCGCGACAAGATGCCCTGCAATTTCCCATTGCTGTCGGTAATGATGATTCTGTGGACATGTTTGGTGAGGAACAAAACATACGCCTCAGAAAAAGTCGCCGTTTTCTTCAAGGTGATCAATTTTTCTGTGGTGGCCAGTTTGCCTAAACATGAATTGATGGATTTATCTAAACCCGTGGTGGCGGCCAATTTGAGCAGATCACCCTCACTGCATACGCTGAGCACCTTGCCAAAGTTATCCACGACCGGTGCGCCGCTAATTTCGTGGGAAGTTAAAAGCATAATGGCCTCGCGCACAGTCATCTCCGGCGAGATATGACGAACCGCCGAAGTCATGATGGTTTCAATCTTAATAGCGGGTGGGGCGGCAGCCGCAGTAGTGGCCAATTTTTCACTCACGAGTCACTCCTCAAATCACTCATTATATCTATCTAAGCTGATCGGAAAACTGATCTCGCAAGTTGAACGAAAAAATAAACTCGCGCAAAGTCTTTGTCTGAGGTAAAGGCAAGATTATGTCTTGTAACATAATAATTATTTACGATGATAAACTAAGAGCTCGACGTCCGTACGCACGCGATTGAGACCATCCAAATTATGCAGGCTCGAATGCATAGTAAATCCAGCTTTTTCTAAGATTCGCCGAGATCCAAAATTGTTACTGAATACGTTGGCGTAAAAATCTCCTATCTGCGCGACCGTCTCCATATGGCGAAGGAAGGCCGTAAGGGCCTCACTCATAAATTTTTGCCGCCAGTATTGCGGGAGAAGCGCATAGCCAAAGATAAGAAAGCGGCCGCTTTGACCTTCGCCGATCACAGCGGAAATGCAACCCAGCAACCGTCCCGATTGTTTTTCGACAATCATTCTCAATAAAGGATAGCTCGGATCCACGCCGAGCTTAGGGAAAAACTTGCCGTCGAATTCTTGCTCGATGTCACGCAGTGAGCGCACTAAGTTTTCCGCGCGAGTCACTTCATAATTGATCCAAATGGAAACAAACGCGTCTCGGTCCGCGCGGGTTGCCGGCCGCAACCACAGCCGCGGAGTTTCAAGCAGCACCGCTTCGACGGCTTTAAATTCAGAACTTAGCAGTAGGGAGGCACACTCACCAGCGTTCACGAATGGGGACGACAGTGAAAAAATCACAATTCCAAGCGCGCATAACACATTTAAATTCGCAGCGGACTTGTTTTGGTTCATCTAATGTTATTGATGCAATTTGCGGTCCGGCTTTTCTTACAGCGGCACTTTCTTTTGTTGCGCGGATCTGATAGGTCTCCATCCATGCAAAAAATCTGGTTACTCGTGTTTGTCGTGTTGTTTCCGCGTTGGTCTATCGCCATGGAAGCCGCACCCTGTGCCACCAGCCTCTTGGGTTACACCGTGCTTCAGGCCGAGCCAGTGATCTGGTCGGTCGAAAACGGATGGAGCAACCGCGGAGCCCTGGGCGCCGATTTTCCCGAGCGCAACGCAGTCAATGATGCACGCGCCAGACGCCAAGGTGTTCATTACTGGGGCACCTCTATTGCCGTCGCCAAATCGGTAGAAGCGGCAAGCGCTCATGACATTTCACACACCAAGAAAAATACCGGAAGAGTGCCGTACATCATCACCGACATTGACGTTTCCGATCTCAACCCTGAGACACCGGTAGCACTCGTGCAAGCGCGTTTTAGACAGATCTTGACGAGTGGCGCGCCCATCATTGAGTTCGAAGATGCCCAAAAGGCCAATGGCAAAAAGCTCAAAGCCGAGAAGTATACGGTTTTAAGCACCCCCGATTTGCTGCGCTTAAACATACTGGACAAAATCTTTTGGCTCGATTCCGACGATCGCGGCGCGCGCTTTCATTTCCCCACCTATGTTTATCCCAAGCTGCGGGGGGTGGTTGAATTCACCGATATTTTGAAACGCAATAGTGAAGGAGCGATTGCCAATCGCGAAGTGCGCAAAATGTTTCGCGACCTGATTGAATTTATTCAAGGCGGTGGCACGGTCAGTTTCAACACCGACTTCGCCGAGGCCTTGGAATTCGCTAAAAATCAATGGCGTGCGGGACCGACCGGTGAAAAAGTCCAGAACTCCCGCTTTATGCGTGACCCAACAGCGGTGGCGGCGGCCCTACTCGCCAATCAAGCTGGAAAAGCCTTTAGCGTCGAAGCGCGCAACAGCAAAGGCCAATTGGTCGCCGGTGAAATCGTCTATCGCGAAGGCAATCTGCTCGCGCCCGACACCATCTTTCATTGGGTGAAAGGTCAGGACCCCGAGAATCCCGAGATCCATTACGCGGCCATTGCCAAGGCGGTGAGTATCGCCGAGGCGATACGCTTTATGAATCGCGGAATTCCCATCATTGACATCGGTATGATGACTCCGCTCAGTGAAGAGGAAGGCGGAAAAATCATTTCGGGCGTCGAGTTTAGTCAGCATTTGGCCCATTTGAACTCGCAGCCCGATGTCGATCTGCACTTAAATGAGCCTTTTTCATTAAATGAATTTCCATTTCCAATGAGTGAAGTGAACACTTGGGTTCCGCCGCGGCAAGCACCCCCGGCGCCTAAAAAAGCCAAGCTCTAAAACGCCTTTTTCGCTTGCGCTTTTTTCTTTCCGGCAAACTTGGCCGCTTTAGTCAGCAACGGAATCGGATCCACCGGCTCACGCCGGTGCATCACTTCAAAATGTAAATGCACGCCAGTGGCGTGCCCGCTATCACCCATTGTGCCAATCTTAGTTCCGGGAGAGACCACGGTGTTCTCGACCACATAGAAATCGGTCAAATGCGCATAGAGGGTGGCCCATTCCTTGTCATACTCAATCATCACCATTTTGCCGTAGCCTTGAAACTCAGAGCCCGCGTAAATCACGAGTCCCTCGTGCGCCGCCAAAATAGGAACGCCCTTGCCGCCTCCAAGATCGAGGCCTGCGTGCGCAGGATCAGTGGCGGGTCGATATCCGCGGTTGATTTGCACCTGGCCGACAGGCCAGTGAAGCTTGAACACGCCGTGCGGGGCATAGGGCGGGGAGGGTTGAGCCAGTCGCTCGCGCGACCCTCTTTCATCATTGTATTGAGAGGAATCGGTTCCGGTGGAATAATCACTGGAGGTTTTGAGATCACCCGCGCCGCGGTACTCACCCGAACCTGTGCGGTAAGTTCCACAACCGCTCAACAGCAATAAGCCCACGAGAATTTTCCACACCATGCCTAAGAAATATTATTGCCGATAGATCGGAAACTTCAAGCATAGCTCCCGAACCTGGTCTTTGATCCGCTGAAGCAATCCGGCATTGGTGCTGTCGGACAAGACTTCATGAATCCAGCCGCCGATCAGTTTCATCTCGGCCTCTTTCATGCCGCGGGTGGTGGGGGCGGGAGTGCCCACGCGTACACCGCTGGTGACAAACGGAGAGCGTTTTTCGTTTGGAACGGTGTTTTTATTCACTGTGATTCCCGCCTTATCCAAAGCGATTTCCGCATCTTTGCCAGTGATCGCGCGCGCCGATAAATCAAGCAGCAATAAGTGATTGTCGGTGCCACCGGTGACCAGCGCCACCTCCTTCGCAAGCAAACTCTCCGCCAGCGCTTTGGCATTGCGCACAACCTGCGCAGCATAGAGTTTGAAATCGGGCCGTAAAGCTTCGCCAAAGGCCACGGCCTTTGCTGCGATCACATGCTCCAGCGGCCCGCCTTGAATGCCTGGGAAAATTTTAGAATTCAAAGATTTAGCCAAGGCTTCACTGCAAAAGATGGCGCCACCACGTGGACCGCGCAGCGTTTTATGGGTAGTGGTCGTCACATAATGCGCGTGGGGAATCGGCGACGGGTGCTCGCCCCCCGCGACCAACCCGGCGAAATGCGCCATGTCCACCAACAAAGTCGCGCCCACCTCATCGGCAATCAAACGAAACTGCGCAAAGTCCAGTGCCCGCGGATAAGCACTGTAGCCCGCGATCAAAAGTTTAGGTCGATGCTGTTTGGCAATGTCGCGAATTTGATCGTAGTTGATGCGCCCCGTGCGCGGATCGAGGCCATAGTGCACCGCTTTAAACAAAAATCCGCTAAAATTCACCGGACTGCCGTGGGTCAGATGCCCGCCATGGGCTAAGTCCATGCCCATAATCGTGTCGCCCGCCTTCACTGCCGCCAAATAAACCGCCATATTCGCCTGTGAGCCCGAGTGCGGTTGCACATTGGCATGTTCCGCACCAAAAAGCTTTTTCGCGCGATCAATGGCGAGTTGCTCGATATGATCCACATACTCACAGCCGCCGTAATAGCGCTTACCCGGATAGCCTTCGGCGTACTTATTGGTGAGGATGGTGCCTTGGGCTTCCATCACCGCCTTGGAAGCATAGTTTTCCGAAGCGATCATTTCGAGACCATACTCCTGGCGCTCGGTTTCCTGGCGCAGATAACCGGCTAGTTCAGGATCGGCTTGGTCGAGAATCATAAGGACTCCTTAGCTTAAAGCTTATCTATCCGGGTCTGATGGCGCCCGCCCATAAAATCGGTTTTCAAAAAAATTTCAAGCATACGTTCCGCCGACTGAAACACTGTGAGCCGGCCAGGTAAACAAAGCACGTTGGCATCATTGTGTTCGCGCGCCAACTGGGCGCTCTCCTCATTCCAGCACAGGGCTGCACGAATAAAGGCAAAACGATTGGCCTTAATCGCCATGCCCTGACCACTGCCACAAATCAACACCCCGCGCGTTTTGGAGGGACCTTCGGCTTCCATTGCGTGACATAATTTTTCCGCGAAATCCGGATAATCGACCGACTGTGAAGTTCCAGTACCCAAATCTTTCCAGGGAGCAAACGGATAGCGGCCAATCAAATGGCGCTTCAAATCGAGTCCCGCATGATCGCTAGCAATAAAAATGTGCGAAAATTTCTGGCGTAAGGAGTCTTCGCTGAGCACGGTTACCACCTTCAGGCCAGCGCTACCTACTGCTCAATCCGTCCGAACAGCAAACTGCAATTGGTACCGCCAAAGCCAAAACTATTGTTAAGAACATAGTCCATTTTTCGCTCGCGTGCCACCTTAGGAATATAATCTAAGTCACAGTCGTCACTGGGATTGTCCAAATTGATGGTGGGCGGGAAAATCTTGGTGTTCAAAGCTTGAATGCAAATGATGCTCTCAACCGCACCGGCCGCACCTAAGGTATGACCCATCATACTTTTGGTCGAGGAGATCCAAATGCGCCGGGCATAATCGCCAAACACCGTCTTAATGGCTTGAGTTTCAAGCTCATCACCCGCTGTCGTGCTGGTTCCATGGGCATTGATATAACCGACATCTTCAGCGTTCACGCCGGCATCTTTCAGCGTCCAGCTCATCGCCTGCGCCGCACCGGCACCTCCGGGCGAGGGTGAAGTCATGTGATACGCATCGGACGACGATCCGTAACCGCAGACCTCGGCATAGATTCGGGCGCCGCGCCGAGCGGCGTATTCATAGTCTTCTAGAATCAACATTCCAACGCCTTCGGAGAGCACAAAGCCGTCGCGATCGCGGTCCCACGGACGGCTCGCGGCTTCGGGAGCATCATTGCGGGTGGAAAGTGCCCGCATCGATGAAAATCCAGCTATCGCCATTGGCGTGACCACAGCTTCTGAGCCGCCCACCACCATGACATCACAGCGGCCCTCACGAATAAAGCCAGTGGCTTCGCCAATGGCGTGCGCACCCGAGGCACATGCCGAAGTCACGCTAAAATTTGGACCTCTAAAGCCATATGCCATGCTCACCTGACCAGAGGCCATATTGGTGATCACGGATGGAATAAAAAACGGCGAAACCCGTCCTGGGCCACGCGTGCTTAAGATTCCATATTGAGTTTCGATATAGGGCAGTCCGCCCATGCCAACGCCAATCAAGCTTCCCACGCGGCTTTTATCCTCATCGGACAAACTCGTGATTGGCAACTGCGAATCGGCGAGCGCCATTTTTGTAGCAGCCAACGCCAAATGGATAAAGCGATCCATTTTCTTTTGTTCTTTTTTAGCAATATAGTCGTCGGAATTAAAGCCTTTGATCTCGCCCGCAATTTTCACATCGTAAGCGGTGGGATCAAAAGCTGTGATGATGCCGATACCCGATTTTCCGTGTACCAATCCCGCCCAAGTGTCCGCCAAATTCAAACCTAGTGGCGTCAACAAGCCCATTCCTGTGACCACAACCCGGCGTTGTGGCGAGGAAGGGCGCACAAAAATATTGCTCTTCATGGCCAAGCCTAATTTTTTCCTTTAGTTTCAAGATACTTCATAACATCTTGAACGGTGCGGAGCTTCTCAGCGTCTTCGTCGGGAATTTCAATTTCGAATTCTTCTTCCATAGCCATGACTAGCTCGACGATATCCAAGCTGTCGGCACCGAGGTCATCGATAAATGAAGATTCGGGTTTCACGCGCTCCGGATCAACGCCGAGCTGTTCTTCAATAATTTTTAGGACCTTCGGCTGCAGAGACATAACTTTCTCCTATCTTTCTTTAGAAATCAGTTTCAATTGCAAAGTAAAACATATTTATAACCCAGCTCATCCTCGTCTGTACATCACAGAGTTTCTACATGTAAAGGCCGCCATTAACTTGCAGCACCTGGCCGGTGATGTAAAGCGACATATCACTGAGTAAAAATGCCGCTGCATGGGCGATTTCTTCCACTTGCCCCAGGCGCAGCATCGGAATGCGCTCCTGAATTGCAGCTTTTTGCTTCTCATCCAGGGCGTCAGTCATATCTGTGGAAATAAAACCCGGCGCTAGCGCATTGACTCGCACTCCGCGCGAAGCCAACTCCTGCGCGACTGAGCGGGTAAAGCCTTCTAATCCCGCCTTACTTGCGGCGTAGTTGCTCTGCCCGCCGTTACCCATTTGCCCGACCACACTGGAAATATTGACGATCGATCCTCGCCGCGCTTTGAGCATCGCGCGCGCGACGGCTTTGCTGCAGAAGTAAGCACCACGCAGGTTGGTGTTCAAAACAGCGTCAAAATCTTCGTCCTTCATGCGCATCAAAAGCTGGTCGCGCGTAATCCCGGCGTTATTGACCAGGCCCTCAATGGTGCCGAATGTTTCAAAGGCACGGGCAAAACCTTCATTGACCGAAGTCGCATCGGCCACATCCATTTTTAACAGCAAATGTCCTGAACCGGCGAGCGACGCCATAACTTCTTCGGCCGCATTTTGACTGCTCGAATAGGTGAGAGCGACACGAGCCCCACAGCTGGCCAGTGCGCGCGCAATGCCTGCGCCAATTCCGCGGCTGGCGCCGGTCACGACGATGTTTTTATCCTTGAGAGTGATCATGCGTTTCCTTCACAATCGCAGTGGCGAGTTGTTTGATTTCTTCGAGTGAATTCACATTGAAGGTACGAAGTCTTTCTCTGTCAATTTTTTTCGCCAGGCCGCTGAGAACTTTGCCGCACCCCACTTCGACCGTGAGATGCGAACCCATCGCGCCGATTTTACTCATGCACTCGACCCAGCGCACGGGCGCGACGACTTGCTGCACCAGCCCGCGGCGCAAATCGTCACCGCTCTGAACAGCTTGCGCGTTCACATTTTGAACAACTGGAAACGCGGCTGTCGCAAAGGGAATAGCCGCGAGCACGGAAGCCATTGCCTCTTCGGCGGGCTTCATCATCGCGCAGTGAAACGGCGCTGAGACCTTTAGCGCCACAAAGCGCGCACGTGGCAACCCGGGAAGCATTTCAGGTTTAAACTCTTGCGCAAGCCAATTTAAAATCGACTTCTTGCCACTGATCACGATCTGGCCTGGGGCGTTGATATTGGCGGGCTGCACCGGGCTCTTGCCCGTGGTTTTTTCCGCCCACACACAAAGTTCAGAAACTTGGCGAAAGTCGAGCCCCATCACGGCCGTCATGCCGCCTTCACCTAGAGGCACCGCACTTTGCATTGCTTGCCCACGCTGGCGCACGGCTCGCAAAGCATCGCTGAAGGACAACGCTTTGGCGGCAACAATGGCCGAGAATTCTCCGACTGAATGACCACTGGCAACGCGAGGCGTAAATCCAAATTCCTGAGCGAGAACAGTGAAGGCCGCGGTCGAAACTAAGAGCATACAGGGTTGTGTATTTTCCGTCTGCGCGAGATCTGACTCGGAGCCATCAAAACAGAGTTTGCGCATATTGAGACTGAGGGTGTCGGAGGCTTCTTCGAACAAGCGTTTGGCGGCTACAAAATCCTCATAAAGGAATTTACCCATGCCAGGATGTTGACTGCCTTGGCCGGGAAAAATGGCGCTCCACATCTAGTGCTCTGACCCTAGGAAGATTGCACTCATCTGCCGGTTTCTTTCGTCTGGAATCAATTGACACCTCCTCGAATTAGCTTTGGTCAGTCCTTCGTCGGCCCCAATGATTCCAGACGAAGCGTTTGCATCGTATCTGAGCACTAGTACCTCATGAGTAAGGAGCCGCTGGTGATACCAGCGCCAAAGGCGGTCAACAAAATATTTTGCCCACGCTGAATGCGTCCGTCACGAATGGCGCGATCGAGCGCCACGATCACTGTCGCGGCCGAGGTGTTACCCATGTCTTCGATTTCCACGACTACTTTAGCAATGGGGATGCCGAAGTGCTTCGCCACGGCTTCGATAATGCGCAGGTTGGCTTGGTGCGGAATGATCCACGCCACGTCATCTGGAGTGAGATGATTGGCGTTAAGCGCTTCATCACAGCTATCAGCCATAGTGCGCACGGCATGCTTAAAGATTTCTCGGCCCTTCATTTTCACGAACTGTAATTTCTGATCGAGCACTTCTTGGGAAAAGGGAATGGCAGACCCACCGGCGGGAAGCGTAAACAAATCGGCGATGTGACCGTCGGCATGCAAATGCGCGCTATAGACCTTTGACCGTTCGTGATCTTCGGCGCGAGTCAACACCAGTGCGCCCGCGCCATCGCCAAACAGGATGCAGGTGTCGCGGTCCTTGTAGTTGACGTAGCGATGAAGAACTTCCGCGCCCACCACCAAAATGTTTTTGTAGGTCCCACTCCGAATAAACTGGTCGGCGATGGCAAAGCCATAAACAAATCCAGTACAGGCTGCCGAAATGTCGAGGGCCATGCAGTTGCGTGCGCCCAGTTTACGCTGCAACACACACGCCGTATTGGGCATGGGTTGATCTGGTGAGACTGTGGCGACTAAAATCATGTCGAGGACATGGGCCCCGACGCCCGCGGCTTCAAGAGCACGGCTGGCAGCCATTAACGCAAGATCGCTGGTGCATTCGCCTTCAGCCGCCATGTGCCGCGCGCGAATGCCGGTGCGTTCGAATATCCATTGATCATTGGTGTCGACTAATTTTTCTAGGTCCAGGTTCGAGAGGCGCTTTTCAGGCAAGTACGAGCCCGTACCCGCCACGCGCGAGCTGAATTGAAGCATATTTAGGCTTGCGCCGTAACTACTTCGCGGCCTTTATATTGTCCGCAGGAAACGCACATATGGTGCGGTTTAGCCAAAGCGCCGCAATTCGGGCAGGTTTGCACTCCAGGAGGAGTTAGAAAGTCGTGCGAGCGACGCATGTCCCGACGCGAACGAGATGTTTTCTTTTTAGGTGTTGGCATACGTTACCCTCTATAAAAAATTTCAAAAAGAGGATGAATATTTAACCGATAAGCGAGGGAAATCAACTCTTTAATTTAATTTTCTCAAGCACCTGAAACGGCTTCGCTTTAACCGGCATATCCGGGCCCGTTTGCAACCACTTACGGATATCGTCGGTCAGGTTCTCGCAAGCCGTGTCACATCCTGGCTTTCCGAGCGGCCGAATTGGCTCAGCCAGGCCGATGATTTCGTGGATATAATCCGCAATTTGGAACATATCCGTCTCGAGCAGAATGCAGTCGGGTCCGCTCGCTTCCCATTCATGGGCGTGATTGGCCTTGGTCAAATGGTCGCCCTTGTCCAGCGGTTTTTGCACCACCAGAAGTTCATGCAGCTTTTGCTCCACCGGAAGCTTAAAGTCGATGGCGCACAGGGCGCATTCGAGATTGAGACCGGTTTTCAGCTGGCCTCGCAAATCAAACGCGTTTCCCACCGGTGTGATTTTGAAACTCACTTCGTAAGGGTTATCCTCAATTAAGTCTTGCAGAGCCTCGTTCAGCTCGCCGGATTCACGCGTGTAAATAAAGTCGCGGCCCTCGACAGGGAGGTCCTTCAGCGCTATTTCAGTGGGTGCCAATCGATGTTTCATGACGGCTAATGTAGGTCTATGGCGCATCGCAGTCAAGACGCGGAGTTTGTTCTTAAGCGCATTTTTGCCTTACCATGATCAGATGCCCGTTCAGCTACTCTCCATTCTCACCGTATTGCTCCTTGGTCAGACGGCGGGTGCGGTGCAGATTCACTCCGATCTCCCTGTTTACCGCACGGCCGAACCCGAGGCGCTCGTCGTGTACACACTGCGCAAGGGTGACTCGATCGAAACTGAGGCCGAGCTTACCGATCTCGATTATTTGCAGGTGCATTTTAAGGTTGGGGGCAAGCTGCGCAAGGGTTACATCAAACAAAGCGACTTTGAACGCAGTCTGCAAGTGCTTAGTGGCCCCAGTGACTGGGGTATTGGAGTGGGCGGGGAGTACACGTCGCTTAGCCAAAAAGGCAAGAATTTTGAAGCTGCGGATCAAGTGCAGTACACCACTACGAACTACCAAAGTAACACTTTTTCTCCGTTTTTAACATTGCAGTGGAAGCGGCAAGGCTTCTGGCGCTTCACTCTGGCGACCAAAAAGACTCAATTCACCGCCATGGCGACGAGCAATATCACCGGTGCCAAGGCGCAAACCGTGGAATTGGATGAGTCCTTTATCTCAGGCCTCCTGCAAAAGGCTTGGAAGCCTTTTGCATTTCCGGGCGTCTATGTCGGACTAGGCGGAGAATTCGCTAAAGCCACTTCGCTGAAACTTTACTTAGGGGGGACCTCAGTCCCGACCGAACCCAGTGATCAGCCTACCTATATTGGAGTTCAAGGCTTTGTTGGGATGGATTGGACAATGTCTCATTCTGTTACGGTTTTTACTGAGCTTCGCTATGAGGGAATATTCAATCAGTTCCCGACTATCTATATGATCGAGGTGGCTGTGGGGGGATACTTTTGGCCTTAAAATAAAGCCAAAGGGGTCGGGACGTTATTCTGTCTCATTTCGAGTCGTCCGAATAAAAGCTGAACACATGCCTAAGGTGAATATCCCTGTGTTTATATTTTGATCAGTCGGGTTCCGGAGCCTCACATAAGTGCGCTTTAACCTGGCCTCCCGGTTGCAGTTATCAAAAGTCACAAGCGAACTAGGTCAAAGAGGGAGGCGCTAGATGAAAATCCAGATAGTCGTAATGACCTCGATAGCTACCCTGATTGCCCCGGGCGCTTTTGCCGACGGCGATGTTCAGCGCCCGGTCACGCAAATAGATTTTAATAATTTGATTGATGAAGGTAATACGAAGACCGATCGGCTGAATAAAGATTTGGCCGCACAAACCGAGCAAAGTTTGGTGGAAAATAAAAGCTTCAAGCTCGAGCAGCAAAAGGTCTTGAAATTTGTTGATGTGGAAGTAGGACTGACCGAAGAACGCCCCGTGGTGAGCGAGCGTCCCAATATCGATCGCCGCGTAAACAGTATTGGAGCCGCGCGACTTGTGCATTGAGCCAGGAGCGCGCAGCCGTTTGATTTAAATTTAAAGATTCCATAGACCCCCCACTGCCCCTATGGATGACCCCGTTCGAGCCGGTCGGGCCCCACCCGCCGGCTGCTTTTTTCTGACGAGACAAATCTCGCTATAAAAATTATACAAACCAGAGCTAGCATCCACATTTAAACGGAACAGTTTTAACGCATTTTGTATTTGCCTTCACCACGCCCACGTTTGTATGGTTCCACACTATGCAAAAGCACTCTTTAATTTATGCCCTGCTACTTAGTTTCTTTCTCAGTCAGGCCCATGGGACCTTACCTGGGGAAGCGGCCAGGACGCTACCGACAGCCACAACCGAGTGTGCAGCCCAATTGGCTCAGGACTGGATTCTAGAAACCCATCCGATTCTAATGCGAGTCCGCATTATGCCGAGTGGACGTTTCGACCTTGCGCGTGAGCTGCATTACAGGGAGCCGTTGATCGACACGGGGGTATATGTGAATCCCAACAAGACTGTGCTTATCATCTTGATGTTTCCAAAAGTCGTCCGTGTTTATCGTTATGAGGATCTGCAGTCTGAGACAGTGCAACCGCTCTTGGTTCAAGAGCGAGGCGTGCCTGGCGTCAGTGAATGGTTGAAGTTGAACAACCACACACTGGATGAAATCACTTCATCTCCGCATCCCGGGGATTAATTTTTGGGATAGCGGTTTGAGGCGCGGGGCTGCGCAGGAGCTAGCGCTTCCACACAGGACTCGGCAGATACCGGGCCACGCACCCCCATGGCTCGACGAATCGCCACCACACTAAAGATTTTAGTGATGTCCGTAAGCGAAGGATTGATCAAAATCAAATCTCCGTGAACGTCGACCTTTTGCGCCGAATCGCCCGCTTCTAAAATGGCCGCGAGTGGCGAAAACCTTTTAAAAGTCGGATGCCAAAAGGAAAGGGTTACCGCGCCATCGTCGTAGCTAACAACATAGACATTGTCGTATGGAGTTTCAAAATACTGCTTCACCTCGCAAGCATAGATGGCGGTCGATATCAATTGTGCGGCTAGCGCCGGTAGTAGGAATTTAAACATACTTTTTATCCCGTTAATGTCACATCCACTAGGCGACAGGCCCAGTTGACGGCCAAGCTGATCCCCAAGCGTACGCCGTTGAGCCGGCTATTGTGCCTCAGCCTCTTCGTTCTTAAACGCCGTTCTAAAAATCAACGGTGTGTAACTGGATTGAGGAATCACATCCACATAGCCAATATACTCATCCTCTTCCGCTTGGCCTTTAAAGAATTTGGAAAGCTCGGCAAACCAGTCCATCTCCTTATCGAGAATGCGAATAATGCTCACGAACTGACTGCCAGCCTTCATCTCCTCAAAGCTGGTGCGTTCTTCCTCTTCAAAGCTTTCCAGCAAGTCACCGATCACAACCGAATAGCGGTCATAGAGCGCCTCTGGAAACTGCGCATGGAGCTCGGTGGTCTTTTTAAAGGCACGGGCGTAGCGAGTTCCACCATTGGGTTGGAAGGCCATGAACTTTTCAAAATCATCAAAGACAAAGGCTTCGTAGTTGAAGGTAATAAATTTAAAGGTCACGTTTTTGTATTTACGCGAAAGTAGGGCGCGCAGATCAAAGATGGCCTTTTTGGCAGTGTCTTTGTAGGTCCACATGCTGCCGGACATATCCATTTTCACAAACACCACGGCGTTGACATCGGGACTGGGTTTAGGCGCAAAATCACGCACGACCCAATCCTTATCTTTGCGCAGGCGTCCGATGCCGCGACCAAGAATTCCCGTGCCATCAAATGGACTGGCGCCATTACTGAGCTCTTCGATCGTGGGAAACCCGCGGCGAAAGGCATTGCGTAGGATCTGCCGAGTCATGCGGACACCGGTTTGACGCGTGACTCTACCCGAGTAGTCCTCGTTTCTCCTAATGTCTTTGCCTGTTTTTGGTCTGAGATTTGGCAGGGTGATTTCCCCTTCCAAAGCTTCAGCGTAGGCGTCGAGGGAGATATCCTCAAAGAGCTTTTTGCCACCGTCCTCAATGGGTCCCTCACCACCAGGCTCTTGGCCTTGGCCATCACCATCGCCCTGTGGTCCAGGACCCCAATCGATATCGCCCACATCTCCATGGCTCGGTTCCACGGAATCCAAATCGCCGGCTTTGAAGGTGGTAGACACCTGGCGCAAACCTAGCGCGAGATTTTGCGTGGGTATGGGCATAACCGGGGTAAGTGACAACTCCCGTTGCAAAGAATCTTGCGAGAACTGAAACCAGGGAATTCGCGGCATCACGGAAATTTGCACACCTTGAGGTCGGCGGATGAGGGAACTTCGACCCGCGATGGCGTCCTTTAAAGCCGCCTCGATACGCTGTGAGAGAAAGTTGTTGTACTCGATCAAGGCCAAGGGAACGGTTGGCAGATTCATCATCATTTTCACCGAGGCTCCGGCGGTGAGTCGGTCGACCTCGGCGGCTAGGGCTTTAAGATGACCATTGGGTTTAAACAATTCCTCTTGAATGGGCTGTCCCAAGGTTAGGTTGTACAAGAAGCCTTTGAGCATTTCGTCGAATTGCGCGGCGACTTCGGGAAGATCCACGTAGGTTCGACTGTGTTTTCTCGGGTCGAAAAGAAAATCTTGCTCAGGCATACTTGAGGGGTCACTTGAACCGTTACGAAAGACTTCCTGAACTTGAATCTTGCCCATGGGAGTGGCAGTGACCCTGAGACGCTTCTTCACCACGTGCGGAGATTCCTGATGGTGGGCGGCGGGATCGGAGGATTCAACCGTAGATTCTAGCGAAACCGGACGCGATTGGATTTGTGACAAAACCCATAAGGTCTCAACCATGGTGCGCGGATTGAGAGCCACCTTGCGGCCAATGGAATCATTCAGCTCGAGCGAAATGCTGCCTTGACCGTTTTCATTGAGACTGGTCACCAAGGGTTGTGGCATGCGGAATTGAAAGTTGGTCTGTTGAGTGATCAACGCTTGAATAATGCGCTCAGGATCGCGGGACAGGATCACATGCGGCCAATTTTTCTTTTGATTTCTAGGATCGGGAGGTTGCAAGCCCTTGGATTGCGCCTCCTCGTATTCTTGTTCGGTGTAGGGGCGGGTGAGTGCCAGGTTTTCTTTGGTCACCCATTTGTCATCTAGAGCAAAGCGGAGGAACATGGCATCGTCCATGACCCCAATAATGTCTTTGGTGGCGTAGCGAATAAAGGCGGCATCTTTTTCAAGCCAGGTTTCTAGTTTGGCAATTTCAGGCCGTGCTAGAAATCGCTTGTAGACGCGCTCCCACGCCTCAATTCCCAACCAGTAGGGATTGGAAATGTCTTTGCTTACAACTCCATGGAGTAAACAACAGTAGTGTATAACTTCTGCAAATGAATTATAAGGTGTGTGCTTGGGCAATATCTTTTGCATGAGCACCGACCAACCCTCGTTGGTGATCTTGGTTGCGGCCATGCCCGGGCTATAGCGGTGCAACTGCTCAAATAGGCGAGCCATCTTGACTTTCCACTCTGGGGTGTCAATGGGAAGATTGGCAACAAAGGCTTGGAGCAGATTGAAGGTTGGCTTAAAACCGCTACCTTTTGCACCCGATGGTTTGGTCTTGAGGTCGTCTGGCGTCTGGTATTGCTTATGCACAAAGTCTTGGCCAGAGCTCATAGTTAACAAAAATTGATACCACTCGGAAACCTCATCGGCGTTCACCTGCGCGCGAAGTTTGTCCATGTAATCGGAGAGTTCAAAGGCCTCCTGAAAGCGATTGCTGGAGCGAAAATGTGGAAAGCGTGAATTGACCGTATAGTGACTGTGTCCGGCCACGGCATGAAAGAAGATTGAGATGAGCTCCTCAAAGGACATGTCGTCGCGGTAAAAGGAAAACTGTTCGTCGCGGCCTGGAATAACTATTTCGTAAAGCAATCCGCTGCGTTCACGGCGCGCGAGTTTTGCGCCGTCGGTCCAGTGGGCAATGGGAAGCCCATTGACACTGCCCACGGTATTGACGTCTCCCCCTGGCATAAACTGCATGATTTGGTAGGGCCTGGAGATTCCCAGAATTTCAAAGAGTCCGCCGGGCTCGAGCATTTTCTTGACGGCTTCGGTGAAGCGTTGAAACTCAGGCCCCTCACGGCCAGAAGAAATCAGTTTGATTTTTCCATCCAGCGCATGCGCGCAGCCAAATTTAACTTCATTTGGATCCGCGGGGCTATCCGCAATCAAGGTAGCCGAAGCTGTGGATGTGAGAAGTGTGAGAACTAAAATAAATGGGCTCATTGTTCGTCACCCGCCCCACTCAGAAAATTTGCGCAGTTGGCGCCAAAATATGTATGCCAGCGCGCCGCCTTTTCAGGATTCATATCTTTCATGGTCGAAATACTGCGTGCGTTGCTCATAATGGATTCCGGCGTCACCGTGGCGAGTGGCGAGAATTCGCTGCGGAATAAAAAGTGTTGCAGTCCGGCTTTTTGGCCAGCGGCCAAGTCGGTTGTCGCTAGCTCCATGGCATTCAGTAAGAATTCCGTAACATAAGACCATGGAAGCTGAGAGATCGCACTGTCCATGCAGATTAGAAACAATCGCACTTCATCATAAATTGCCATTTGCGCAAGGCCTTGACGATCCCGCATCTCGGACAAATCAGGCTCGTAAAGGTCGCGAGAAAATTGCACAAAGACTGCTAACAAATCTTCCGCGGCTTTCTTAAACGCAGCCTTGGGCTCTGTCTCCGTCAAACTCGAAATCCAATCCGTCGAATTGGTCAGCTGATTCAAACTTGAGACTTGCAGGGTTTTGGCGAGCAAGGGCTCAAGGATTTTTTGAATCTCATGGTTCGTGGCCGTAAGGACGTCCAGTCTGCGCCGCTCAACCGTTGTCTTACCTTCACCTAAAAATGTGCTCAGATCGATGCGCGAGGAAATATTTTTTCCGTTGGGAATACGCAATTTTGGCTGATGCGCATTGGAGGAATGACGTTGAATCGACACCTGAAGGTCACGGATGGCGTCGGGTTCGCGCACCCCAAGGTCTTGCGGCTTAATTGCCACTTGATCAATGGGAATATGCGGGTTCTCAATGAGATTGCCAAGAACCGCAGTTAAAAAGGAGACCATCAAAGTTGTTCGCGACTCGTGGCTGTGGCTGAACTCATGTACACTCTGCGTGTTTAGTACCACATGGTTAAGCACGTGACCGCGAAAATTATCAAGGAGGAAGGACAATAAATAAAGTTTAGACGGTGGATCATTAAGACGAACCCCATGCACGACGGTCGACATGCGCAGTTCCTTCTCAATGCGTCCGGGTTCAACTTTAGAATTGTCAGAGCCCCAATCGGGTGCCGCCGTATCACGATTGGGCTGAGGATCGACGATATATATTGGCGCTTTAGGTAAATCGTTGGGCAAACTCAAAAGTGAATAAGTGGCCGGTGTTAAAAAATCCCGCGCATTGGAGGAAGGAAAAGTATCGACCAAAGCATCCAGGGTGCTGGGGGTAACTGCAACTAAACGGGGATGAGCCGAAAACTCTTGGGCGTTGGCGCTACGTAACTGTTTGAGCAGTGAGGGCACTTTGGCATCACGGGGAAAGTTAGCCATGTCGATGACGTCCGCAAAACGCGAGAAAATGGAGTCTTCAATCTCATAGCCCTCACGAGCAATCGCGGCCACAGCTTCTAGCACGGGGTCTGAGCCTCGGTCCTTCCAGCGGTCGATAAAACGCTCACGTTTTTTTAGGTCTTTTGTTGGATTAAGGGTGACGCCGAGCATGATGTTGCGCACCGGAATTTGCACTACCTCGCCCATGACATTTTGACTTTGATCCACAACCGGGCGAGCCATCCGGCGCACTTTGATCAACCCATCTTGGGCGTCAAACAGGGTCTGCATAAAGTTCATAAGTTGTTTGAGGATCTCAACACTTCCGGCCTTGTGCAAATCATCAAACAAAATCATTCCGCGCCAGCCTTTGGGCATGCTTAGAAAGTTATTGAGATGTTGAATGACCTTTTCAATACTTAGTTTTTCAGGATGGAGCGGATCCGTCTTATCAACAATGTCTTGCGCCCGAATTATGATGGCTTCCGCTTCTTCATCAAACGGTTTGCTAAAATCATAGAGCTTAAGGTCCAAGTAGCGAATCATCGTTTCCATAAAAAAGGTCTTGCCACTGCCCTTGTCGCCAATCAGAACCACTGAACTTGGAACCTTGCGTCCGGCCTCACTGCCCCCGCGTGTGTGGCTGGTAAAATCGCGCACGACGCGAGTTTTAAAGTCAAACGATCCCTCGTAGCCCGATTCCTGCAGGCCGCGCGCCGCCGCGTCGTGGTCGCGAAAGCGCTGCAGTTTGTCGTCCTTACGTAGAATTTCATAACTGAGCGGGAGTGGGAAAACCTTGGCAAACATTCTAAAAACATAGGAAGCGTCAATTTCCCGTGCACGGCGCAGATCCACGTCTTCGGTCAAGGCCCGCTTAAACGCCACATAGGTTTTTAGAAAAGCAAACGTGGGCTCAACATGCAGGTCGCGCGAGATCTGTTCTACTTTACCAATCATTAGACCAAAGAGTTGCCGACGCGCCTCTGCGATGGAAAGCCCTTCATGAGAAAACTGATAGCCCAACTGCGCAACCTCTGGCCTGCGTAAAAGGTCCTCAAGCAGCTTAAATTTTTCGGCCTCGGTGGGACGATCGAGATGAACCACATCAAATTGCTCGTTGAGATTTATAAAGCGGCCTTCGAAGGCAGCATCCTGAGCTAGAGTTTCTAACTCCTTCGGTGTGGTCACAATCAGTTCCGGAATACGGGGCGGCGCCTGGGCCCTCAGGCTCCAGTCTTTAGTTTTCTCGGGCTGAATTTTTTGTCCCTCGGCAGCCAGCCACCAAAAAATATGGGGCGGTTGAGCGCGGTCCGGAGCAAAGCCACCAGGCGCCGCAGTGTCCGCACTGTCCATCAAGCCAAAAGTCTGGTCACCAGAAGCGGACACGGGATCACGCAGGTTAAAAAGGTTTTCGTCACCTGACGGACGCCCAATTTTTAAAAGGTCTCCCATGTCGGCTAGCAGTACGGGATGACGACTGCTCTGGGCTCCCCGCATGGCCTCAAAGTTATTTATAACTACAGCTTGAGTCATGGCCCCCGCGTTCACTTCAAACAAGGCCAAGTTTGGATTGGCGAAATTCCATTTGCCACTCGGGTCGCCAGAACCAGCTGCCCACCGGGTCATGATCAGACGTGTGATGAGGGGCTTGATTTCCTCAGACACCACTAAGAGTTGATGTTTAGCTGGCACCTCAGGGTTACTGATGTCTTGCAAAACCCGCTCGAGATTTTGAAACACCTTGTATTCGTCAGGTGAGATCGGATTCCTATGGTATTCAAGTATTTCTGGAGTCGCGCGGGACGTCTTTGGACTCCATGCGGTCCATGGTGCGGTTAAAAAGTGGGCATCTACATGATAGTTGGCAAATACGCCGGCCTCTGCCTCTTTCGGCAGCGCTTCCTGCAGGGCACGCCATTGAGCGGGCGTTGATAGAATCACCATGCCCAAACGCGGGTCCTTACAGCTTTGTTTGAACTTGGCCAGATTGGGACTGACTCCTTCTAACGCCAAATAGGTCAAGCGCGAGGTCGGGAAAATTTGGGCTACGCGATCCTCGTCGGATCGAGGTTCTT
>JANXMF010000031.1 GCA_025354795.1 Pseudobdellovibrionaceae bacterium
ATAATCTTTGGACTCTCACCAACGCCAGCGGCGACCGCAAACTGACCGAGGTGGTCAAAGATCATGTGCGCCCGTTTTATCTCTATGATCTCGACGACGCTCTCAGCCGCGCCGATGTTTTTTTGCGCTCGCCATTTTCTCCTCACTTCGCTATGAAGGCCAATTCTTGCGCGCCGCTGTTGCGGGCGCTGGCCGCGCGCGGAATGGGCGTGGACGTTGTCAGCCTTGGCGAAATGCAAAAAGCTCTCGACTGTGGTTTTCTCGCCGGGCGCATTATTTTTTCGGGCGTGGCAAAGGATCGCGAAGAGCTCGAAGCGGCGCTTTATCACCGAGTGTTTCAAATCAATGTGGAGAGTTTTGCCGAGCTTCAGCTGCTCGCTAAAATTTGCGTGGAACAAAGAACCACGGCCGATGTGGCATTGCGCTTAAATATTCATTTGACGGCGCCCACCCATGCCCATGTGCAGACCACCACTCCCGATGCCAAATTTGGCATCGATCAAGCGCAGCTGAATGAAGTTTTGGCGTGGCTTAAATCTCAGCCGGCGATTCGGGTCAAGAGCCTGGCGACCCATATTGGTTCGCAAATTGAGGACGTATCGGTGTTTGCGGAAATGGCGGCACGCATGGGCGAGCACTATCGTAGCTTACGTGCCTCAGGATTACCGCTTGAGCGGCTGGATCTGGGCGGCGGACTGGGAATCGATTACCATTCGCGCGGCGAGCACGACGCCGTTCGTTTGCAAGGTTACTTGCAGGCGCTACAAGGTGCGCACGCTTCGGACGCGAAGATTCTGATCGAGCCGGGACGATTTATGGTGGCGCGCATGGGCGTGTTGCTGGCGCAGGTGATTTATTTAAAGAAAACCACCACCCAGCATTTTGTGATTTTAAACGCCGGAATGAATTTTCTAATGCGACCGGCGCTCTACGATTCCTATCACGATATCGCCGCGATTGCGCCCAGGGGCGGGCGTGAACGCTACACGGTGGTCGGCCCGATTTGCGAGTCCACCGACAAGTTTGCCGTGGATCGCGACATGGACCGCGTTGAGCGCGGCGATTGGGTGGCGGTTTTTGACACCGGGGCCTACGGCGCCGTCATGGCCAACACTTACAATGAAACGCCTCTGCCCGCGCAGTGGAGTCTAGTGGATGGAAATTGGGAGTTGTCATGAAGCATGTCACCGGAACGTTTTTAAAAGGGTTGTTCACGTTGCTGCCAGTGCTGTTTTCCATTTATGTATTTCTGTGGTTCCTCAACTGGGTCGAAGGCTTTTCACGCAGTGTGATTTCGCTGGTGTGGCCCGACTCGCTCTATGTGCCGGGAATGGGCTTGATTGTGGTCGCGATTGTCATCTACGGCGTCGGCACAGTAGTCGACCGGCCGTTCGCGCGCTGGATTTTTGGCGCCGTCGAGAGTTTATTTCGCGAAGTCCCTATAATAAAAACAGTTTATATCGCGATCAAGGACTTCACCGAGTATCTTAAGCCAGGCCGCAACAAGAAGTCGAATCAAGTGGTCCTGGTGAAATTTGCCGGCAGCGAAATTGAAATGATTGGACTGATGACGCGCGAATCTTTGTACGATCTTCCGCCGCCGGTCACTAAGCCCGATCGGGTGGCGGTTTATTTCCCGATGAGTTATCAGTTCGGCGGCTGCACTTTGTTTATTCCGCGCGCATGGGTACATCCAACAGACCTGACGGTCGAGGCAGCCATGCGCTCAATCATCACCGCATGGCTGCCCGGACAAGATAAGAAGTTGGAGGGCTTATGAAAACCATCAATCCTGCTACCGAAGAGGTTTTGGCAGAATACAGTTTACACTCACCAGCTGTCGTGCAAGAAAAATTAAAGCAAAGCTCCATGGCGTTTGCCCAGTGGCGCAAGGTTTCACTGCGCGAAAGGGTGCGAGGAATCGAGCGGCTTGAAATCGGGCTACACGGTGCGCGCGTGGAGCTGGCGGATTTGATGACGCGGGAAATGGGCAAACCTCGGCGTGATTCCCAGTCGGAAATCGACAAGTGCGTAGCGAGTTGTCAGACGTTGCGCGAACTCTATCCGCGTTGGCAAAGCGAGCTTGAATACTCCTTAACCACCGGATTCTCGGTTACGCGCGAACCGATGGGTGTACTTCTTGGTATTATGCCGTGGAATTTTCCGTTATGGCAGGTGCTGCGCTTTGCAGTACCGGCGATACTCTCAGGCAATTCTGTGCTGATCAAACATGCGCCCTCGACCTGGGGCTCCGCCGCTTGGATCGAGAAACTATTCGCGGCGGCTTTGCCCGCCGGTCTATACTTAGATCTCCGCATTGAGGTCCCCATGATCTCGGCGATCATCGCCGACCCCCGCGTGCGCGGAGTCTCCCTGACGGGCTCGCGCGGAGCTGGATCTGAAGTGGGTAAATTGGCGGGCGCGAACTTAAAAAAATGCGTGCTCGAGCTCGGCGGCAGCGATGCCTACGTGATTCTCGACGATGCCGACCTCGAACTTGCCGCCAAAGTTTGCGCCACCTCCCGCCTTCTCAATGCCGGCCAAAGTTGCGTTTCAGCTAAACGTTTTATTGTTACCGGCCGCAACGAGAAAGAATTCGTCCAACGTTTTAAGGCGATTCTAGCGGGCAAAAAATTCGGCGATCCTATGCAGGAAAAGGCGGACTTCGGGCCTTTGGCGCGCCAAGATTTGCGCAGCAAGCTCCACGCCCAGGTCGAAGCCAGCGTCTCCAAGGGAGCGATTCTCGCACTCGGCGGAAGAATCCCCGAAGGCAAAGGCTACTTTTACCCCGCCACGCTGCTCACCGGCGTTAAGCCCGGACAACCTGCTTTTGACGAAGAACTTTTCGGACCCGTCGCCGCCGTCATCATCGCCGATAACGAAGATCACGCGATCCGCTTGTGCAATCAATCGCTCTATGGCTTGGGCGGCGCGGTCTTTTCCCGCGACATGGCTCGCGCGCAAACTTTGGCGCGTACAGAAATTCAAGCAGGGATGGTCTTTATCAACGATTTCGTGCGCTCAGATGCGACGGTGCCCTTCGGCGGGGTCAAAGATTCCGGTCTGGGCCGTGAATTGGGCCGCGAAGGCGCATTTGAATTTACCGACGTGAAGACGGTGTTTACGGCCAAAAATTGACGTTTAGTTGGCGACATAAAGATTTCATCCGAAAAGAATGAGTCGTTGCCGAGTCGGTTTCTCGCGATGAAACGCTGTGATTCGCAAACCGGACTTAGTCCAGAGGGCTAACCAAGGTGCTCCGCATTGAGGTCGATTAACTCTAGCGAATCGTACTCGGTTTCCGCCAGCAACAGCCGAAAGGTCTCTTCCATCCGCGGCGAAAAATCGGTGCACAAAAGTTTAATCTTTCCGATGTTTGATTTCTCTTCGTTGCAAATTTTGAGTTTCTCGAGGTCCTCAATCAATCCGAGACTTGAATCGACCAGTGCCACTTCGCTGCCCACAACTTTCACGATCGAATTTCTTAACACCGGATAGTGGGTGCAGCCCAGAATAATCGTGTCGATCTGATGCTTCAAAATCGCGCCGACATAGCGATAAATAATTAGGTTTGTGATCGGATCGTCGATCCAACCCTCTTCGACTAGCGGCACCCACAGCGGGCAGGGAGCCTGTGTCACCATTGCGTCGGGGGACAAGCGCAAAATCGCATGTACGTAGGCTTTGCTATATACCGTGGCGCGAGTGCCCAGCACGCCGATGCGTTGGCGCGTGGAAATCTCGACCGCCTTGCGCGCACCGGGCGCGACCACATTGAGGATCGGCACCGAGCACGCGAGCGGTTTTTCCAAAATCGCGGTGGACGCCGAATTGCACGCCACCACCACCGCCTTAAGCCCGAACGTAAGTAAATAATTTATGTTTTGTGTGCAGTAGTTATGGATGGTGCCTAACGATTTGCTGCCGTAGGGGAGTCGCGCAGTGTCCGCTAAATAAACAAAGTTTTCAGCTGGCCAGCGCGCCTTGAGTGCTTTTAGCACGGTTAATCCGCCGACCCCGGAATCAAACACGCCAATCGCATTCATCGGCCGGTCGCTCCGTGCGCACGCGATTCAAAAACGCCTGCGCCCGACATTTCCATAAAACGGGTTTTTTCAGTCAGCTCGCCAATATCGTTGGCGTTGATGTAGCTCATGCCACTGCGCAGTCCGCCGGACAACTCCCCAATCACATCTTTGACATGACCCTTCACCGGAATGCTGGTCGATTCTCCCTCTGGCGCCATGCCCTCAGGCAAGCCGCCGCGCCACGACACCTGCGCCGCGCGCGAAGCCATGCCACGATAATATTTGCGGCCGTAATGAATCGGCCCCGGAGTTTCGAGACTGCCGGCGAGCAACGATCCGAGCATCACCGTCTCCGCACCCGCGGCCAGCGCCTTAACAATATCGCCCGAATTTTTTAGACCGCCGTCAGCGATCACCGGTACATCGAGCGCATGCGCGACCTCCACGCACCAAGCGACGGCGGTCAGTTGCGGCACTCCGCACCCTGTGATAATGCGCGTGGTGCACATCGAGCCCGGTCCGATTCCAACCTTGATTGCATCGGCCCCGGCTTCGATCAATTCACGGCAGCCCTCAGGTGTGGCGACATTGCCCGCGATCAAATCCACGCGCTCCGAATATTTATCTTTTAACCACTTCAGCGTTTCAATCATGGCCAGCGAATGTCCATGGGCAATATCAATGGTTAAAATATTAACGCCTTCAGCAACCAGAGCTTTGGCCCGCTCCTGGCCTTCTTCGTTGACCCCGATGCTCGCGGCAATACGGGTACATCCCTCTGCCCGCACCTTGTGGACTTCTTCCACTTGCTGCTCGATCGTCATAAAACGATGGAGAATTCCAAGGCCGCCGAGCTTGTCCATGGCAATCGCCATCCCGCTCTCCGTGACCGTGTCCATATTTGCACTGATAAATGGAAGTGCGATGCGATGGTGGCGGGTCACCCGCGTTTCAAGTGCCGGATCTTTGCGCGAGCGCACTTCGGACTTAGATGGCACAATCAAAACATCGTCAAACGTCAATCCGCGGCCGCGTTGCAAAATACCGCGCGCGGTGAAAGTCAGATCATTCATGGGTTCTCCCGGCTTCGCTCATGGCCTGTTCAAAAAGCAAATAAATCAAGCTGTAGCCCCAAACGGCCACCAGCGAATTGATCAGTGCAACGAGGATTCGCACCGGATAATTATGCAAAAGATCGAGGAGCTGGGGGCTGAACTCAAACACCAGCTGCACCGCTGTGGTCAAAGCGAGCGCCATAAAAATCTGTCCCATGCGACCCTTGGCAAGGGTTTCTGAGAGTTTAAGTGCATCTACTTTTCCCGCCCGATACTCGCGCGAAAAGAGCGTAATAAAGGCCACAAAAATCAGCTGGAAATAGCGAAAAATGCCGGGGATGATCAAGAGCAGCCCCCACATCAGAATTTGCGCGAGTACCCGCAGGTATTCGCCAAAAAAGCTACCCAAATAAGGAGTCGTGAACGGCTGCTCCAGCAGTGACGGCTCCGTGATTCGTCGCGCATTCGGCAGCGCCCAGCTCAAAATCAAAATCAGCAATATATTCTCGCACAAATCCCACAGCCCCAGCCCCAATTGCAAAACCCAGCGTGAATTCTCCTCAATTGAGGAGCCCTGGAGCATGTCTTCAGTCATAATATTCAAAAAACAGCTCAGCGCGATGAGGCACGCCAAAAGGATGCGCTGCTCTAGAATTAAGTTCCGGCCAAGACGCAAGGAATCTTTAAGCCATTTCCGCTTTGCATTCATATCACACGGAGATTGACAGATGGCCCGCGCAAAGTCACTTTTTAGTGCTTTACGCACAAGGCCCCGGTGGCGAAATTGGTAGACGCACAGGACTTAAAATCCTGAGTTGGGTCACACTGACGTGCCAGTTCAAGTCTGGCCCGGGGCACCATTCCCAACAGTACTCGAACCGGCACGCCGGGACGGGTCGAAGGGGATGAGGGAAGATTCGGAGTGTTTAGAATTCGGTTTTAAGGTGAGGCCATCGGTTCCGGTGGCCTTTTGCATTTCTGGGGTATCGTGTGTCAGTTTGATTGGCGAGTAGAGTCCGATCCTGAGCTTCGTCGTGTGGATTTCAATGTTGTGAATCAGCTCCTTCAAAATAGGTCTCTGCGCATCTTTGGGAATCTGCTCGACTCTTGCGACAACGCTCTGGATTCGATCGATCAGTGCTATCTCGTCAATATCCTTGTCGCCCAAATCTTGAACCTGAGTTTTGATTTTCTCCTTCGCGAGCATAAGGCGGTCCTTTGCCCAGTAAGTAAATTTCGTGCGAAGACGTGGCTGTCCAATGTCGGCCAGCGCAGCTGTCAATTGGCGGCATCACGCCGCAGTTTCGATTTTTTTTCGTGCGTCTTAGTTTTGCACGATTCCTGTTTTCTCGACGCTAACCTTGCGAACGGTTTCTACGATCATTTGATGGTTATGATGTTTGATATCCACGCCTAGATTCTTGAGTTGCGCAACAAGCCTGCGGACCTGCTCTTCGTGGGGGTCTCCGCGCATGTAACCGATATCCTTGAACGGCGCTCCTCCTAAGATTTTATAAATTGCGCGAGCAAGCCGGTTTGCGATGGCCACTTTGGCTTTATTGGCGGAGCCCAATCGGAAGACTAGTACAGCTCGGCGGAAGTCATGTGGCCTCTTTTTTTGCAACGAGTCTGTGATTGGAAAGCTCAGTGCTTAATGCAACCCATTCCTCGATGAGCGATTTTAGCTCCTTGTAGGCTTTGACTTCAGCTTTGATTGCCTTGACGTTCTCCTTTTTTACAAAAAAGGTCGTATGTTTTTTGTTTT
>JANXMF010000034.1 GCA_025354795.1 Pseudobdellovibrionaceae bacterium
AACCGATCGCCTTTTCCACTCCCACATGTTTTGAACTTATGAACAATGCAAATGACCGGGCAGGTCATCACCGCGACTCACGTCTGGCCACTGTCGGCGCCATTCCGAGAATTTTTGCCTTATTCCAAAGCGCCGCCTCCATCAAGGAACTGTCGCGCGTGAGTAAAGACCCACTTGTAATCGAGTTCTACGGCTTCGCCAGGATAATTGCTGCTTATAGGTCGGGGGAAGCAACCATCTGTTTTGCCCCAACGCAGGGCTCGTCACTGAACGATAATATGGCCGGTCATCATGTCCATGCCGCAGGCGAAGGTGATGTCGCCCTTTTCTAGCTTTCCAAGATCAATGCTTACTGCTTTATCGAGTGGCAGGTCTTTCTTGATGTTTCGGGAGGAAATCTTGATCTGTTTGGCGCAAGTGTTATCCGTTTTTCGCGTTATTTTTAGGACTACTGACGTTCCAGGTTTCACATCGACTTTTTCTGGCACAAATCCCTTCTCAGTTACTTTCAACTCGACGATCTGCCCACTTTCATTTGATACGGCACTAGCGAATTGAAAACTGAAAATGAGCGATGCGATTACAATGATGAACTTCATGGGGCCTCCTTAATTGTTGATTGAGAGAAATGCGTTTTTTTCTTTCCACAAATAAAATACGACCGGGTAAATCAGTAGCTCCAAAAGAAAGGACGTAACCAGACCGCCGATCATCGGGGCGGCGATTCGTTTCATCACATCCGAGCCCGCGCCGATAGACCACATGATCGGAACAAGCCCCATAAAGAGCGCAGCGACGGTCATGAGTTTTGGTCGAACTCGATGAACCGCACCTTCAACCACGGCGCTCTTCAGATCGACTAGAGATCTCATCTCTCCTTTTTTTACCCGTTCGTCGAAAGAGAGATCAAGGTACATGAGCATGAAAACGCCAGTTTCTGCGTCGAGCCCGAGGAGCGCGATCATGCCGACCCAAGCGGCAATGGAAAGGTTGTAGCCAAGGAGAAGCATGAACCCAACCGCCCCGATAAGAGAGAACGGCACCGCTAACAGTACGATGGTTGTTTTCACCCAGGACTTTGTATTGAGGTGGAGAAGGAAAATGATCAGCGCAAGAGTGATTGGAATTACGACCTTTAGGCGCTCCTTCACTCTCGCCATGTTTTCGAACTGTCCACTCCAACTTAGGAGATACCCCTCTGGCAATTTCACCTTTTGTGCGAGACGTTCTTTTGCCTTCTCGACATAGGTACCAATATCGACTGATTGCAAATCAATATCGACATAAACGTATCCGACCAGAGAAGCATTTTCGTCGCGGATCATTGACGGGCCATTTTGAAAATGAACTTTAGCAATTTCACTTAGTGGAATCTGAGCGCCGATCGCCGTGGTAATGAGAACTCGCTTTGTTGATTCAATGTCTTGCCTAAAACTTGGAGCAAGCCGCACCTGAATGGGATATCGCTCGCGGGTCGCAAGGATCTGTGACACGTTCTCTCCGCCAATCGCGGTCATCGCCTGATCTTGCGCGTCTTTTAGCGACAAGCCGTAAGTTTTTAGTTTTTCCCTATCAAAATCGAAATCCAGAAAATAGCCACTTGCGATCCGCTCTGCGACAACAGTCCGCGTGCCATCGAGTGATTTAAGTTCACGCTCAATGTTTTCGCCGATAGCTTGGATTGTTTTTAAATCAGGACCAAATATTTTCAGCCCGATGGGGCTTCTAATGCCCGTTGAGAGCATGTCGATTCTATTTTTGATCGGCATGGTCCAAATGTTCGGCATTCCAAGAAAGCTCAATTTCTCATTCATTTCATCAGTGAGCGTTTCTTCACTGATTGTTTCGGGCCAGATTCGTTGGAACGGGCCTTTAGCAATTTCCGGCAGAAACGAAAACCAGCGGCGTTCTTTCCGCCACTCGGATTTTGACTTTAACACAATCGTGGTTTCCACCATGCTAAGTGGAGCTGTATCGGTCGAGGTCTCAGCGCGCCCAGCCTTTCCAAAAACGGTATCGACTTCGGGAAAAGACTTTAGCACTTGACCTTGAATCGTGAGGATTCGCTGAGCCTCACTGACAGAAATACCAGGGAGGGCCGTAGGCATGTAAAGAAGGCTTCCTTCATGGAGAGTTGGCATAAACTCCAACCCGAGCATCATGAACCCTGGGATGACAGAGAGCACGCCCACCAGAGCTACTGCCAGAGTCAGCTTCTTGTGCTGTAGAACGAAATTAAGTGCGGGCTCATAGATCCTAAAGAGTCGCCGAGTGATTGGATGTTTTTTCTCAGAATAATATGTTCCGACAAAAAGAGTATTGCCGATCCGATTCAGCCACTTATTTGGTGACTGAAATTTATCGGCCCTCGCAAAAAGCATACGCATTGCCGGGTCGAGCGTGATGGCTAGAAGTGCTGCGATTGCCATCGCAAAATTCTTGGACATCGCTAAAGGACGAAAGAGCCGGCCTTCTTGATCGACGAGAGTAAAAATTGGGATAAACGCGATTGCAATGACCAGAAGGGAAAAGAACACCGAAGGGCCAACTTCCTTTAAAGCATCAAGCCGCACATCAAAAAAATTGCCTTTTCCGCCTCCCTCATGCCAGTGCTGAATTTTTCGGTAAGCATTTTCGACTTCAACGATTGCACCGTCTACGAGCACGCCAATGGAAATCGCAATTCCAGAAAGCGACATGATATTCGAACTCTGACCGATGAAATAAAGCGGGATGAACGCTAGAAGCACCGAAATCGGAATCGTCATGATAGGCACAATCGCGGAAGGAACGTGCCAAAGAAAAATAAGAATAATCAGACTTACGATAATAAGCTCTTCGAGAAGTGTTCCTCTTAAAGTTTCCATCGCGCGGTCAATAAGTTCAGAGCGATCATAAACAGAAGTAATCTTTACTCCGTCGGGCAACGACTTTTGAACTTCTGCGAGCTTTGCTTTCACGCGCGCGATTACAGCCGGAGCATCTTCTCCTTGCCTCATCACAATGATTCCGCCAACCGTATCACCGAGCCCATTAAAGTCTGTGATTCCTCGGCGCATTTCAGGACCGACCGAAACAGTTGCAACTTGCTTTACAAGAATGGGAGCACGGCTTCTTGGGTTATAATTAACGACGGCGTTCTCAATGTCCTCGACCTTATCAACGAGGCCGCGACTTCTAACCATTGCCTCGGTCCCGGAAAATTCAATCGTTCGACCGCCGCTCTCTTGATTGGATTGCTTTACGGCCTCAAGTACCTGATTCATCGTGATCTGATAAAGAGCAAGCTTCGTTGGATCGACTTTTACTTGGTATTGCTTTACGAATCCGCCCACAGCCGCGACCTCGGCGACTCCTGGAACACTTTGAAGTTGAAAGCGAATGAGCCAATCCTGCATTGACCTAAGATCCGCTGAATTGAATCGTCCGGATTCATCGCGAAGCGCGTATTGGTAAACCCATCCGATACTCGTTGCGTCTGGTCCTATCTCAGTTTTTACGCCAGCTGGTATCTGCGACGAGATCCGGTTCATGCTTTCCAGAACGCGGCTTCTGGCCCAATAGAGATCCACACCGTCCTCAAAAATGACATAGACATACGAGAATCCGTAGTCAGAAAATCCTCGAACGGATTTAACCTTCGGAGCTCCGAGCATAGACGAAACAATTGGATAGGTGACTTGATTTTCGACTATATCGGGAGAGCGGTCCCACTTTGAATAAATGATAACTTGGGTGTCGGAAAGGTCAGGAATGGCATCGAGCGGAATATGTTTCAGAGAATAAACGCCAAGCATAACAAGGACGAAACTTACCGCGATTACTAGGAATCGGTTATGGGCAGAAAAGGATATGATTTTTGCGATCATTGTTTTGCCTTGCCGGGCATACACATCGACATTGGGATGTCCCAATGTTGATCGCTGGGACAGGAAGGAGTCGCCGGTTTACCGGGAGCTCCTCCTTGATCTTCCGGCTGTAACGATGCGGCTCGAATTTTACTTTCGGAATCGATGAGGAAGTTTGGCCCAGAGCTAATGACTTGGCCGGGCTTGACGCCAGCTAGGACATCGTAAAAACCCTCTGATTTAAGGCCAAGATTCACGGCCTTCGCAGTGAGTTTGCTTTCATCCGTAAATAGATAAACGAGATCTCCATTTCCAGTGTGTAGAACGGAACTCTCTGGGATAGCCACGCGGTCTTTGAGATTCAACTCTATTTCGCCACGAAATCCGGTCTCTGAAGCGATCCCTTTAGGGCCTTTACGAACGCTGCCAACAACTCTGACCGTTCGGCTAGTAGGATCGACAATGGAATCAACGGACGAAATCACTCCTAAGACTTCTTCTTCGGAGAAAAAGCTGCTCTCTCCCTTAAAGGAAAGTCCCGGCCTAATGTAACGAAGGTCGCTCTCATAAATTTGAAAGACGACCGACGAAGAAGACATAAAACGCCCCGAAAAAGGGATGCGTACTTTCAGGTCCATTTTCTCGACCTCAAATCTTTGTATTCCAATAAGATTTAGTTGATCGTTGGTCGCTTGAACCGGCGCGCGATTCTCGGTCTGTACTACCGCTTTCTCCGCCTGGCCCGCCGCCTTTACCTGGATCAACTTCATGTGGCAAATGGGGCACTCACCCGAGTGCTCAGCTTGAATCTGTGGGTGCATTGGGCAAGTCCAGTGGGTTTGCCCTTCGCTCACCGCAACCGAACTCTTTACTTTCGGGGTGGAGTTATTCGCAAAATATCGTGCCCCTAAGAAACCTATGATCGCGATGACAAAAACGGCGACTATCCATTTGGCTTTCATTTCCGGCCTCGTTCATATTTCTGAAGTTCCGCGATTGTTGCCTCATACTGCGCTCGCAATTCCAAGGCTTTCAATTTTAAATCAGGAAATGCTTCCATTGTTTCGCGGTGGTCTTGAAGCGTTTCCATGTCGCGAGGGGCTAGATTGTGAACGAGCTTCATGCGCTTCTCTGCTCTCGGAAGAAGCCGTTGACTGACATTATCGAGTTGTTTTTGGAACGCCGATGCTCTTGCCATGAGAACGCTTCTCTGGGTGCCGACTTTTCGTTTTTCTCGCTCAAACTCTAGCTCCGATTGAAGCTTTAAAGCGGTGGCCCTTGATGAAGCAGCGGAAGGCTCCCAAGGAAACAAGAATGGAAGGGTCACTCCCACCATGACTTCCGAAGTCTTTGGCATCAACTGAGTTTGACCAATTTCTTTGTATCGCAAATAGAGGTCTGGAAACCAAGTTGCGTTTGCCCCTTGTTCCCTGGATTTAAAACTCTCGAAAGAAAGCCTTGCGGCCTCTAGTTGATGCGATGAGCCCAGCGCGTCGTCACTTGGCAATGTTGCCGCTGGCGGTTCTTCAAGGTCCGGATGAAACGAGGACGGGTCGACATTTAAAAATTCGGCAACAGCGGCCTGTCTTTCCAGAATTTCCTGATCGGAAGTCAGAATTTCGTTTTCCAAAAGATCTAGGTCCGATTCTGCTTTCAAAATATGAATTCTTAAAAAACTATCGCCTCTCACTCCCGCACGCGCGAGCCGGATGTGATTTTCAATCGCATTCTTTTTTTCTTTAAGTGCATCTTTCCGCTGTTGGCTAGCCCATAGATTGAAATAGAGAAGTCTCGCTTGACCAAGAATCTCGGACTCCATTCCTAACCGAGATTCTTCTTGTGCCTCAGCCTCAAACTTCCTCGCAGAGCGATCGTGAGAAAGTTTAGTCGGAAACGGAATCGACTGGTCGACTTCAAAGCCGCCCGCTGAGCTACCGCTTTGATCCGTCATTCGCATGTAACCCACCATCGGAGGAGGAATGGCGAGACCTTTTGAATTTGCGCGGGAAGATTCGGATTTTGCCAATTCAACTTTAAGTGATAAATTTTGCTCGCGCGCCGTCTTTATAAAGGAATCAAAGGTCAGGCATTCGCCACTGAGCGATTCAACCGACATGAGTCCAATAGCTAGAAGGAGCGTCACCTGACTTATCTTCATGACCTCTAATACGATCCAAATAGGTGGTTTGTGACAACTATTTTATGTCGTTGATATCACGCGATATTTTGACTTTCTTCAGCCCCCTTGTCACAATCTAGATGTCGGCATCGTATTAGGGGATGTGAATGAACGAAAAGCTAGATCAGCTTACAGATGAGGAACTAATGGTGCTCTATCAAGAAGGCCATGAAGATGCTTTTAATCGGCTCTATCGGCGTTACTCCGATCGAGTCTATGGGTATCTCCGTAAAAGGCTCAACGACCCGCACGCGGCCAATGACGTGTTTCAGGCGTCATTCATGAAGCTTCATCGGTCAAAGGCACAATTCAACTCGACCTATACCTTTGCACCCTGGCTTTTTACGGTCGTAAGATCGGTGCTCCTCGATTGGCATAAGGCCCAAAAACGCAACGCGCTCAATTCTGAATTTAGGGAAGAAACTTTTCAGGCATCCGAGACTGACGAACCTCTAACCCCATTTCCACGTCCTGAACTTTCGAAACTTCCTGAGACACAGCGCCTGGCCGTAGAAATGCGGTATTTTGGAGAGCTTTCTTATGAGGAGATCGCAACCCAATTGGAGACGAGCCCAGGAAATGTTCGTAAGCTTGTGAGTCGCGGAATCAAGAGTCTTAAATCCTTGCTAGTAAAGTCCGGAGAATAAGATGAAAGAGAAAATCGATGCAAAAGAATGGGCCGAAGATTTCACGCTCTTCATGAGTGCGCCTGAAGTTTCACCTCCATTGGCTATTCGCGAAGCAATTTTTGGTTTCGTGCATCGAGATCTAAACCCAAGTGTTTGGCTCGTGCTCAGTAAACTCGGCAGCATCCACGCTATTGTAGGAAGCCTGTCGCTTATTCTTTGTTCGCAATTTGGCATGGGAAGAGGCGATATCGTTATGCAGGCGTTTATGGGCTATGGAATGACGATCTGCATGGCAGTTTGTGGTGCTCTGTTCCTCGGTCTCACGACCTTAGTGGCAGGATTTATTTTGTCGAACTCCGAACTCAAGAAAATGAGAAAAACTGGCTATTCGCCAATTGCCCTGTTGGGCCTAGCCTCTCTAGTCGTATTTTTTTGTTTTGGCGCCGAAATTGTTCTTGGGTTTGCGCTGGCGTGGCTTCTTGGAGCGACACTTGCGGGAATTCTCGTGACCGAGGCAACGCTGGCATTTAAGCAGATGCGAATTCAATATGCATAGGCGTGAGTTGGTTTGTCTTCCTTGCGGTTTTCGTCTTAGATATTAGAATAACGATGAGGGGCATCTATGAATTTTCAGGCGTTTTTTCGCAAACGAAAAATTTGCCGCACCCCAATCAAGACGATTTAAAACTCCGAAGGCGCAGCGCATTTCCGATCACGGAGACAGAACTCAAACTCATCGCAAGTGCTGCGAACATGGGACTAAGAAGAATGCCTAAAACTGGATAGAGAACTCCCGCCGCAACTGGAACGCCAAGGGCATTGTAGATGAAGGCGAAGAAGAGGTTCTGTTTAATGTTTCGGATCGTCGCTAAACTTAAGTCGCGCGCCCGCACGATACCTTTAAGATCGCCTTTCACAAGCGTGACACCGGCGCTCTTCATTGCGACATCAGTGCCTGAGCCCATCGCTATGCCAACATGGGCTTGGGCGAGTGCCGGAGCATCGTTGATTCCATCTCCCGCCATCGCAACAATCTTGCCTTCAGCCTGGAGCTTTTTGACGATCTCCGCTTTCTGTTGCGGCAAAACGTCTGCGATAACTTCATCGACATGCACTTTTTTTGCAACTGCCTGAGCCGTGCGCCTGTTGTCGCCGGTGAGCATGACGACTCTTAAGCCTGAAGCTTGAAGCGCCCGAATCGCATCCGTCGCCGAATCCTTAACTGGGTCCGCCACACCGATGAATCCCACGAGGGCATTGTCGCGAACCACGAACATGACCGTCTGACCTTCATCCCGAAGAGCATCGGTCACCTTGTCGAATTCGCTGACCGAAATCCCAAGGTCTTCCAGTAGAGGACGGTTCCCGATAGCGATTTCGTGCCCACTGACTCTTCCTATCGCGCCCTTGCCCGTGATTGATCGGAAATTTTCTACGTTCTCGAAAGCAATTTTTTTCTCCGTCGCACCTTTGACAATCGCTTCTGCCAGCGGGTGCTCACTTTCGCGCTCAAGACTGGCGGCGATCTTCAAGATTTCTTCTTTGCTTAAGCCACCAGTGGATTTGACGCTCGTAAGTTTTGGTTTTCCTTCCGTCAATGTGCCAGTCTTATCGACAACGAGCACATTTACTTTGCGCATGAGTTCAATCGCTTCGGCGCTCTTAAACAACACGCCCATCTTTGCGCCTCGACCCGTGGCGACCATGATCGACATAGGTGTTGCAAGGCCAAGCGCGCATGGACACGCGATGATGAGAACTGCCACGGCATTCACAATTGCATAAGCAAGCCTTGGTTCAGGACCAAAGACTCCCCATATGACCGCAGAAATTATTGCTACGAAAATCACCGTAGGCACGAAGTAGGCCGACACCTGATCGGCCAATTTTTGAATCGGAGCTCTTGAGCGCTGGGCATCGGCCACCATTTGCACGATCTGCGAAAGAAGCGTGTCTTTACCCACTTTCTCCGCGCGAATGACGAGCGATCCGGTCCCATTGATCGTGGCACCGATCATTTTTGCATTCGCTGTCTTTTCCACGGGGATCGACTCGCCAGTTACCATTGACTCGTCAACGGAACTTGACCCCGAGACTACAACGCCATCGACAGGAATTTTTTCGCCTGGACGCACTCGAAGTAGATCGCCAACTTTAATTTCTTCAATCGAAATTTCCTCTTCCGCGCCATTCTCATTCAGTCTTCTGGCCGTTTTAGGAGAAAGCCCAAGAAGTGCTTTGATCGCGGCTCCTGTCTGGCTTCTAGCCCGAAGCTCAAGTAACTGCCCAAGAAGTACGAGCGCCACGATCACTGCCGCAGGTTCAAAATAGAGTCCTACTTGCCCTGTCATTGGATCTTGAAAGGAAGCGGGAAAAAGTGCGGGGAAGAAGAGACCTATGATACTAAAGATATAGGCCACGGAAACTCCGAGGCCAATGAGCGTGAACATATTTGGATTTCGATTGCGCATGGATTGCCAAAAGCGCTCAAAGAACGGCCATCCACCCCAAAGCACAACGGGCGTGGCAAAGGCCAATTCCAAGTAGCTAAGGATCGCGTGCGCCGAATGAACTATGTTCCGGCCTCCCATAGTGATCGCGAGGAGTGGAACTGTAAGAGCGACCGACACCCAAAAGCGTCTCTTCATACTGAGGTATTCGCTATTGTCTTCCTCATGATCGAGCGAGATCGTTACTGGCTCAAGCGCCATCCCACAGATCGGGCAATTCCCCGGACCCATCTGACGAACTTCAGGATGCATGGGGCAAGTATATTCAATGCTTTTTGCTTCGGCTCGCGGAGGCGCCGGTTTCTTGTTCAGGTATGCATTGGGATCAGCATCGAACTTTGTTTTGCACTTCACGCTGCAAAAATAGTACGTCTCTCCCTTGAAATCCGACTTTCCCTTGACGCTCTCTGGCCGCACCTTCATCCCGCAAACGGGATCGGTGAACTCATCACTCTGAATGGTTTTCTTCTCAACGCCTTGGTGATGCTTGTGACTACAGCAAGAGCCCTGATCCGTTTTCATAGGTCCCCTAGAGGTAAAAGTGCAGCATTAACCACAAAAGGTCCGAGTTTCGCTGGCTCAAGATAAGCTTCTCTTTTTGCCAGCTCGTTACGATTTCCCAATGGGGCCGTGGAAAAAATTGGAGTCCCACGCCGTAGGCGTCCTGCTCGGTCGCTGGATCATTTCGGTCGAGATACTTCTTATCGAATGAAACGAAGGGTATCAGCCCCTGTACGACCTCGAAGCCAAGCCTATGACTCATAACATAGCCACGCTGAGTGATCGACGTGGCTTTTGTCTTCTTTTCTTGAAAATCTATTTCTGAAAGTAAAAACAGTTTTGGAGTAAAGCTTAAGACCCACCAAGGACCCGCAATCCAGCGTTCATTCGTGTCATCTTCGCCTCGATAGGCGCTTACACCTACTTTTTCTTTTTCAAAAAAGAAGTAACTGAGCGACCAAGAAAGGCCCTTTTCCTTGAGTAGCGCATACGGGTCTTGGACAAAATTCCCATCGAGGTACGTGAGATAAGAAGTAAACGAGTCGCCGAGGTAAGAAAGCTCTACGTTGTAGGTTTCAGTGTCGAAGCCGAAGCCCAAATCTTTGCGAACATAGATGTTGTGGTTGGCATCGTTGAGGCCGAAATTTCGTAAGAACTTTCCGGCGCGGATGTTCAATTTGTCAGTTGGTCGGTAAAGCGCGTAGTGCCGCCGGCTGAACAGCCGACTGTCCGATTTCAAGCCCGAACGGATTTCTTGGCGTCCTAAGCTTCCTGCGACCGCCCATTTTTCGGCATTATAGCCGCCCTCTGCATCAGCCTGCATGAGAATGATTCGAGCGGCTTTTGTATCGGGATCTTCTCGATATGCTTGAAGTCCACGGATATAGGCCCCAAGAAGCACCTTCTCGTTAGGCGTGAACGCTCCGTAAGCGAACGCCTGTTCACCATCCTTGGCCCAGGTACTTACGACTTCTTTTGAAAGCTCTCGACCATAAGGGGTCAGAAGCCCGCCGCCCGATGGACTTAGATGGCAAGCCGTGCAGTTCGTGTATCCGTGCCGCGAGAGTTCAGGGTAAGCAAACGCAACTTTTGAGAGCCACAGGTTGCAAACGAGAAAAAATAAAGCGGGCAGACGGATCAACGTCATTTCACCCCTGATGGCTGTGCATTGAAATTCACCTGGATTTCGACGCTTTCGGCAACTGTGATTCCAGAAAAGGAGGGAATTTGAATTCCGTAGTCAGTGAGCTTGATAGAAAAATTCGAATTCCCCCTGAATGAGTCAGGCTTTCTTTCGTCGATCTTTACCTTGCCGGTTATTTCTTTTGTCATTCCGTGCAGAGTGAGTTTTCCGGAGAAAGGATATTCTCCCGTCTTTTTCGAAGACCAAAAATCGGCCGGAAAATCAATTTTCATGATTTTGATAATGGCAAAGCGATTCCCATCCTTTTGGGTTTCTAAGTATTTCTCTTTCATGTGGTGATCACGCATCGAAATGCCGGTGACAAATTGATCCAGATCCAGTTTGAATTCTCCGTCGCTTTTACCATCAGGAGAAAAATTAAGATGCCCCTCGGGCTTTCCTTTTTCACCTCTAATTTTGATGGCGCTTGGTCGTCCGACGGCCAAAAAGGTGACTTCGCTCGTGTCCTTTACGATGTCCATTTGAACAACCGCGCCAAAGGCGAGCAGAGGAAAGTAGAAAGTTATGGCAATGATTGATTTCAATAACACGATCTTGATCCCTTCTTTAATCGTTCGCGCCATTAGTAATCCACTGAGCAATAGCATTAATTTCTTGAGCTGAGAGTTTTGTGAATCCAGTTGGGCTGCCGTTCGCATCTTTCGGGGGAGGCATTAGTTTTTCAGGATTTACTCCACGAATGGCGAGCATTATTCCGCTCTCATCAGGATTTCCAGGCAAAACTAGGTCGAGTGGACTGTTTAGAAGATCATCCTTCGTGACGAGTGGAATACGTGCGACGGGTTTGCCGGGAGCGTGGCAAAGCAGACACTTAGAATCGAGAATGTTGTATTTGATTGAGGCAAAGTTTGGCCCAAGCGGAATCGGCGTTGGCCCTGGCTCTCCTCCCGGAGCGGTTTCTGGAGCGCCCGCTTGAATCCACGCATTGAGTAGACCCAAATCATCGGCACTGAGAGGTGCGTTTGGCGCTTTAGGCATCTTACGCTCAACAATCGCGGCCTGATAAATTTTTGTGAGGTTGGCTTTTATGTTCGCGTAGGATTCAAGATTAACACCTCCGCCGTTCCCATGACAGCCAATACAGTTTGGCCGAATCACTCGGCTGTAGACATTTCCAAAGCCGAGCTCGCTTTGCTTATAATTCTGTGCGGAAGGAATACTTGGAACCGGATTCTTTTGAATCGAGTAACTACAGGAGCTAAGGACGCCCGCCGCCGCCGTGATTATGAAAGAGTTTATACGATCAAGCGGTGACATTGATCCAGGTAGACATTCCACCCATGTCCATATTCGACATCCCTTCCATCGGCGGTGACCCAGGAAGCGGAGGCCGATCCATATCGTTCATCGTGTGGTGAGTAAAATGGCAATGAAACATCCAGTTCCCTGGCGCCCTCGCCGTGAACTCCAGTGCTCGAACCTCAGCGGAGCTTACACTGATTGTATTTGCCTTAATTTGCTGATGATCAGGAAGAAAGCCCCCGCCCCAATCAGTGATCAAGAAAGTATGGCCATGAAGATGTACCGGATGCGTAAGCATGCTTAGATTCGTCACTCGAATCCGGACGCGCTCGCCAACCTTGGCTTTCATCGGTGGCAGTTTCCAACTACCGACGCCATTGCCAACTCTTCCATTCATCGTAAAGTAGTTAAAGTTGTTCATTTCGAGTGTATCCGGAATTGAACTTCCTGGATTCACTTTCCACGTATGCAGGAAGTAGGCATAGTCGTGATCGACAATCTGGGAAGGCGATGGATTTTTGGGATGAATAATGAAGAAGCCCATCAAACCAAGGCCAACCTGTTTTGCTGGCATATAGTGCGAATGATAAAAATAAGTTCCCGACTGGTTAAGAGGGAACTCATAAACAAATGTTCCTCCGGGAGGCACTGGGTCTTGAGAAAAGTCGGGCACTCCATCCATCTCAATCGGAAGTTCGATCCCGTGAAAATGAACCGTAGTTGGTTCTGAAAGGTTATTGGTGAAAAAAACACGAACTGTTTCCCCTTCGACCGCCTCGATCGTGGGGCCAATCATCGAGCCATTATAACCCCAAACATTTACTGGTCGGCCTTGCATTCCCATCCCATCGCTCATGTCGGGTAGCTGGATCGTTACCGGCTGGGCTGTGAGCTGAAACTCACGCACATTCCCAGTCAAGGTGCCGGGTAGATTGGGAATGCCTGGTGCTCTCACAGAAACAAAACTAGGCGATTTATTCGACCCCGCTTCGGGTTTCAAAGCAGCAGCGACTCGCGGAAGCTCCGCCGTGGCGTCGGGTTTCCAAAGCAAAGATGCGGCTAGAGAAGTGCCTAGAGTCCAGAGAAAATTTCGTCGACCCGTTTCATATGCCATCTTTTTCTCCTTGCTCTAGTGCTTAGGGCCGTAAGTGAATGCGCCATATCCGGACATCGGCGCTCCGAGCACAGGTCCTACCGGCCACAATAGTTTTAGATTTCCATTTGGAGCCATCTCTCCGGTAACGAGACTGTCGCCGCCCGGTTTTTTAAATAGGAAACTCAAGCTACCCGTATTGAGATCGAGAGAAGATGAATCAAACATCGTCATCTGTCCGGGGCCACTGTAACGCGCGACCAGAGGAACCCCGGTTTGGTCAGACCCTTGAGTATCGTTAGGAATCTCGATTAAAATCGACCGCAGGCTCTTAAGGAAGTATGGAGCATCACTTGGCCCTCGGTAGGCCCCCGATGGATCTGGCAAAAGTGCCATCTTCGCCGGAATCTCAGGAGGTGTGCCTTTCTGCATTTCGAAAGTGCCTACTCTTCCAAAAGAGCGGGAATAGAGTATCCCGCTTACATAGCCCTTCTGCCAGGTTCCAATCACGGCGAAGTAATCGCCCCCTACAGATTGAAATGCAAAGCCCGTATTTAGCCAAAATACTCGCTGTGGATATGCAAGGCTCAGTGCCGGGGTGGAATTCCACGAAGAACCAAGGCGCAACAGAATCGTCGGCTCCACCATGACTTGATTTTGAATATGCGGATTATCTGTCGAAGTTGTGGCAACTACGCCTATCTCCATCAACTGATATTCGTCGCGATTTTCAAAATGAAGAAAACCAAAGAAGCTTCCACTCAGCGAGCTTATCAAGTCATCGTTTCCAGGAGGAGCAGGCGCCGGAAGCGGCAATTTCATCTCAGCCGATACATTTAACAAAAGGTTCGCGGGAATTTGTGCAGGGCCAGTGGGTGATGATGTTTTTTTCGTCAATACGCAGGAGCCACTCTTGTCGAAGCCAATTACATTGCACTTGAGTTGATCGTAGCTCTTTGTGCATTCCAATGTTCCGAGCTTGCCTTGCATTTTGAGTTTGTTTGTAAAGGGCGAAAAAGTTCCGGTTGAATAGGGATATAAGGCGCAGAATTTATTCGTCGCATCTGGATAACAAATCGGTCCGTTCGTGTAGCCCAGGCGTCCTGTAATCGAAACTCCAGAGAGTGCATTACCAGGGGCACTTGCCCCGACTCCTCGGGCCGTTTCAATTTGAAGTTCAGCTTGGTCCGTTCCACAAGAGCCAAAATAATCTCCCTTTAGTGCTGTCTGTAGTGGTTCTGTTGGCATCACCGGCTGGCCACCAAACAGTTTCATCACGACACGAATCCGTCCCTTTGAATTTGTAAGTCGGTGGGTGACTGGGCCTTCCAGAGCCGTCTCCGAATCAGTATTCGTAATTTGCAAGGTCGCAGTTAGATCATCTTTTGGATCATTTAATTGCAGAACGCCCTTTTCGAAATTAAAAGTCGGATCGTAGTAGTGATAGCCCACATACTCTGAGCTTGAGTACCCGCCAAGATTTACCCGTACAACCACATCCAGAGCGGGATAAACTGTGGGATCATTGATCTGCGTGATAAATGCATCCAATGAAACTGCAATTGCTTCTGATTGCCCATCCATCTGGATGATTCCAAAGTATTTTCCGTAATTCAGTTGACCAGCGCGCGCTGGCTCAGCTCCCACCAAGATTAAGGTGGCAAGGAAAAAAATAGGCTTCAACATATCGGCGAAGCGAGCAGATTTCATTTTGGGTCTCAGCATAAAGTTTTTATTGCGTCCTAATGTATGTTGTAAGAAGAGAAAGTTCCGTCGAAATTCAGGAATATTTCTAGGATCAAGTTCGTCGCGGATGAGCGTATTGTGGCGCGAGACATCGTTCGTCCATTTGCATCCGTCCCCTGAGTTAACGCGAGACTAGTAAAGCTCGCATAAAAAGGCTGAAGGGCCGGAGTTGTCGGCGCGTTGTCGAGGATATAATGCATGGAATCTTCGCCCAATGAAACCGGGTCTTTATCAGGCCAGGTGGGAACACTTACCGAGTCCGAACCGTTTATAACGGTGTAGCTCAAGGCTTTGCCCGTGACGTCCATGAAGATATCTACTTCGTGGCTCTTTCCATCCGCTCCAGGGACTTGAAGCCCACTTGCTTTGAAGGCGGGATCTGTAGGCGCGTTATGCGTAAGACTTTCGGCAGATATTCCTGAAAAATGGTTTACAAAGTTTCCATCAATCTTATTTAGAGTCACGAGGCGCTCGATCCTATGAATACCCAGTTCTGCGGCCTTGCTGAGAGGAATAGCCTCAGCACGAGCGGTCGATAACAAACTCAGCGTCAATCCGACAATAAAAATCCTTTTCATAAAATTCTCCTGTTGTTATTTGTTTAAGAGCTGCAAAATTTCTTCGATCTTATCGTTCACTTCAAATGAGTCGTTGGATTGGAGGGCCTTCGTCACGCAGCCCCGAAGGTGACCTCTTAGAACTTCAGCCTCCAATCCACGAAGAGCGTTTGTGGCAGCGCGAATCTGCTGAATGATGTCGGGGCAATATTCTCGCTCGTCAATCATTCGAGCCACGGCATCCAGTTGGCCCTTAACGCGATTGATGCGCTTCTTTGAGGCCGAATGATCTGGGTGCATTCCTTCTTTGGAAGCCCCCGCGCTGCGACTGGCGGCTGCCTCTTGATCTGGCGCATTATAGTTCCCACATTTTTCATCCTTGATAATTTGTTTTTCCACTTTATGCCTTCTGTATAGCTCTAAAACTCTTTAAATTTAGATAAGATGTTGATACATACTATGGGGGAGTATAGATTATCAATAAGAATTTGCATCGGGAAACTTACGAATGATTTCGGTACTTTTTATTTTTTTTGGCTTTACCCCGCGTGCCGACGCACCGGCTAACGATTTCTTTCCAACTGAAAGAGTCACACCTTTCGCAAAACTCACTCGACGCAAATAAGAAACCACTTAAGGAGACACAGCTATGCAGCTTTTACGAATGATTCCAGTCCTTGCACTATCCCTCTTCTCCAATTTCGCCTTCGCTCACGGCGATGAAAGCCGAGTTGCAATTGAACTCGAAAGCCCCGCGAAGATTTCCGCTGGCGCTACGGTAGTAAGCTTTCAATTGGTCGACACCAAAGAAAATAAAGTAGTGACCCCAGCGGAACTCAATGTCAGCCATGAACAGAAACTTCATTTCATTGCCTTTGACCCCGCCCTCAAAGAGTTCCAACACGTCCATCCTGAATTTGATGGCAAGGTTTGGAACGTGAACATGAGCTATCTTGTAGATGGAAACTATTTCGTGTGGGCACAGGGAGAGCTAAGCGTTGATTCCGAAGAATTTAGCTCCTTTACGAGAATCGAAGTTTCAGGTGGTCAACCCGAATGGCCCGCGCCAACTCTCGGCGACGTTCGAATGGGCTCACTTTCCGGCTCGGTTGCAACACTTAGTAATCAAACTCTTCACGCTGGGAAAATGGCGATGCTCACTCTTAATTTTACCAAGAGTGACGGCTCCCCGGCAGACATAACTCCTTACCTTGGGGCCTTTGCGCACGTCATCGCCACACCCATTGACGGAGACTCCCTCATTCATATCCATCCCATGAATGGAGGTCTTCCTAATGAGGGAATGGTGCATGTGACCTTTCCCGAGGTGGGAGATTATAGGATATGGGTTCAGTTTATAGATGCTGGCGAATTAAAAACGGTACCCCTCTCGGTCACTGTCACAAAATAGTGTTCCGGCTCGTATTACATCAGGAGAGGGTAAGTTATGGCTTTGCCCTTTGGGAGAAATGACGAATGAGTGAAAAGCAAAAAGACCAGGATCTTTCCCGAAGGGATTTCATGTCGATTGCCACAGCCGGGAGTGCTGCTCTCGGCGCGGGGCTAATTCTAGGACAGCCGCAGACCGCATTTGCAGCGCCCGCCGCTTCAAAGTCAGCGGGTCATGCGGCAATCCCTCCAGGTTGGGCCAACGCTTTTCAGCCCGCCGCAACTGCGCCACTCTATCCGCCAAGGCAAGCACCGAAGATGGGCGAGAAAATTCACGAGTTCGATATTGAACTCGGAATCTCCATTCACGAGATCGTACCGGGAATCAAAATTCACGCGTTCACTTACAATGGCACTTATCCGGGGCCAGAGATCAGAGTACCCGAGGGAGATTGGGTTTTAGTCAATTTCACAAACCGCACTTCAGAATTTCACACAATTCATTGGCACGGTATTATCCTTGCGAACGAAATGGACGGCGTACCCAATGGAACTCAATGGGGTGTTGGTCCCAATCAAACTTTTAAATATCTTTTTCGCGCCCAGCCCGCCGGGACTCACTTCTATCATTGCCACAATATGACGAACCTTCACGTCCAGGCCGGAATGTTCGGGTCGCTCATCATCGAGCCAAAAGAAGACCTCGTGCAGAGGGTGTTCCCGTACAAGAGGGAGTACACCCTTCTCCTAAGCGAAGTCGATACCGTGATGGTCGAAAAGCAGATGGAAGAAATGCTTCGCATGATGACCACGATGGAGAAAATGAACGAGTCTCCAAAACTCATGAAGGAAATGAATGGCCGCATGATGGGCTGGTTCATGAACAAGAAGGCGTTTCTTGATGCCGTAAAAGCTGGTTACATTCCGCCGTATGTGGCCGCGAACACGGGTCGCAATGCAATTCCTAATTTCAATTTCTTTCTCATCAACGGCAAAGCGTACCCGATGACGGAAGAACTCTTTATACGCTCTGGAGAAAACATTCGCGTGAGGCTAATTGGCGCGGGTGCCATGCCTCACTACATGCACCTTCACGGTCACGATTTCTGGCACGTTTGCCAAGACGGGTCACCCCTCCAGTCGCCAGTGCGCCTCAATACGATCCCGATTTTTCCAGGTACAACTTCAGACATTATCATTCAGGGCACGAACCCCGGCATGTGGCACTTTCACGACCACAGCGACCTCGCGAGCACAAACAACGGCCTTTTCCCAGGCGGCATGATGACGATGGTCATGTACGAGGACGCTGCCGAGCATGGAGTGAAAGTGCCAGAGATCGTGCAGGTGAACTCATGAAGCTTTTCTCGCGTAGCCTTTTGACATTGGGTCTTTCGCTTTTGATTTGTTCTAAAGCTGCTTTCGCTGTCCAAGCACAACCCGTTCCCATTCCGGAAGACCCGAGTGTCTCGCCGCAAATCAACATCAGCGGCGTTGGCCTTGGGACCGTTGGCTACGATAAGAACGGAGAAGTTCAGAGCGGCAAAGGAAATGTGAACTTTAGCGATTCCGCTCTTCAGATCGGCGGCGCTCAGAAGCTCTATGAAGGCGGCGGAGTTGGCAGCTTTGGTATGGGCTGGCTTACCATTGATGAGTCAAACAAAGGAACCACGTCGCCGTTTTTTCTGCACCAGGCATTTCTCGACTATCAAGACGAAAAGTATGAAGCGCTAGTTGGAAGAAGTGATAATCTCAATGCTCATCTCGTCGATTTTCCGACCTTACGAGGCGATGATCTCATTACTCTTACGAACCCGCTAAATCCCTTCTCGAATGGAAAAAATGTCGAGGAGCACCGCTACGCGAATGTCGCGGCCTTCACGCTCAACCAAAATCTAAAATATTTTGAAAACATTCATGCGCAACACCTTATCAATAGCGCTGATCCAAATGCGGATACGGGTCTCAACTCCTTTGGCGTCACGTTTCAGTACCTCGGCGCTCCTGGCCTAGAGAGCTTCGAGCGCCTTCCTTCTTGGGGATTTGGGTATGAGCGAATCAACGTAAACTCCAAATCTTCGAGTGGGGTTAATCAAGCGATTCTTGGCGGCATCGTGAATCTAAACGAGAGTGTTGTGAACCGCTTGGAGCTCGGGCTTCAGAATATCTACACTTGGGGCAGTGACTTACGTTCATTTTCTACAATCACGGATACCTTCGAGGCGGATTCCAACGCGGTCGCGGCGTCTATTCGCTACCTTCACACGCCCTTCGGTCGGCCCGCTTACCAGGTCTCGCTCACGACGGGTTACAAAAATTACTCCAAAGTGAGCGACGCCAACTCCTATGGTGTTGCGCTCACAGGAGTAAAACGTCTGGGCCACGGATTTGACGTTGTTGCTCAATACCAAGGGCAATGGCGCACCTCCACTCTTTCGACCGCGCAGTCTCAGGGCCTTGGGTATGAACAGCGAGCAGAGATCGGCTTTGCGTTCAATTTTGACGCTACCTTCAACGAGCACATCGCTCTGAGAAGAACGCTCCTTAACCAACAGCATCACTATATTTCTGACTGATCGGAGTTTATATGAAAACGACATTTTGGACTTTGGCTTTTGCGATTTTAGCGACTTCAACTCACGCACTCGCTGCTGAAGAGGGCATGACGCAAATGCCGAAGATCAAGCCCAAGAGCAGCTACTCCGTACAGAGCAATGAAAAAGGTGAAGACCTGCTCGACAATCGAGGCTTTGGCGAAAAGGAACCGATGGTTCGGATGATGAATCTCATGATGGTCGAAGGCTCCGGTGTTGAAGGCATGGACATGAACGACGCGTCCACGAAGGCCACTGCCGGACATGAGATGAATCATGGGCACGAGATGAAGATGGCCGCTAACGAAAGCTCACCAACACAAACCTCATCGGCAAAGTCTTCTGGGCTCAAGTTTGAAGCGACCATCGCTCCCAGTCCCGCAAAAGTTGGCGCGAACTCAGTGACGATCTCAGTTCGTGATTCGAAATCTGGTGAACTGAAAAAGGGCCTGAAACCGAAGGCCCAGGTCTACATGATGAGTATGGACATGGGCACCGATGAACCTCGGGTGAGCGAGACCTCTCCAGGAAAATATCAGCTCAAGGCTATTTTTTCGATGAAGGGACCGTGGGCGGTCAAACTGATTCTTCCGAGCGAGGAAAAGGTTTTCAGTTTCGAAGCGAGCAAGTAACGCCACCAGAGGGCAAGTCAAATGACAATCGCAATAAAAAACATCAACGGTCTTTTTCTTCTCTCGATATTAGTGGGCTTGCCCACCATTGCCCTCGCGCACAAGAACCACGCTCATCACCATGAAGAGAAACAAGTAGAAGCCACCCCTGGTGCCGCAAAGGCGCTTGCTGAACAACTAGCAAAAATCAACGATTCCTATAAACGGGACGTAAAACCGATATTTCAACGAAGCTGTTTTGATTGTCACAGCCAGAGCCCGAATCTTCCTTGGTACAATAGCCTTCCTCTTGTTCATGACCTACTCGACGGGGATATGAAAGAGGCGAAAGAGCACCTTGATTTTTCAAACGACTATCCATTTCAAGGTCACGGCTCGCCAAAAGAAGACTTAGAGGCAATCGGAGATTCCGTTCGTGACAAGAGTATGCCGCCGTTTCGCTATCGAATTATGCACTGGAATTCTGCTTTAACAAAAGAGGAACGCGAAGCGATTCTCAAGTGGACGGATGAAGGCCAAAAGCTCTTAGCCGAGCCCTCTCACTAGGAGTTTGGTATGGAAATGCTCAAAGCCGTTTTCTTTTTGGTTCTTTTCTTCGGACTGTCTTTCGGTCTTCCACTTGGAATCAAAAAGTTGAAAACCAAACTTTTTCCAAAGTCCGATCCCAAGAGAGGCGGCTCCTGTTGCTCATAATATTTCGATTTTAGGTCGTTCCGGACGTCATTCAAAAGAGATGTGGATGCCTAGCCCTTATGACCGATCAACAAAGCGAATAGCCCAGAGACAATCACTAGCGACGCACTAATGACGGGTGCCTTACTGCTCAACCAAGAAAGACGACCCGTGTTTGAAAGCTTGCTTAGGCCAGTCACAATCAATACACCAACACCGACTAGCGCCAAAGCCAACCCGAGGCTGAATCCAAGTACGGTAAATACTCCGAGACCTGTCTTTCCCGTAGAAAGCGCAAGAAGCATGACCGTGATGGAAGCAGGACACGGGATCATGCCTCCAGCCGCGCCGAATCCCACAATTTGTCCGACGCTCGGCCTTTCGCCATTTTTCACGTATTCGGGTAGCGTCGCCGCGTGAGCCTGCGCGTGCGCGACATCATCCATGTGAGAGTGATCGTGGTGATGATCCTGTCCATCCGGTTCCGACATTGAAAACGAAACCGAATCGTCCGAGTTTACAGAGAAAATTCGAGCTGAAAACTCATGCGGCTCTTCCGGCGCTGTCGAACTAAGAAACACCTTTTGATTTTCGGGGCTTTTCAGCAGAGACAATCGCTCGATCACTCCGTTTCCCCGGTCCATTTCTACCTTAAACTCGGATTGGGGCGAAATTTGTGCTGTGGAAAATCTCATTCGCTCACCAAGCGGAGTATCGACAATTTCAATTATGCCATTGAATGATTTTCCCGCGATCTCCACCGACTCAGGTGCATGATGGTGATGCTCATGATTTTTGCGCCGCAGGGCTAGTCGCCGCCATAACATCCAACTTCCGATCACAATGGCAATGATTCCGCTGCCACGCTCTAGCCAAGCCGTCGCTTGCCCGGTGAAAGCCTCGTTGCCAATCCAAAGGCCGATTGCCGAAATTCCAATGACGACAATCGAGTGTGTCGCGGCAACCGACAATCCTAAAATTACGGAGTCGCGTTTCGTGCCTTTGATACCAATGAGGTAAGCAGCAGTGAGGGCTTTGGCGTGGCCAGGTTCGAGCGCGTGAAGTGCGCCGAGAGCAACGGCAGCGGGAAAATATACGATTCCTAAAGTGTCTGTCATTTGGGCCTCACCTTAAAACGCTAGAGATATTTCGTGATTTCTTTGAAGTCTTTGATGCTCATATCTTTGTCGCTCAACGCCTCCTCGTCTAAGCAGTGCTCGATATGATCCTGAATAAAAATCCTCTTCGCTTCATCCACGGCCTTTGAGACCGCATGAAGTTGCCGCGCCACTTCGACACAGGATTTTTCTTCTTCAATCATCCTGATAACGGTTTCGAGATGCCCCTTGGCTCTTTTTAGCCGCCCACAAATGTCATCGTGGGTTTCGTGGCCTATGCCTTTTGATTTGTGCATAGCCCTATATCCCATCCCCCCGGAGGGGATGTCAAGTTTCTTTGGGAGATTCCGTGGCGGCGCTTCCGGCTTTGCATTATTTTAGATTGCTTGCTTGCGATCCAATAAATTTCGACGTTTTCTCTTGGACAGACTGGGATATGCGCAACCCAAGCGGCAGCAAAATGCAAAACAGCTCTCCTCATTCCGTTCACGATCAAGAGTCCGAAGTCGGGATCGTAAGCAAAGTTCCCGAACTCACAATTGTATTTTGAATCATCAAAATTGCCTCTGCGGTCCTTCTATCTTTCATTGCTATTTGCGCTTGGTTTTCCCCTAGTCGAGCAGCCCGTTCCGCTCATTAAACGGAATATCATGAATAAAAACCGCCCATCCGTGGGCGGCCACTCTCACGAGTGTCCTTTAACGACCCAGGCGATCAGTTGAATCGCTCCAACAACCAGAGCGATAATCCAAGTGCGTTTCATCCCGAGCACCAGTCGGTAGTCCTTCATCTGAAGACGAAGATTCATTTCGATCGTGATATAATTTGAGTTTTGGTCCATGAACGATCTCCTTTTACGAGTTATCCGGCCAATTTCCAGGTACCAGGTATCTGGTTCCCGGAGAGGCTGGTGTTAGCCGAAAATTAAAAACGGAGAGCGTCGCAAATTAAAAACGGAGAGCCCAATGTCTCGGGTTGAGACGGAATCGGGTTCTCAGATGATCTATACATATACGGGTAACTATGCGCTTAGTCACGTTCCAATAATGCCGCTTGAGTCTGTAAGCCCTTGCTCATTTAGGAAATTCTGAAAATCAGCAGTCATCATAAGCCCGGTAAAGGCATCTTTCGAAATGGGACCATACTGGTCGGCCCATTTCTGCCGCAGAATTTCTTTTCGATCTTCGTTGGACAAAGATTGGTCCTGCAACTTTTTGACATGCTCCTCTGTCAAAAGGTCCAAAGCAATACCGAGCGCCTGGTCGATCTTAACGGTTCGACCAATTTTCTTTTTGTTCGCCAGGGCGAGGAGCCTCTCGGCCTTCTTTTGGTTCTCCATGCTAATGCGAATTGATTTCATTTTTTGAGTCGTTTTCGAATTTGTTTTTGCTGTTTTGGCTTCCATAATTTGCTCCATTTAAATTTTAAAGTTTATTGAGTGAGGAGGTTTGAGAGAGGCACTTCCTCTTTTGGATCTGCTACATTTTGGTTTAAGGGCTTGCGCAAAAGCTGGGAGATGACCGTACGGATTGCCCCGAGCTGTTCGTCATCAAGCAGCTCAATCATTGCGAGACAATCGTCCTTGTAACTGATGACGGATTTGTGTCCGAGGATCTTATGAAACTGATCCATCGTGTAGCCATAGGCCTTCACGAGCTGCTCTAGTCGATTGCCCGCAAAGTCGCGTTTCCCATTTTCAAATTGGCTGATTGTCGTGTGAGTGACGCCGATGATTCCCGCCGCTTGGCGCGTGGTCAGCTCTGCTTTTTCGCGCAAACGCTTTAAGACGTTTGCAGCACTTTGATTTCGCTTTTGGTTCGTTAGGGCCATGTTTCTTGTCTCCTTTGGTTAGTCCGTTCCAGACAATCCAACTTGGAAACTACGAAACACTGCGATTACAAGAATTTACCTAGAGGATTCCAGGTTTCCAACACTCTGATTTTTTGCGTTTTCCGTAGCACAAAAGTAGCACAGAAATAGCATAACTCAGGAATTCTGGAGCATTCTCGCGTGATGTTAGACAAAATCGAACTGAATCGTGCTTTGAACTTTGTCTTGTTGTTATTGCTGTTTTCTTTTTACTAATCGCGGAGTTAGAGAAGTGAAACTTGAGTCAGTTGCGGCGGGTCCAGAAATTCAATTTACCCGAGAGTAAATTGGCGGAGAGGGCGTGGGCTCTGCAAGACGTTGAAATCATTCAACTCGTCCGAGCGAACCCTACCAAATCCTACCAAGCCTCTACAGATTATCTCACTTACCGGGTTCCGATTGGGCTTTACCCCTTCCGGAACTTCGACAGTGAGACTACCTGCGAGTCATTAAAAGTTGGAATCTCGTAAGCAAGCTGATCGGTCGCACCTTCCAGACCGATTCCAGCTCTCCTATTATACTCATCCGTGGTGTTCATCTGGCTATGACCGACGATGGCCATCACTTTTGTGATCGGAACCCCTTGAGCCAGCATATTGGTTATAAACGTCGCCCGAAGGTCATGAAACCTCACGGACGTTATTCCAACCCGCTTGCAAAATTCCCGAAGGACTTTTGCTTGCTGGCCCCGCCGCCATTCCTCGAGCCTCGGCAGAACATGCGGCTCATTGGGGTTTGACTTGAGTCGCAGCTCGTTAAGAAACCCTAAGAACGTCTCGCTGATCGGAACAATCCGATTGCGCTCATTCTTAGTGGATTTAACGCCGTTCTTACTACTCCAGGATTTCGTCACGTGAATCTTCTGGCTGTCGAAGTCCACATCGGACCACAACAGCGCATTTAATTCTCCAGAGCGCATTCCGGTCATCAAAGCTGTGACCCATACAGGATAAAAGTAATGATTCGTGGCTTTTGCCTCCGCGAGAAATTTATCCACCTCCACTTTATTCAAAACTTCCTGATCATTGACGGGCGCTTTGACTGCAAGACCCGCGCACGGGTTTTTTGCAATCTCCTGCGCGTCCACCGCCATTTGTAGGATTTTTCGAATGAGCTTGAGCGTCGCCTTTCTCGTGTGCGGCGTTACGCCATCCGGGAGTTCATCATAGATTAAATTCCTCACGTCATCTTGGGTGATGGAATGAATATCTTTTGATTCCCACCTGGGTGTTACGTAACGACTGAGACACTTCTCATAGGTGTAATAGGTTGAGGGCTGATACATCTTTTTTAGAATCGCTAAACACTTATCGAGCCACACCTTCCATGATAGCCGAGGTTTCTGATTCACGACCGATTCGACCAGTTTTTTGAGATCGAACTCAGCGTCCTCGGCCTTTCTTATGGAGGCAAAGCCCTGGCGACTTTTAAAAATTTGCTTGCCCTCGCTATTTCTCATTTTGACTTCAACTAAAAATAGCCTCTTACCATTTGTGTAATATGGTCTGATTGCCATAACTCATGCTCCTTTCCGGAGCAGAGCCGCTAGATCATTGGCACAAAAACGAAGCCTATGCCCAAATTTAGAGTATTTAATTTTTCCACGACACACTAAAATTCTCAGTGCGTTTGGTGAAATTCCTAAAGCTTGGGCCGCTTCGATCGAAGTCAGCCACTCACTTCCAACTTTTCTATTTTCAAAGAACGGGTCCGCATTTTCATGCGAACCAAACGCATTCACTATCATACGACTCCGGAAAAAACTCAAGAACCAAACCCGTGCGCAACAAAATTTGCGCTTGCGAACGGTTGGCTTGAGTAAAGAAATTTATATTTAAAAAATGGTTTTGGGCGACCAGTCGATCGACTTATGCCCATGCTAATGAACTAAATAAGATGCTTAAACGGCGTTACGGTTTTCGTCGCTTCGAGAATCCCATAAGATATTCTACCGATACCCCAAACTTGATTGAGACCTCGCGTAGAGTTGCAAGATGCGGCTTATTTTCCCCAGACCGATACTTCCTAGCTTGCTCTGAAGACACACCCAAAAAGTTGCCAAGCTTCTCATTCGTATCAAGCCCTCGCTCCACCGCGAGCTGGGTCAGCATTTGTGCAAAGACCTGTTTCTGCCTCTCCCTGGCCGCTTCCTTAATATCGGATTCAACTTCTTTTCGATTGGAGCTTAGATCGCGAGCTTCGGCGGATAGTTGCTTTTGATCGCGCTTTGCGAAATAGCGTCCAATGTGGAGGAGAAAAACTTCATCGTCTTTTTGCTCATGCCACATTTCAAACTTCTCTAAGAGCAGCTCATCTGAAAAGGCGAGGTCAGCAGCACTGACAAGGTCGCGGGCCAAATCCTTTTTAAGCGAAAGCTTGTCAAAATGCTTAAGAACCGGCCCGACGATTTTTCGGACGTGCTCGAAATGATCCACATGTTTTAGCAACATTCCCATAACCTAACTCCTATTAATAGATCTTCCATGACCTCAATAATCCGCGCCTGTAGCTGTCCCAGAGATCCACTCCGTCGGTATCCATGTGCAAATTCCACTCTTTGGTCCCGTTGGAGCTGCCTTTTGACAATTCCTGTTTTGTGCGACAAGTGAGCGCCACCACCTTATCAACACCGCCCTCCCTACGGGCACCGAAGCAAACTCGAAGTCGACAAGTCGGCCAATTGAACTTGAGGTAATGCACACCTGAGCGCGTGCCAACTTGCGGAGGCGGAGTCCGCAAGCACTTCGGCCAATTCGTTTGCAACTCTTGGGTCTTGATGAAAACGTCTTTAGCTTCGTCGCCAGTAAACAACGAACCCTTACGGACCTGAAACTCTTTGTAGTAGTGTTCTGTAAGCCAAATCTCAACCGCCACATCAAACCTCTATTCGGAATATACAGCTAAAAGCATTAGAAAACAACTAAAAACAATCTTAAAATGCTGTAAATTGCGTCCCAAAACGAAACTGTGCCCAACTGGCGATCAATCCGCAAGGACTGGACCGTTCGATATTAATCTGGCTCACCGACGTCGACCGCCGCCTGTGCATCTTCAAATTCGTAGTATAGCAAAATAAATCGTCATTTCGTAGACTTGAAGATTCCGCGAAAACGGCCGAAGCTGTGTTATGGGATCAGTTTTTGCGCTATTTTTGGACCTCATCCGGCTTCTCGCCAAGTT
>JANXMF010000035.1 GCA_025354795.1 Pseudobdellovibrionaceae bacterium
TCTCTTGCAGATGTGACAGAAGTGACCCATGGTTTCCTCGGCCGAGGCAAGATAGACCAACTTTGACGGAGAGCCAAAAAAATTTGCGCCATGTGAACAAAACGCTTATTCACCTGACCGGCTGCGCCGAATGGGGCGGGGACGAGCCGTCAATCCATGCTTTGTCCCCGTCGAAAAGCGATGGGGATATTGAAGCTCGATCCCGGCGCCGCCGGATAGGCCCGATCAGAATTGACGTGCTGAACGGGCTTCACGAGCAAGTGGTTTCCGTGCAGTCGACGTAAACATTTAAAATTTATCTATTGAGAATTATACGCGATTCGGCGACCAAGAGTTGCCGTGGAAAATCCAAAAAATCCCAATCCCGCGGTCAACTCCTGAACTCACTGAAGCAAAATTCTTTTAAAATGCACAGAAGAGCGATAGCAAAACTCGACGTATCAAAGTGCTATCGTCCGCCATATCCTTTTGCCCGTGCCCAAATTCATACCCTTGATAACACACTTTGCGATAAACCGTTTCGCGATTACTTTAAAAGCCAGAACGCTGTATTGGGTGGCTTTTTGCCCAGCTGGTTTGTAAGATCGACCATTTCCTTGGGCGGTTCATAAATTCCAAATCCGCGAATTTGTCCGGCTGTCTTTAATGAATCAAAAAGTTTTATCAAATAAGCGTTGAAGTCTGTTTCAATGCTAAGGTGAGAGTGCATCCATGATCTAAGGATGCCGCCCTCATTCAAATTCTTAATGAGATTAAATATGATTTCGTTGATCACCTGAACTTTCCCGCGCGCAAACTCATGTATCAGAACGACGGAAAATTTCAAGATAGTTGTCGCATATAATTTCATGATGCTTGCTGACTAGAAGTATTTGTATTTATCTTTGAACTCCTTCCTGGATTTAATTCAACAATATAAGGACAAGACCAATCGCGAGTCTGCTTTGACCAACGCGCCGGATTTTGTTGGCGTGCGGCCTCGTACACAACCTTGCGCTGATCTAAAATTGCTTGATCGATTCCCGCATGGCGCGAAGCGGGTGTGACCCAGTTGATGCCACTATGCAGGTGCACGAAGTTGTACCAGTAAACAAATTTCTCAACCCAAAGACGTGCAGCTTCAATACTTTCAAAACGTCCGCCCTCGGGATACGCGGGGCAGTACTTTAATGTTTTGAACAACGCCTCGGAGAACGGGTTGTCATCGGATACACTTGGGCGGCTGAAGGACGGCACGATGCCCAGCCAATGCAACGTTGACAACATCGTCGCGCCCTTCATTGAACCACCGTTGTCCGCGTGCAACTTGATTTGCCCGCGTTTAACGCCTTGTTTTTCGCAAGCCCGCGTGATCATCTCCGACGCAAGTTCTGCGGATTCTCTGTCGTGGATTTCCCAATGGACAATGAGACGTGAGAAAATATCCATAGGTAAATAAAGATAGTAGAACATACCGCGTATCTCCGCACGTAAGTACGTAATGTCCCAGCTCCAAAGTTGATTTGGAGCTATTGCCATAAGAGCCTCCGGTTTGACGTGCTTTCGAGGTTGGGATTTTGAGCGATGCACAAGTAAATTTTCGGACTTGAAAATCCGATAAAAGGTACTTTCGCTACCAATGTAAATCCCAAGATCCGCAAGTGTTGGAACAATCTGGCCCGGCGGCAAATTGGCATAAGGCGCACTGTTAGCAACCTCCAACACTTTCGCCCGCTCTTCAGCCGTAAAGGCATTTGCAGGTTTGCTGATTGGCCCTTTGCGGCCATCCTCAGGCGTCGTCTCCCAACGCACCACGGTCCTGACATCAACGCCGATAAGTTCGCAGACCAGCACTTTGCGCGCGCCAGCTGCAATAGCCTCTCGAACCAACGTCAGGCACTCCAGCCGTTCTGCGGGACTCACTCGGTCTCCTCGATTCCCCAGATCAAGTCGGCTTTTTTTTTGAGAACGAGCAGCGCTGTAGTCTCAGCCAACGCTCGATCCTTGCGATGCAAGTCCTTCTTAAGCTCCTTGATCGTGCGTCGATCCTCGGCCCGCTCAGAGCGCTCAACGTGCTTGCCCAAAGCACCGTGCTTCAAAGCCGCAAGCACTTGCGCCTGCCAGGCATCAACATGCTCTTTATGCACACCCAAGCGGCGAAGAATTTCTCCACGCTGCTCGACTGGAGCGGACATGTATTCATGCAAAGATTTTAGTTTTTCTTCAGCGCTTCGATCTTGGGGACGTGATGATTTTTTCAAGCCATCATCTTTAGCAAAGTCCAGCTTCCATTGATACAGCGTTGGCGACGGAACGCCCAGCTCTTCTAGAATCGCCGACACGGGCCGAGTCCCACGGCTTAACAATTTCTCAACAGCAGATTTCTTAAACTCAGGCGAATACCTTTGATAACTCATTTGTCACTAACCCTTTTGCCCCTGCTACATTTAAATTTGGGAAGCGACAACTACCCTGACATTGGGGGGTTAGAATAAGATTGGCCAGGGAAAATCAATTCTCAATTTGAGCCACTAAAGATGGGCTTTGGGTCCTGTTTTGCCTTTGCGCAAGTAATCGTGCCGTATCGACGGCACGTCGATGTAATATGCCAGTAGTTCGATTTTCCGCAGCCGACCAGTGTGAAACGATGGTCAATTTTCATTCTTTTTTCAAATTTGAAACCTTTTTCAGCAAAATCTACATATGGGAAGACTAGGAGCTTCCACGTCGCTATCTTCCCTCATAGATTTCTATTAAAAATGAGAGATTAGCTTGGCGCGGCATTTGCCTATCAGCAGCAGCATCAGCTGCAGTAAAAGCAACAGCATCAGCAGCAGCATCAGCAGAACCAGCATCAGAATCAGCAGCAGCAAAAGCAGCATCAGCTGCAGCAGCTGCAGCAGCAGCAGTAGTAGCATCAGCAGAAGCATTAGCATAAACAACAGCAACAGCGCGCCGCAAAACTTTCAGTTGGGCACGGTCTTCTCCGGATATATTTTCAAAGTCCGGGATTGTGCGCATAAAGCATAATAGTTCCCGCGCAGCAGCGATGTTAGGGCTCCAAGTCTCATAAATAAGTTGGACACTTTCAGCGCACTTGAGGGCAAATAACGCCATGTCATTTACAGTTGCGAACCTGCGCCACACCCAAATCTTGTCTGAGTAGGAAATGTTTTCGAGGGTCAAAAATTCTTTGATGGAAAAGTCAGTGTCTTTGTAGAACGACAAATAGTTTTTACAAAGCTCTTCGCACGGTTTCAGGTTAATAATATAGTCGTTGGTGATCCTTAGCATTTTAATTTCAGTCTCCATGTTCGTCATGTCGGATTTCCTCAATGTGTACCAGGCGATTTCCTGCATAGTGTACCACCCAATCGACGAGGTGGCCGGCAGTTTATGAAACTTACCTGTCCCTCTCCAAGTTGCAAATTAAGCTGTTACCGGGATCGAAAATCGACCGTGGCAGTAAGATTTCCAGCTGTGATTTTGCAGGTCAATTTTTGAGATTGCACCAGCGCCACTGAGACCGCGCGGGGTTTGACCGAAAAGTGATGAGTGAACGCGCGCTTCGTTATAATATTTGGCGTACTGACCTAAGCCGGTCTCCAGGCCTCGCGCATTCCAAAATAAATAGTCATCAAGATATTCCCGCCTGACGGTGCCAATGGCGCGTTCGACAAAGGGATGAGACCACGGAGTCTCAAGCACCGACTTAATTTCATCAATAACGAAGATCCTCAAGTTTGCTCCCCACTGGTGGAATCGAAAGAGCGGGTC
>JANXMF010000054.1 GCA_025354795.1 Pseudobdellovibrionaceae bacterium
CGCTAGTGTTCGTTTGGGTGTTCATAAATTTCTCCGTTAGTTTGGGCTCCCAACCATTGGGGCCTTCACAAAGTGAATCAGGCCCCAAGGTTTGGAGACAGTGAACGAAGGGCGGAAGGTCCGACGCCGACTTACGCTAACGGCGTGGGAGCTTTCGCCCTTCGTTCACTGTCTCCGAACCTTGGGGCCTGATTCACTTTGTGAAGGCCCCAATGGTTGGGAGCCCAAACTAACGGAGAAAATTATGAAAAACCAAATCAACACCAGCGTGAAACTGTCCCAAGACAAGAAGACCATCATCGTATCGAAAGGCGGCGTGCCCGCATTCATCAGCGTGAACCTCATCAAGCACATGCTTGATATTCCCTACACCAAGAAAGACGGAACGAAAGTTTCGGTCGAAGAGATTCAGGCCATGAAGCAAATGGCCTCTTCCGCCTACGCCGAGGCCGTGGTGAGAAATTCACAAGCTCTCGCAACCGCTGGAGCGTAATGGCTCCTCCAGGCTCCGCAGGTCTCACGACCTGCGGAGCTTTTTTTATTTCATTAAAGGTCAAGGGCGCGTCCATGCGCCCTTGTTTGAAGAATATTGGTCGAATCCGTCACGCCTTGCATTTTCGCCCGCTTTTTTCAGAGCCTCGCGCCAACTTCGTTGTCACTCCCATCTGAAACGGCCTTCGGCCTAAAAAGCGGTCGAGCAAGACGCGCCGGAATTCTCCTTATTTTTTCCCCCTCACCCCTACGGGGGGCGAATGGTGCGGGGGAAAAAATGTTTTTTTAGGGAGCAATCCAGTTCCCGGAAACATCGAGGAGAAAAGACCATGAACACGATCAGAATTTACGTTGCTTGCCTTGCTTCCTATAACGCCGGAACTCTTTTCGGAAAATGGATTGATGCGAACCAATCCACCGAAGAAATTCACGCCGAAATCTCATTGATGCTTCGGGGATCGCCCGAAGCAGGAGCGGAAGAGTGGGCAGTTCACGATTACGAAGGCTTCGGAGAAATTAGCCTCAGCGAATGGCCGGATATTTCCCGAGTCTCTACGATTGCGAGATTGCTGGAAGAGCACGGAGACGCATTTTCTCTTTGGTACACGTCCCAGGATGGGCAGAACGTGGACATGGAAGAAGTAGAGGAAAAATTCTTGGAGCAATGGCAAGGCGCTCACGACTCGAAAGAAGCATTTGCGGACTATCTGCTTGATTCAACGGGGCAGCTTTCGGAAATACCAGAATTCGCGCGCCGCAACTTCAATTTTGAAGCCTTTGCCCGCGATCTCGAACTAAGCGGCGATTATTCTTTCATTCGTTGCAATGGACAAGTCTACGCATTTTCGAGCTGCTAACTTTTCTGCGTGAAAGGCTGCATTTCCTCTAATGGAAAGCAGCCTTTCACCTAATCCCACTGATCCAAATGTCACTGACGCGCATCCAGCCTTCGCCGCCGCCTTTTTCCGCCATGCAGCGAACTTGGACAATCTCGATCTCAATTCCGGAGCAATTCTTTCCTTTGATCGGCGCGCCCTGCTCCCACAGGGGAAATCCGAATGCGAGATTTGTTGCCTTAGCTGGATTTCCTGCGAGTGCCAGGGCGGCTGTTTCCCACAGCTTCGCGTTTTTACCGATGTGTTTTAGCTTTCCTTCCGCCAAAATTCTCGCCTTTCAAGTCCCGGACCAAGGCGAGGAGAGTCAATCGAGCGCCTATGGCGCCTAAAGTACGATTTTCCAGGTCAAAAGACAAATGGCCCGGGCTCTACGCATTCGATCTAGCAGATAGTCAGTTATGTCCCGCATGAAAAGTAACATTTTACTTCAGAAATGTTACTTTTCATGCGATACTTCCTCTATGGCTTCTAACCAAATCGCCCGGCTTAAGAAACTCGGGGTTTTCAATTTAGACCAGGCTAAAGGGCTAGGCTTTGACCAGCCCAGCGTTTCACGCCTCGTAAAAGCAGGCGAACTCAACAGAGTTGGCCGCGGCCTCTATCTCCACCCTAAAGCATCAGTAGGACGTGAATTCGGTTTTCAGCTTGCCTGCGCTAAGTTCGGACCCGAAGCGGCCGTGGGTGGGCTTTCGGCTCTGTTTTACTACAACCTGATAGAGCAGGTTCCACAGCAGACCTGGGTTCTCGTTCCACCGAACACCGTTTCAAGGGAAAAGGGCTACCGCCTAATGAGGACAAAGACCGACTTAAACACCTCTATTCTCTCTAAAGATACCTATCGGATCGTGACCGTTGAACGAGCCATCGTAGAGGGATTGAAATTCGCCACGAAGATCGGCGAACGAACCGCAATCGGGGCCGCAAAACGCGCAATTGCGCAGAAACTTACGACAATGCAAAAAATTGGAAAAGCAGCAAATGACCTTGGGCTGACTGCGGCTGTTGATAAATTTTTTGAGGCGATTGTCGCATGAGTACGAAATCAAGGGGCGATTCCATCCGGCAACGAATTGCAAACTTGAGCACTCAACGAAAAGTGCAGTATTCAAACCTTGAAACGGCATTTCTGCTCGAACGCCTGGTTGCCCGCATTGTGGCTACCACGTCGCTTCAGTCCGCAATTGTCTTCAAGGGTGGGTTCGTAAGCCTCACCGTTTACGACTCTCCAAGATACACAATTGATCTCGACGCTCTCCTCGTAAAATCCAACCTAGAAAAAACTTTGAGCGAAGTCAAAGCAGCGGCAGAAAGCGACATTTCCGATGGCGTTTGGTTTCAATTTGAAAGTCAAATTGATCTCAAGACTCAGGGCGAATACGGCGGCGTCAGGCAAGTCTATCGCGCAGGACTTGGCGAGAAATTGAAGAACCTCTCCAAAGCTCAGGTTATCAACTTCGATTTGGGAATTGGCGATCCCGTAACGCCGGGACCACGCAAATTGAAAATCAAGTCGCTACTTTCTGATGAAGAATTGAGCTGGAGTGTCTATCCCGTTGAGACAATCATCGCGGAGAAAATTCACGCTCTGATCGCTAACGGTGATTTCAATTCGCGCTCTAAAGATGTTTACGACTTGAGTATTTTTTTGGACGCTGCCGATCCGAAGACATTAGTTGGCGCGATTCAAAAGACGTTCAAGTTTCGGGGAACAGAGGTGCCAAAATCCATCGCCGCGAATCTTGTTTCTTTGCGCACAGATCGCCTCGAAAAGGGCTGGAAATCTGCTACGGCCTCAATTGCCAAAGCGCCCAGCTTCCAAGACGCCTTACATTCCGTTATTTCAAAGATTCGTGCGATAGAAGCGAAAACGTAAGCTGCACACTTCTCTTCGAGACGTGCAGCAATTTCTGCACGTCTCGATATTCATTTTCACCTACGCAACTGCGGCGACTTTAACGCAGCCTTGTTCGGCTACGAAAGTTGCAAATTCGACGGTCATCATAAAACCCGTAAACCCCGGCGGCCATCTTAAAACCAGCCACCTGTGGCCACCTCAAAACCGGCCAGCGACAGAACGTTTAAGTTCTTAACCGATTGTGGATTTCTTGGCAAGGCGTGCGGCGGCCTCCCTCAGCCGCCAACTTTTTCCTTCGAACTTTAGTAGGTGACCGTGGTGCATAATGCGATCAAGCAGCGGCGCAAGGACAACGACATCGCCGAGAAGTTTCGCCCAATCGTCGAACGGCCGGTTCGACGTGATGATGGTTGAGCACTTTTCATAGCGACTCATCAGCACGTCGGCGAGCTCGTCACCGGCACTGCCGGGCATCTTTCGTAAAAATAGATCATCGATCACGAGCAGGTCGGATTGGCGAAGTTGTTGTCGATATTTTCTCATCTCGCCAAGCTCCCTTGCTTCACTGATTTCGCCGGCGAGTTCGTGCGCCTCTCGGTACATCACCTTGTAACCGCGATCGACGGCAAGAAGTGCGAGTGCCTTGCCGACATGGCTCTTGCCCGTGCCCGGCGGGCCGATGAGCAAAATATCTTCCTTAGCATCTATAAACTTCAACGTACCTAGTTCAAGTACATCGCGCTTTGGGACCTTCGGGTTGTAGCTCCAATCGATGTCCTTGAGCAGCTTTCGCTCAGGTAGTCCTGAGAGCTTAAACCTTCGCTCGAGAAGGCTCGACTGCCGGCGGTCCATTTCGTCTTGCACCAGCCACGAGAACGCCTCTATAAAATCCATATCGTGACTCGACACCTGCAGAGCCCGCGCCTGAAGTGTCGCCACCATGCCAGAGAGCCGTAAGTTTTTTAAACTCCGCTCCAGTTCAGTGATAGACATCGCCATCTTTTTCCTCCTCTTTGTTCGTCTGAGAGTTCATCTCCCAGAAGGTTTGATAATCATTAATTGGACGGATCTCAGATCCCGTTTGCTTGAGTTCCGTTTTTTTTATCTCACCTTTTTTTGGCCCCCGCTCGAGGATGCGCTTGACCGCTTTGTAAGACGCAAAACCGCCACTGACTACTCGCTCACAAGCGGCTTCGATGTCCTCTCGGCGGTAATCACGCGTGAGATTCGATAGCCCATAGATCGCGCCGTGGCCCGCGCGCCCAAGCCCCGTGAACAGACCTCTTGCCAACTCCGCAGACTTTGGGCCGATCTTCTCAATTCGCTCTATTAGCCTTGTTGTCTCACGTGACGGATTAAAGATTCGGTCTTCAGGCTTGATTTTATTATCAACTTTAAATTTGGCGCGCTCATGGCGGCGCAAAACCAATCCATCCACATCGAGGATCACGATCTCAGTTTCATAAATGCGCACCTTCACGATAGAATAAAGTTTCGCCGGCAGCGCTGGGTAATATGAACCATTCACTTGCACAAGCCCTGCGTCGTCGACTGTGCGCTTGCCTTCGGTAAAATATCGAAAACCCTCCGCCGGTAACTTTAGAAGATGCGGTTTTTCTTCGTGGTACATCTCCATCACCTGGCGTTTCTTGCGCCCGTGGATTCTAGGCGCAGCCCAGCGCTCTTCCCAATGCGCGAGCCATTCGTTTTGCTTTTCAATCGTTTCGAACTTGCGCCCCTAAAGTGCTGTACCTTGCGTGTGCTGGATCGCGCTTTCAACTGTGCCTTTGCGATCCGGATCTCTCACTCGGCATGGTTGACCGACAACTCCGTAGTGAGTCAGCATCGCCTCATAGACTGGATTTAACACCGGCTCGTAAATATCCGGCTTGATGACACCTTCTTTGAGATTGTCGAGCACCACATATCGCGTGCATCCGCCGAACGATCTGAACGCTTCTTCGTGAAGCTTTGCCCAGATCTCCTGACTGGTTTTCCAAACGGTCTTGCGGAACGATTTGCCAGAGTATTTGAGCGTCATCACGAACAAATAGGGTTTCTTATATTTATTTTGTTTATATAGCGTCGACGCCCCTTGCCCATAGTCGACTTGAGCCTCTTCGCCTGGCAAAAAATCGAGCACGTCGAAGCACTCAGGCTCTCGCACCTTTAAAGTGCGTACGAACCGCTTCACCGAGTTGTACTTGTGCGTGAAGGCAAACTGCTCAACGAGATCCTGGTAGATCGCTTGGGCATTGCGCCCCAGCGTGACCTGCTTTTCAATCCACTCGGCGTGTGGCGCGCATTCTGAAGCCGCCCGCTTTGGAACTTTTTTAAGTTTTGATGCGCCGCCATCCGGTGGCCGGGGTGGGACGCTTTGGTCGGTTTTGACTTCAGAGCCGGTGGCCACCCCCTCCGGCATGGCCGGTTTTGATTTTGATAGCCCGTGTTCCTCGGCGTATTTGGCCGCCGTCTCCCGGTGAATGCCAAGCCGGCGCTCAATCTCCCGGTATGTCGACCCTGAACGCAATAATGTCAGTAGTGCTGAAAGCTCGTGTGGTTTCAAGACGTTCATCCTTCCCCCTCCTTGTTGGACGGAAAATTGTACGTCCTGCCGCTTTTTTGATCATCTCAACAAAAATTGTTGGCCGGTTTTGAGGTGGCCACGAGTGGCCCGTTTTGGGTGGCCGCCGGGGATCCAGGAGCCGAAGTTCTGCCACACGAGTTGGGGTTTTGTCATGGCGAGCATTTGCAGGACTCCTTGGGCGATGAGGCCGAGTTGCACGTGGGTGTGATAGGCGCTCATTTTTCGTTT
>JANXMF010000060.1 GCA_025354795.1 Pseudobdellovibrionaceae bacterium
CCGAGCCACCGCAAGCGCAACTCACCTTGTTCGATCATGAATAACAAAATAACGCTGGACCCCTAACTGGAAAAACCAGCCTAAAAGTGAGAAAATGCAGGCAAAGGTTGGCTTGGCCGTTAAACTTGCCGATCAGAACCATGATCTTCTTTGCCGCAAGGACAGAATATGCATCGCTTAATTTCATCATTGCTTCTTGGTCTATTGGTCTCTTTCACCGCTCAGGCGCAGTTTCAAAAGGCGCAGAATCTCGACCTGAGCTGCGTGCACTTGTATCCCATACAAATGAAGTACATGGAAAAGCATGTGAACTTTTCCAAGCTCTCCAAGAATCTTGAAACCCGCACTATAGAACAATTTGTCAAACGCCTCGATGGCTCGAAACTTTATCTGTTGGATAAAGATGTGAAGGACATTGAGCGGATGATGAAAAATGCGTTTGATAAAACCAAAAACAAAGAATGTGCTTCGCTCGACCAAGCCAATCAGCTTTTTGTCAAACGCGTGGGCGAGCGCGTGACCTACGCTAAAAAATTCTTGGGCGCTAAATTTAAATATGATCCCAAGGCGCAAATCCAGCGCGATCCGCAAGACCGCCCGCGCCCTAAAACTTTGACCGACGCCAACAAGTTTCATGAAAACTACATGCAATATCAAGTGGCCAGCTACCTCGCCACCGACATGAAACAAGACGAAGCCAAACAGCAGATCATTCGCAATTACGAGCGCGCTCTCAAACGTGTTCAGGATTTCAAGACGGAAGATTTGTTTTCCGCGTATCTGGATTCTTTCGCGCGCGCTTTAGATCCGCATTCAAGTTACATGTCCGCCGATCAGCTGGAGGATTTTGAGATTCAAATGCGCCTGTCGCTGGAAGGTATCGGCGCGACGCTCAGTTCGCAGGACGGATTTACCGTAATTGAGCAGCTGATTGTCGGCGGTGCCGCCGACCTTTCGGGCAAACTGAAAAACAAAGATAAAATTATCGCCGTGGCCCAGGGGAAGGATGCGGCATTTACCAATGTGATCGAAATGGAACTTCGTGACGTGGTCAAATTGATCCGCGGACCCAAGGGCTCCGAAGTGCGCTTGAAGATTTTGCGCAAGCTGCCCAAAGACAGCAATCGCTTTGAAGTCACTTTGATCCGCGATCAAATTAAGTTGGACGACGAAGCCGCCTCCATCACTTATTTAGAGCGCGAGAGCGCCGGTCAGAAATACAAAATTGGTTTACTTAATCTGCCGTCCTTCTACGCCGACAATCGTAAGAATGGGCCTTCGGCCGCGACCGATATGAAGAAGCTTCTCGCCGACGCCACTACCAACAAAGCCGACGCCGTGGTGCTCGATCTCTCGAACAACGGGGGCGGCAGTCTACGCGATGCCGTGGATATAGCGGGCTTATTTTTTGGCACCGGCAATGTGGTGAAGCAGAGCCAACGCGTGACTTCGGAACTTGATCAGATGAATTATGAGACGTTGCGCGACACCGATCCCGCGGTGGATTGGGCGGGCCCCATGGTGGTTTTGACCAGCCGGGTGAGTGCTTCGGCATCTGAAATTGTTTCGGGAACTTTACAAGATTATAAGCGCGCCATCATTGTGGGCGGCGACCACACCTTTGGCAAAGGCACCGTGCAGTCGGTGGAGTACCTTCCTCCCGGTCTTGGCGCGATCAAAACTACGGTCGGCATGTTCTTCACTTCCGGCGGCGAGTCCACTCAGCACCGGGGGGTGTCTGGCGACATCGTATTCCCCTCGGCTTACGCGCAGGATGACGTCGGGGAGAAAACTTTGGATTACTCGCTCCCGCCCAAAAAGATCAAAGAATTCCTGTCGCCCACGGCTTACGTGAGCGAAGGCAAGGGTGCTTGGGCGCAAATCAATAAGGATCTGATCTCCAAGCTTAAGGTGAAATCGCAACCGCGCATTGACGCCTCCAAGGATTTCAAGAAAATTCGCGACGACTTGGACAAAATCAAGAAGCGCGGCAAGATGGTCATTGTTGGCGATCTTTTGAAGGACAAAGAGAAAGATCCTAAGAAGAAGAAAAACGAAGACGGTGAGGACGAAGAGAATGCTTCGCTCTCGCGCGAAGAACGCAAAAAGAAGTACTTGCAGCGCGCGGACGTGGTGGAAGCCATGAATATAGCCGCCGATATGGTGGCCGAGATGCATTCCCCTAGCTTTAAACTTGGGTCTCAGCAGAGCAAGAAGCTAGGAGAGCACCCCACGGCCGATACCTCTTCCGAGAATTAGGGTTTTATTTTGACAAAGAAAGGGCACGTCAGTATCCCTCAGAATTGACCTTTTTAGGCAGAACTGAGGAGCCATGGCTGTTTTAACCAACGTGACCACTAAGATCAATCGCAAGGCTAAAACCAAACCCCTCGCATTGCCTAAAGCCCAGCTTTTGAAGCTCCACGATTACATGGTCAAAAGCCGGGTACTCGAAGACCGTTTGATCAAAATCTATAAAACCGGCGAGGCTTATTTTTGGATCGGCGCCCCCGGCGAAGAGGCCTTTGGCGTGGCCCTCGGCCTGTTGGTCAACAAGGGGCATGGTCCGCAGCACGACTACTTACACTTGCACTACCGCGGCACTCCTACCCTGGTCGCCATGGGCATGCCCATGATCGATTCGATTCGTTTAATTATGAACCGCGTGACCGATCCGTGCACAGGCGGGCGCAATTTTTCCAATCACTATTGTTTTCCCAAGTGGAATGTCGTCCCCGTGTCTTCACCTATTGAAGTGCAATACGGCACCGCTCTTGGCACCGCTCATGTTCAGCGCCGCCACAAAAGCAGTGGCATCACCATTGTCACCGGTGGCGACGCCGGTACGGCTGAGGGCGACTTCGCGTCGTGCTTGATTTGGGCTTCTCGCCCGGGCAAGGAACTGCCGATTTTAATTACGGTGCAAAATAACAAGTGGGGCATTTCGACTGGCTATGATTCCCAGCACGGTGAGACCTATATCGCCGATCGTGGCAAGGCCTTCAATATGCGCACACGCGTGATCGATGGCAACGATCCGATCGAGACTTACTTAGCCCTGGGCAGCGAGATGGCCTACATTCGCAAGACTGGCAAACCGGTGCTGCTCGAAGCCAATGTTTCTCGCCTCTATGGGCATTCGTCAGCCACCGGCGCCAATTTGATTCCTGATCGCGACTGCGTTTTGGCTTTTGAAAAATTGCTTTTAGAAAACGATGTCTTGCGTCCGGCGGAAGCCAAGAAAATCTGGACAGATTATACCGAAGAGGCGCGCCAGGCCCAAGAGACCGCGCGTCTGGACGCAGTCCCACAGGCGGATTCGGTGTGGGACAACGTTTATGCCGGCAGTGAAAACGCAGATTGGAGAAAATTCTAATGGCTAGCTTAGCGCAAGCTATCCGCATGGGCTTACATTTTGCGGAAGAGAACCTGGAACTCAAAGATATTTTCGGCCAGGACGCAGGCGCCCCCATGGGCGGCGTCTTCACCGCCACTCAAGGTTTAAAGACCGCATGGAACACTCCGCTCGATGAGCGCGGAATCATCGGCATGGCGACCGGCATTGCTCTCACGGGCGAAAGATGTGTCGCAGAAATCCAGTTCTGCGATTACATATTCAACACCATTGATCTACTGAAAATCGCCGGCAACACCAATTGGGTCAGCAACGGAAATTATCCAATGCCGCTGGTGGTGATGACTCCGGTGGGTGCCGGTATTCGCGGCTCGGTTTATCACAGTCACTCGTTTGATGCGTGGGCTACGCGGCTCCCAGGCTGGAAAGTCGTGATGCCGTCGAACTCGCTCGACGCTTATGGTTTGTTGCTCTCGGCGATTGCGGATCCGAACCCGGTGCTATACTTGGTTCCTAAGGCCTTGATGCGCCTGCGTAGCGAGGAGCTGATTCCCGGCGAGCCCGAAGATCAAAAGGCGCTCAAAAATGCCATTGATGCGCCGATTGGTGAGCGCAGCAAGTGGCGTCCGCGTTGGCCGAAACTCGAGGACTACCGCGTGCCGATTGGGGAAGCTAAGACCACGCGCTCGGGTCGGGATGTCACCGTGGTGAGTTACGGGCGTAATATTTTGATGTGCAATAAGGTGGCCGACGACATCGGCGGCGGAGCGGTCGAAGTGATTGATCTGCGCTCACTTTATCCCTATGACTGGCAAGCGATTCGGGCATCTGTGAGGCGCACGCGCCGCGTATTGTTTGTCAACGAAGACACCGAGGTGACGAATTTCGGCGAACATCTTGCCTACCGAGTGACTCAGGAACTGTTTTATGAAATCGATGCGCCTCCGAGGGTTTTAGCGGGTAAAAATCTTCCCGGTATCGGACTGCATGCTAACCTAGAGGAAAATTCAGTGCCACAAAGTCACGACATTGAACGGACAGTGCGTGAAATTTTGGCCGAGGTGCCGTGAAAAAAAAGAAGCTGCCGCCGTTTGACCGCTATGCCCACTATTTTCGCGCGGTCCAATCGCCGGAAGCCGACTGCCAGTTTATTTCCGACAGTTATAAAGAGCTAAGGGGCCACCGCCCCCACGACCTGCGCGAAGATTTTTGCGCGGCTTTCGCACTATGCTGTGCATGGACCCGCCGCAATCGCCACAACCGCTCGATCGGCATCGATCTCGATCAGGAGCCGATCAGTTACGGGCAAACGCATTACTTGCCAAAACTGCGGCCGGAGCAGCGGAAACGCGTGCGCATTTTAAACGGCAGCGTATTGACCGCCAAGGTTCCTCATGTCGACGTGGTGATTGCGTTTAATTTTTCTTTTTGCATTTTCAAATCTCGCCTGCTTTTGCGTCGCTATTTTAAGAGTGTGCACAAAGGTCTGCGCCAGGACGGCCTATTTATTCTCGATGCTTTCGGCGGTTCCGATACGCAAGAAGCCAACGAGGAGAAATCGAAGATCGGAAATTTTTTTTACTACTGGGAACAAGGGAGCTTCGAGCCGATCACCAACGAAGCCATGTTTCATATTCATTTCAAACGCAAAGGGGAGCGTAAACGCGAGAAAGTTTTTTCCTACGATTGGCGCTTGTGGACGATTGCGGAGATTCGCGAAACTCTGCATGAGGCGGGCTTTCGTCGCACCCATGTTTATTGGGAGGGCACCACCCGAAGTGGCGGGGGCAACGGAAAGTTCAAGCGCACCGAGGTCGGTGAAGAGTGCTATGGCTGGGTGGCGTACTTGGTGGCGGAGAAGTGAAAGCTAACGAACTGCCGGCCCAGGCCCACTGGGCGGTGGCCTTATCGCTTTGCACCTCGGCACCGACATGGATGATGTCGGCGCCCAACGGAAATCTTACTTTCTAAAATTCACCTTCCCCATGTAATCCATTTTACCAATATCCACGCCCGCATGGCGCAGAATTGCGTAAGCCATGGCCATATGAAAATAAAAATTCGGAATCGCGACTTCGGTCACATACTCCTCACCGGGCAGCCACTCACCCTGGGCCCACTTGGGTGACACCTTCATGGTCGCTGCGTTTTTAAAATCTTCGGGTTTCATTTCGTCGAGACATGTCGTGGCTTTTTTAATACGCGCGCGCAGCTCAGTCCAAGTGGTTTCGTTGTCTTCATGTTTTGGCGCTTGTTTGCCAGAAAGATAAGACGCGCAAAACTTGGCGCTGTCGCATACGGACTGAATCTGTTTAACCAATGGATACATATCAGGAGCGAGGCGCATGCCGACATAGTTGTTGACGTCGAACTTGCGGTGATCCGCATGGGCTGCGGCTTTCACCATCAGGCCATCGAGGTTGGTGAGCATTTTCTTAAATTCGGTGACTGTTTGATGATACATAATTGTTCTCCGTGGTTATTGCATGAAGACCCAGGTTAGGCACCTCAGCAACACTCGTCAATCCTTTGCGGCCTGCTTCAATTGCGCTTGAGTAAAGAGGCTAGTCATTTCTAGCCTCGCGGTTTTTAATTTTTCCTCACCGCCCTGTTGGCGCGAGATCACGCACAGCACATGCTCGACGACGGCCCCTTCACGGCGCAAGTCTTCGGCACTGAGAATCACTTGGCCGCCGGTAGTGATCACGTCTTCGATAATGCACACGCGGGTGTCGCGCAAAGTCTCAAGCCCCTCAGCGACCCGACAGGTGCCGTATGCTTTGGCTTCCTTCCGCACAAACACCGCCGGCAGGCCCGTCTCTAGCGAAAGAGCGGTGGCGATAGGAATTCCGCCCATTTCTAAGCCCGCCAGGATCTGTATACCTTTCGGTATGAGGGGCGCGAGCGCCACGGCAATTTGACGCAAAATTTTCGGTTGGGATTCAAAGCGATATTTATCGAAATACTCGGTGGAGGTAAGGCCCGAGCGCAGTTTGAACTGGCCAGTGAGGTGCGCGACTTTGAAAATGGAACGTGCGAGTTCTAGTGCGGACATGTTTCTCCCGAGGTCACATTGACACTCGACTGCGGTGTAAAGGTGCTATTTTGGCCAAAAACGTAACCCAAACCAATTGCTGAGTAAAGCTTGTCCAACACTTTAATTGGCACATGAAATGCTCTTGTCCTTTTAAGGGAGCTTCCTCATGGCCGAGGAAGAGTGATGCATGGGAAAAATGACAGCGCGAAAAATCTATCTGATCCTCATTGTGTTAACGATGTTGATGCTAGTTGCGACCAGAACCCTTGTTCCGCACCCAATTTAGTTGCTGCGTATGCGACTGCTCAAAAAGGTCACGCTCAAAGGCTCTGCGTGTAAACCCAATTCAAAAACTGCGGCAAGCCATCCTCGATCGCGAGGAACACCAGACAAGGATTGTCGTAGGGATGTATTGCCCGGATTCTTTCCATTAGTGTGGCCCGCTTAAGTTCTGAGGTCTTAAGGATGGCAACCCATTCCGCTGACTTTTGCAGCTGCCCCTGCCACTTGTAGAGCGAATGTACGGGGCCGTGGATATTGGCGCAGGCGATGGTTTCTTCAAATACCAGCTGTTCGCAAATACTCTTAGCGCTGTCTTCGCTGGGAAAAGTACAGTAAGCGAACGTGACCCTAGAGCTCATAAGTGCGCGGCGCTGGCGGCGAGAATTCCGCGGGCGCGGGGGTGGGCGCGATCTCCATATCAAAGCCAAACACTAGCTCGACGAAGTCTGAAAGTGTTATGATCCCCACCGTGGAACGCTGACCATTTTTGACGACCAGAAATGGACTCGCGCTTTTTAGAAACGCGTCGGCGAGATCGGCGGCATTGGCGTCCTCGAAGATGATGCCTGCCGGCCGGATAAACTGAGTCCACTGGGTTTCTTCCACCGGATCATTGAGCAGCTCGAGAATTTTCTGTTTTGAAATCCAGCCTAGAACATGGTCAAGGTCGCCCTTGTACACTGGAAAATAAACAGTTTTTGCCGACTTGAGACGGCGCACGCGTTTGAGCTGCACATCCACGTCTAGGGCTAGTATCACTGGCCTTGGCGTCATGATCTCGCGCACCGGTACGTTTTCAAGTTCATGCATGCGAGCTTGTAGAATGGGCGAGATCGGGTGGTCTGAGCCTTCTTCGATCGAGTTATTTTCGGGATTCTTTAGATCTTGAATCCAAGAGAACAATTTCATGTCTTGTTGAGGTTAGCACATTCCGGGCCTAGTTTGCGCTGGCTCCGTCAGGATTTATGCAGATCTCTTGGCTTTGCTTTTACCTCAATATCCTTAAATACTTGACTTCCCGTGGCATTAAGCTGGCCCTGGTATTTTCCACGGTACGGTGCGTCAGCATGTTGGTCGAGGCTACAAAAAACCAGCTGGCAGATCCGGCGCCCGGCCTGAAGTCGTATGGGAAGCGAATTGGCATTGTAAAGTTCAAGCGTGATTTGTCCTTCAAAACCGGGGTCGACCCAGCCGGCGTTTTGAATAAAAAGCCCGATGCGCCCGATGGAGCTGCGGCCTTCGACGAAGGCGGTGAGGTTATTGGGCAGCCGGATAAATTCCATGGTGGTGGCGAGCAAAAAGGAATGGGGAGGAATGGTGATTTCAGGACCCTTGATCTGGCGATAGAGAATCTCAGTGTTGAGGTCGATCATGTGCATCTGCCGATCCTCAACCACCAGAAAATCCGCGCCCAGCCGGCAATCTATGCTGGCGGGCTGGATCGACTCTTCGTTGAGGGGGGTGACTCCCAACTCGCCGCTTTGGATCAGCCGTTTGAGAGTCGCATCAGAAAGAATCACTTCTTTTGCTCATCGGCGCGCTGCTTTTGGTAAGCCTTGACCAGCTCCTCTTGGATGTTGCGGGGAACAGTCGCGTAGCGCGAGAATTCCATGGTGAACTCGCCTTTTCCTTGGGTGCCCGAACGCAGCTCGGTCGAATAACCAAACATTTCCGAAAGCGGAACTTCGGCTTCCACCGTGGTAAAGGCGTCGATAGTTTGCGTGCCCATGATAATTCCGCGGCGTTGGTTGATCTGACCAAGCACGTTGCCTTGGAATTCTTCAGGGGCTGAAACTTCGACCTTCATAATTGGCTCAAGCGCCTTGGGGCCCGCCTTGGCGTAGAACTCACGAAACGCGGCCATGGCGCAGATCCGGAAGGCCATCTCACTCGAATCCACATCATGGTAAGCACCATCCGACAAGATAGCTTTGACCCCTACGATCGGGAAGCCAATCAACAGACCCTTAGTCAGCTGCTCTTGGAAGCCTTTGTCGACGGCAGGAATAAATTCGCGCGGAATTTTTCCGCCCACCACTTTGTTTTCAAACTCATAGGTTTTGTCAGGGCTATCGAGGGGCTCAAAGGTGCCCACGACTTTGGCGTATTGTCCCGAACCGCCGGTTTGCTTTTTATGAGTGTAATCATAAGGCGTGGCCTGTGAGATGGTCTCGCGATAGGCCACTTGTGGCTTACCGGAAATCACTTCGCAATTGAACTCACGCTTCATGCGCTCGATATAAATCTCAAGATGCAGCTCGCCCATGCCGGAGATAATGGTTTCGTTGGATTCTTCGTCGCGCTTCACGCGAAACGTAGGATCCTCTTTGCGGAACTTCTGCAGCGCTTTGGAAAAATTGTTGGCGCCTTCTTTGCTCTTCGGCTGCACGGCGAGCGAGATCACGGCGTCGGGTACGAACATCGAGGTCATAGCAATATTGACGGTGCCGTCGGTGAAGGTGTCACCCGAGGAGCAGTCGATACCAAACAGCGCCACGATATCGCCGGCGTGGGCGGTGTCGATGTCGACCATTTCATCGGCGTGCAGGCGCACCAAGCGCGGAATCTTCACTTTGCGGCCGTTGGCGGTGTTGGTGATGAAATCGCCTTTTTTCATGGTGCCTTGGTAAATGCGCATGTAGGTAAGCTGTCCGAAGCGCCCGTCTTCAAGTTTGAAGGCGAGCGCGATGAGTGGCTTGTTGGGAGCGGAACTCAACTCCACTTTTTCTTCGTTCTTATCGAGATCCAAGCCTTCGTTAATAATTTCCGAAGGATTGGGCAGATAATCGTGTACGCCGTCCAAAAGTTTTTGAACACCGCGATTTTTATAGGCCGAGCCCATGAAAACCGGAGTCAGATTCAACGCTAAGGTGCCTTTACGAATGGCGGCCATCACTTCGGCTTGGGTCGGTTCTTCTTCGTTGAGGAATTTTTCCGCCACATGGTCGTCAAAATCCGCGGCCTTGCCCACCAGATCGTGGTGGTACCTGGCGGCCTGCTCTTTCATATCCTCGGGGATTTCTTTTTCGGTGATAATTTCGCCGTTATCGCCGCTAAAATAGTAGGCTTTCATTTTGACCAGATCGATCACGCCATCATGCTTGTCCTCGAGGCCGATCGGGAGCTGCATGAAAACCGCGTTGTGGCGCAATTTTTCGCGGAGGGCCTCGACCACGCGAAATGGGTTGGCTCCGGCGCGATCCAATTTATTGATAAAAGCCAAACGCGGAACTTTGTAGCGGCGCATTTGGCGATCCACGGTGATCGACTGCGATTGCACGCCGGCAACTCCGCACAAAACTAAGATGGCGCCGTCTAACACACGCAGGGCGCGCTCCACTTCAATGGTGAAATCCACGTGTCCGGGAGTATCGATGATATTAATATCAGTTTCATGCCAGGCCACGTTGGTGGCGGCGGACTGAATCGTGATTCCGCGTTCGCGCTCGAGATCCATATGATCCATGGTGGCGCCGACGCCGTCCTTGCCCTTGACTTCGTGAATCTGGTGAATCCGGCCGGTGTAAAAAAGAATGCGCTCCGTCAGAGTGGTTTTACCCGAGTCAATGTGGGCGGAAATACCGATATTTCGAACATTTTCTAAGCACCATTTCAAGCCAGACATAATCATTCCTTGCGCATGAGTTTTACTTTGAACGTCAATAAATGCCTGAACGGGTTCGTTTTTTCAACATTATTGCCACGATTACGCATATAATTTCTCTGATTGATGACATCCATTTCAGACATTGAAGAGATTGCGCGCCAAGCGAAGCTGTTTCCGCTTCGGGAACCCCAGCGCCGGGCCATGGTCCAGCTGCTTGCGGGCCAGAATCTATTGCTCATATGGCCGACCGGATCGGGTAAATCGCTATGCTATCAATTGCCCGCTTTGGCGCGTGAGGGCATGGGGCTGGTGATTTCGCCGCTGATCGCGCTGATGGAGGATCAGGTGGCCAAGGGCCGTGCCTTAGGCTGGCCGGTGACCTGCGTGCACTCGGGGCTGAAGCGTGAGGAGCGGAAAAAGCGCTTGGCCACGGTTGCGCGTGGGGCGGTAAAGCTTTTGTACGTAACGCCCGAGCGCTTTCGCCAGGACGAGTTTTGTCAGCTTTTGACTGAGACTAAGATTTCGCTCTTAGCGGTCGATGAAGCCCACTGCATTTCGCAGTGGGGGCATGATTTTCGCCCGGATTATTCGCGGGTGGGTGAGATTCGGCGCAAGCTGGGTGATCCGCAGGTGATCGCGCTGACCGCGACCGCTACCAAAGAGGTGCAAGCGGATATTCTACGTCTGCTGCATTTGACGGCCGAGTCCACAGCCTTGATGTGGGAGGGAGTGGAGCGTCCGGGTTTGCATTTGGCCGCCGTTGAATGTGAGTCGCACGAAGACAAGCTGAACGCGTTGGTGGATTGGCTTGGCGAAGTGAAGGGCGCGAAGATTGTTTATTTCACCTTAATCTCGACGCTGCAAAAAGTTTCACACGTCTTGGCGCAAAAGGGCATTGAGCATGGCGTTTATCACGGCGACCTCGAGGCGCGGGCACGCAATCAGACGCAGTCGCGCTTTCTGGGCGGCGCGACCGAGTTGCTGCTCGCCACTCCCGCGTTCGGTCTGGGCATTGATAAGGCCGACGTTCGCGGAGTTTTACATTTTGAAATTCCCGGCTCGCTGGAGGCGTATTTTCAAGAGGTGGGGCGGGCAGGGCGCGATCAGCTTCCGGCCCATTGTTTGTTTTTGTATTGGCAGGAAGATCTTGAAACGCAAATGCGTTTTATCGAAACGTTAACGCCCGAGCCCGCGTACATTCGCGCGCTCTATAACTTGTTGGTGTCGTGGCAAGATCGTCTGTCGACTTTGGATATGGAAGAGCTGCGCGCGCAACTCAGTTTTAAGAATAAACGCGATTTTCGCTTGGAGACCGCGCTTAACGTGCTTGAACGCTGGGATGTGATCCGCTGGCCGCGCCGTCGCCTGCAAGAATTGACTTTGTTGCGGCCGCTGACCGCTGAAGATTTATCCGAAGAATTGTGGAAGGCGCGTAAACTCCAGTTGCAGAAAAAGTTATTGGCGCTGGTGCAGTGGTTTCGCGGCGAAGGATGCCGCAAAGTCGAGATTTATCGTTATCTGGGCTGGGCGAACAGTGAACCGTGTGGTTTTTGTGATCGCTGTGACGAGGGCGTTGAGTGAGACTGTTTGCGAACGCGCGACGCTTTTTTCCTGATCCGCGCCACACTCTGGCGGATGGAATTGTCGAAGTCAGCGACGACGTGCGGGTTGAGCGTTTGCTTGAGGCATATAGTTTTGGAATTTTCCCGTGGCCTCAGGAGAATCTTCCGGCGCTTTGGTTTAGCCCCGATCCTCGCGGAGTTTTGGATTTTTGTGATTTCCACGTGCCGCGCAGTTTGCAAAAGTTGGTGGATAAAAATGATTATTTGATTACCTTTAACCAATGTTTTGATTCCGTGATCGCCGCCTGCGCGCGGGTTCCGCGGCCGGGGCAGGCGGGCACTTGGATTACAGACCGTTTGGTACATGCGTATGGGGCCTTTCACCGCGCGGGTTATGCCCACAGCCTTGAGGTGTGGGATAACGGCGAGTTGATTGGCGGACTCTACGGTGTGTATGTGGCCGGTACGTTTTGCGGGGAAAGTATGTTTTATGTGCGCCCCAATGGCTCTAAAATCGCGGTGTTGAAATTGGTGGAATTTCTGCGCGCGCAGGGTTTGCAGTGGCTGGATATTCAGATGGTGACGCCGGTGCTTGAGGTCTTTGGCGGAAAATATATTGCGCGTGAGGTTTATCTGCAGCGTTTGGAATTAGCCAAGAAGACGGCACGGTTTTTAGAATTTAAACCGCTCGCCCCATTGTGAACCGCGTTTTGCATCGTAGTTGCCGCCGGGCTGAGCCAGCCGGTACATAATGCCAAAAGCAATAATCGTAGCCAGTGCATACCAAAAAATTTTGAACGCGTGACTGGCAAGAACGGAACGATAGTATTCGCTGTTGCGGATTTGCTGATCGCGCATGGCTTGAATAAAACTGCTGCGCAGACCTTTACGCATGGCGCGGGTGTGGGGCTCGGGCAGGGGATCGAATCTCAGGCCGACTAAAACTTTGCCTTCGTCTTCAAATAGGTCTTTGCTATAAAACCAACCGCGCATGACGTAAGTTTCAATTCTTGTTACGACTGCCCACCACGCGATTTGTTCACCGCCAGGGATGGGGATTTCCACTTTGATATGATCTCCAAGGCCGGGCTCGTGCCCCGATTCCACCAAGAAGGCCAGGCCGGATTCGGAAAGATTGAGTAGCGTAGTTTGCTCGATGCCATTGCCGTCGCTTTCGGCTTCTAAACTAAATCGCATGATGTTGCGGTCTTGTGGGCGCAAGACATAGCGGGGGGCGCGGGCGACGTATTTGCGGATGGATTCGGCCATGTGTTTGTATCGGTTGTTTGGGGTGGTTGTTTTAGTGGGGCTGGGCTTTGGGCTTGGTGAGCCGATAGCCTGGGTGAGTTCGATAGCCCTCGCCTAAATGGTCGAGTCTCGGGCGGAGCACGATTTCTTGATAGATAATGACGGATGGAAACATTTTGCTCGTGCCCTGATAGGTACAAAACCACGAACCCCCCTAATGCGTGCAACGAACTTCCAAATCATAAGGAACATAAATCCCCAACGTGATCAGCGAGAGCAAAACGTCCGGCGTGCGCGTCCGCATTGTCATACCTTCAAGCTCCGCATTTGGACAGAGTTCACCAGCGGTCAACACGTGACTTCCGCGAATGGTCCCGAGCAAATAGGAATCCATTGCAAGGGTGTGGCTAGGCCCGGTGGCGAGCGTGGATTCGGTGCTCACGACGGTGAGGTGACTGCAGGCGCTTAAGGTGAAGAATAGCATAATTAATTTCTTCATAGATTAATCTCCACACCAAACTTTGACCGTCGTCGGCGAGTAAATTCCGAGTGTGAAAAGAGTGATGATGCCGTCTTCCGGACTCTTGGCCCGCTGAAAGCCGTAGGGCTTTTGATCCATGCAAATCTTTTGCAAATTCAGAACCGGCTTGCCCATGAGACCCAGAAAATAATAATCCGCGTAATCTATATAAATAGGTTTTATATGGAAGTCGAATTTCGGATGAAGCTGCACGCGCGTTGACATGCACGAGGCGGCCGTGAGCAGCAGGAGCGGGAGCGCCAGGCGCTTCACGGGGTGCTGGCCTTGTCGAACAGCTCCATCGGCAGTTGCACGCGCAGGGCCTCGCTGCGTGCGGATCTTCCGCCCTTATCTTGCAGATCAGGATTCGCGCCCGCACCCAGCAATAGCATCACGGACTCTTTGTCATGCGCGCTCGCGGCAATTAGCAATGGGGATTGCCCTTGCCGGTTCTGAGTATCGACGGGAGCCTTGGCCGCGAGTAACCATTTGATATAATCGGCTCGGCGCGTGATCACGGCCTGATGAAGAGGGGTGTTGCCATCGCTGTCGACTTGCGCGAGCGGGGCTCCGGCGTCGATCAGGCGCTTAATGATCACGGGCTGATTGTAATTGATGGCGATGAGAAGCAGAGAATCACCGTCTTTGTCGACCTTGTCGAGAGCGGGATTTTTGTCGAGCAAGGCTTCAAACACACTGGCGTCGCCACGGGGAATGCTGAAGTCCAGCGCTGTCCAGCCATTGGGTTCAGCGGTGGTGGCTGAGGCTTTGTTGTTGAGTAACGCCTTCACCGTTTCCAAACTGGCAAAGCGCGCCGCCATCATCAGCGGCGTTAAATCGAAGCCGTCTTTGACCTCGGTTTGCGCACCTTTTTTAACCAGTAAATCGATCGAGCCGGGTGAGCTCCCCAGAGCCGCGAAGTGAAGCGCGGTTGAGCCTTGGCTATCGCGCAACTTGGGGTCGGCGCCCGCTTGCAGCAGCACCTCGACGATGGCGACATTGTTTTTGCGGGCGGCAGCCATCAATGGGGTAATGCCGAGTGAACTGGTATGGTTTACATCCTCATGGTCCGCGATCAGTTTTTTGACGGCCACCATATTGCCGTGGGCGGCTTCTTGCACCAAGAGTGGAGAGAGGGTCAAATCGATGTTTTTGACTGAGACTTCAGGCGCTTGCGGACGGGTAGGCATTGAGTGGCAACCCAGCAGAAAAAAGATGCTTAGCGCCGTTGTTGTTGCTATGAGTGAAACCATGGCTCTGATGTATTCTGAGCCCGGCGTTGGCGCAAGGCAATTATAAATATCGGAGATTTTAATGGAATGGCCCACGGTCACCGCGCAAACCGCACTAGAGCGTTTAAAACGCGGAGCTCAGGCTGTGGATGTGCGCAGTCCGGGAGAGTTTCAGCGCGGGTCCTTTCCAGGTTTTACCAATCAAGCGATTTTGAACGATGAGCAGCGCCATGTGGTGGGGCTGACTTACAGAGAGCAAGGACAAGCGGCCGCAATCGCACTCGGACTCAAATTGGTGCAGCCCGGACCGCTGGTCAAAAAGTGGCGCGAGGCTTTGCCGCATGCGCGCGCGGAGATGCGTTTGCTCACCTGTTGGCGCGGAGGTCTGCGCTCGAGAATATCCGCTCAGTGGTTGGGTGAAAATGACTTTGCGGGCGTGCGCATCGCCGGTGGATACAAAGCCTTGCGCGCGGCTGCACTTGAGGCGTTCGATTCTCTTCCCGAGTTTTTGGTGCTGGGCGGCCTCACCGGATCGGGAAAAACCGATTTGCTGCGGCAGCTGTCTCCCGTTTTAGATCTTGAACTCTACGCCAATCATCGCGGCAGCAGTTTTGGTTTAGCCCTTGGTGCGCAACAACCAACGCAGACGACGTTTGAAAACGCCAATGCTTTTGCGCTCACTGAACCCCCGCCATTGATGTTGGTGGAGGCTGAAAGTCGCATGGTGGGAAAATGCGTGGTGCCTGAGCGCGTGAAGGCGGCAATGGACCGTTCTGCCATGGTGATGCTCGAAACCCTGCTGGAGGAGCGCGCGCTGCGTATTTTTGCAGAGTATGTTTTGGTTCCGGTGCGAGCACACGGGGCGGCGGCGCTGCAGCGCCATTTGGTCGAGGCTCTGGCGCGAACCCAGCGGCGTTTGGGCGGATTGCGCCATCAGAAGATCTTGACCCTGTTGAATGAGGCGTTCTCCGCACCTGAAATAAATCTTGCGCGACATACGCCGTGGATTGAATCTTTGCTCAAGGAGTATTACGATCCGCTTTATGCGCACACCATCACGGCCAATGCCGAGCGGATCATCTTCCGCGGCGACTTCCACGCGGTCCAAGATTTCCTCACGTATCGTCTTAGTGGGCGGGGGTCATAGTCACGTTCAGGTCATAAAAAGCTGGGGTATGAATCCGCTCGATGGAACGGAGATGGTTTTGATTTCCAAGGAGCCGAGCGCGCCGTACTCGGGGATGTTGCCGTCGCGTTTGGCAGGTTGGTACCCCACCGAGGACATGGAATTTAATCTCCCCGCTTTGTGTGCGCAGAACCAGGTAACATTTATTTGCGCCACCGTGACGGGATTGGATGCCACCGCGCAAACGGTGTCGATGGCGGAGCGACCGCCGCTAAATTACGATGTCGCCTCGATCAATGTGGGAATCACGCCGGAACTTCCACCGGGTGCTGTCGGACATGCGCATGTGACCGCGGTCAAACCGATCGGCGATCTTCTCGGGAAATGGCGAAGGCTGCTGGATAAAAAGGTTAAGCGCTTGGTGATCGTGGGCGGCGGCGCCGCGGGCTTTGAACTGGCGGTGATTTGCAGATTGCAGTTTCCGGCAGGGGAGATCTGCCTAATGCATTCGGGAGAGACCCTGTTGTCTGGTTATTCGCGCCGGGCCCAGGGCCGGGCCACACGCATTTTGCGTGAAGCGGGCGTGCAGATTCTGCTAGGGCGGCGAGTGCGTGAAGTGCGCGGACAAATTCTATTGAGTGACGGTGGTGATGTGGCGTTTGATGAAGCGATATTCACCACCGGCGCGGTGGGTCCCGCCTGGTTGCACGCTCTCAATACAAATAAAAATGGTTTTGTGGTGGTGGATCGCTACCTGCAAGTTCAGCCGCGGGTTTTTGCCGCAGGCGATTGCGCGCACTTTGCGCCTTCGCCGCTGCCGAAGTCCGGAGTTTATGCCGTTCGCCAAGGTCCGCTGTTGAGCACCAATTTGCGCCGCACCTTACAGGGCAAGCCGCTGCGGACCTATCGCCCGCAAAAGCGCGCGTTGGCCCTGCTCACTGCGGGTGAGCGTCGGGCGCTGCTGACTTATGGACCGCTAGTATTTGAAGGCGAGTGGGTGTGGAAGTGGAAAAACTCCATTGATCGTCGCTTTATGGAGCGCTTTGGCGCTCGGCCAGCAAAGCCAATGGCGAGTCCGGAAAATACCTGCGGTGGGTGTGGCGGGAAAGTGGCGGCAGCGGATGTGTGGGCTTTGATTGCGGAGCTTAATAAACAAAAAATATTTAGGTCACTGCTGCCGGCGGGAACCGAGGACATAGGTCAAGTGGGTTCGGTGGCCACCACCATCGATGGCTTCCGCACCTTCAGCTCAGATTTATTTTTCTTTGCGCAAGTGGCGGTGTGGCACGCGCTCAATGATCTGTTCGCGAGTGGTCTTGCGCCCCTCGGATTAAATGCCTACGTCAGTCTGCCGCCGGCCGGCCCCCGTGTGCGCCAAAGCCAACTGCTGAATATGATGTCGGGTGTGCTCGAGGTTTTGCGCGTGGTGAACGCGCCTTTATTAAACGCCCATAGCGCAGAAGGTGCCGACGCAGCCCTGGTGTTAAGTGCGGTGGCGAGTAGTAGCGGTGGCTGGTGGAAAAAGGGCGGCATGAAGTCCGGCGACGCTCTGATCCTCACCAAAGCGCTCGGGACCGGAACCTATCTACAAGCCGAGATGGCAGGGGCGTTGAGTGTCCATCAGTGGAAGATCTTGCGCCGTCAGCTATTGCAACATCATGCCGGGTTAGTGCCGTTGCTAGAGCACGTCCATGCCTGCACCGACGTTTCGGGATTTGGTTTGCTGGGGCATTTGACCGAGATGATTGAGGCGTCCAAAGCGACAGTGGAACTGGAGCTCGCCCGCATTCCGGTCTTGCCAGGGTTTGCCGAGCTTCAAACGCAAGGTTTTCAAACCCATCTCGGCGGACAAAATCAGGCCACGTTCGAGGGCGCAGGTCCGGCGGTGCTATGGGATCCGCAGACTCATGGTCCTTTGCTGATCAGCGTGCCCACGGAGACCGCAACGCGAGTGCTTGCGCTTTTGGCTGGGGCTGGTTTCACAAGTTGCGCTCGGATCGGAACGGTGGTTTCTCTAGGCAGCGCTGCGATTCGGTTTAAATAAGCCCCGGGGACCGTGAGATTCGCCTGGTCATTGAAACCGGTACTACAGCGCTTAATGGCGCCGGTGAGGTGCCCGTAGACACCACCGTAAAATGTGTGTGGCGCACCCGTAACTAGACTTTAAAGCTGAGTATCGATAGGCTCGCTATCAATATATGGCAACCTCCAAAACCTTCATGGTTCGCCTTAAATTACTGGCAAAGATTGGTGGCCCCGGGATAGTCACGGGCGCGGCCGACGACGACCCCGCAGGCATTGCGACCTACACCATGGCCGGCGCACGCTTTGGGCACGGGTTTTTATGGGTCGCGCTGTTCACCTGGCCATTGATGGCCGCCGTACAAATGGCCTGCGCTCATATCGCGATGGCGACCGGGCAGGGGCTAGGAGCGGCTTTATCCAAAAAAATTCCGCAGTGGTTGTTGGTGGGTGTGTGCGTAATGCTTTTCCTGGCCAATACCTTGAACGTCGGTGCCGATCTGGTGGCAATGGCGGACTGCGCGGAAATGTTGAGCGGTGTCTCCCGCCACATTTTTGTCGTGCTGATTGGCGTGACGATCGCGGGTCTTACGATTTATTCCCGCTACGAACATATCGCCTCGGTACTCAAGTGGCTCGCGGCTTCGCTCTTCGCCTATGTGATTTCGGCCTTACTGGAAAAACCGGATTGGTGGGAAGTTTTGCGCGCCACTCTGGTGCCGCATCTGCCTCGCGGGACTGAAGGGTGGGGAATGTTGGTGGCCATCCTAGGTACCACCATCAGTCCCTATTTGTTTTTTTGGCAGGCTTCGCAAGAAGTCGAAGAAAAAAAAGCTCACGGGCAAAAGACCCTGCGCAGCCGGCGCGGGACTACGCCTAAACTAATCTTCGAACGTCAGCTCGATGTTGGCCTGGGCACATTGTTTTCCAACCTTGTGATGTTTTTTATTATTCTCTCCACCAGTCTCACTTTGTCCCGCCACGGCCTGACTCAAATCGAGACTTCGCGTCAAGCGGCGGAAGCGTTGGTGCCGTTGGCGGGAAAGATGGCTTCGTTATTGTATAGCGTGGGGCTTCTAGGCGTAGGATTTTTAGCCATTCCGACGCTGACGGGGTCGGCGGCGTACGCCTTTGCCGAAACGTTTCGCTGGCAACAGGGCTTAGATCTTCAATGGCACAAGGCGAAGGCATTTTATGCGGTGATTTTGGTTTCTACGCTGTTTGCGATGCTCTTCGATTTTCTCAAGGTGAATCCGCTTAAGGCGCTCTACTGGTCCGCGCTCGTCAACGGTTGCCTTGCGCCCTTTTTATTGTTCGGGATCTTAATCGTTATGCGCGATAAGAAACTGATGAACGGGAAGCCGGCTCCGCGTTTCCGTCAAGCCATGCTTTTGCTAACCATGATACTCATGTTTGCGGCGGCGGCGGGAATGTTTTTATTTTAAACAAGGCTCTCCGTGCAGGAGAGCCTATCTATAAAACATGTTTAGTTGTCGTGTTTGCGATTTTTGCGTAGGGCGTGGCGGTCTTTGCGCACTTCGCGGCGTTCCTTGTTGACCTTGTGCTGAGCCTCGTTGCGGTCTTTGCGATCTTGTTGAAGCTGCTCTTTGTCCGCGCCCAGTCGGGCGGCTGGGGCTCCGACCTGGCGATCAGCTTTGAGTTTCTCACGGTCTTGGTCGACACGCTTTTGATCCTCATTGCGAACCGCCTGGTCGGCTTTGAGTTCTTTGCGGTCGCCTTGCAGTTCGGCTTGGTCTTTTTGGACTTCGGTCTGTGCTTGTGCGCTCAGGGCTAGGAATGCGATCAAAACTAGAATTGTGGTTTTCATAAATACCTCTATTGTTCACAGTTTAAAGCTGCGGCATGGTTGGCTTATGAACCCGGTATGGAGTTTTTGCCATGCCCGGTAACCGCTTGAAACCCGGTCAGTTTAAACCGGTAACGGTTCCATCTATAATTAAATAGCCGTTGTCATGGCCGGGTTGGTCGGAGCGATGAAGCCAGTGAATGATCGCGCCATCGGGCGAGGGTCGATAGCCTCCTAATGGGGCGTTGGACGTTATATAATCGCCGCAAGCTTCGATGGTCGAGCCGACGTGCAACGGGGGAGTCGGGCCAAAGTCTTCGTTGTAAACAAGTTCTATGGTGTCAGTGGGGGCCAAGCGCACTTGAATATGGTGATGGTGAGTGGCATCGCGATACATTTGGCTGAGAGTGCCTACAATGTGGGCACGGTCGCGGTAACCATTGGCGGAAGTGGCTTGCCACTGAAGTACTTGTGCTGTGTTCACTGCTAAAAGCCGTCCGTGGGCCATGCACACCGGCACCTCGGCATGAGCCAAGCCAAAGACTGATAAGAGCACGATCAGTGCGCCGAAATTTTTCATTTTTCCTCCAGAGAAATGAGTTTTAGTCCTTAAGAAGATCAGGCCCGGATCCGAAAGGCTATTGAATTCGAGAGGGCGCCACATGACGTTTCGCGAAATCTGGAAAAATGTCGCGCGCCAAGTGGTGTTGGTCAAAGGCATGAGTGGCGGCTTGCGCCCTAGCGTGGACCCAGCCTTAAGCGAACTCCTGATTCAAGTCTCAGATATGGACAATGCATCGGCACTGACACTGCTCGCGAGTGCGACCGCGGGCTTGAGTGCCGACCAAGTCGAAGAGCGCTTGCAAAAATACGGGCGCAACACCGTGGCTTACGAACGGGCTATTCCACCGCACATCATGCTCCTGCACGGATTTAACAATCCGTTTGTAATCGTTCTGATTATTTTAGCACTTGTCTCCTATTTGACCAGTGACCTCAAGGGCGCGGTGGTGGTCTCAGTGATGGTCGTGGTGAGTGTGTGCATGCGTTTTTTCCAAGAATACCGGTCCTCGAAAGCGGCGGAAGCGCTAAAGTCCATGGTAAAAACTACGGCGAGTGTTCGCCGCATCGGCTTTGCCAAACAAGAGATTGCATTTGAAGAGGTGGTGCCGGGCGATATTATTTTGCTCTCCGCTGGGGACATGGTGCCCGCGGATGTGCGCCTACTCACGTCACGCGACATTTTCATTAGCGAGTCTTCGCTAACGGGCGAGGCGATGCCCATCGAAAAATACGACACCGTGGGGCAGGCGCGCGAGAAATCCTCGCAACCAAACGGCGCCACGAAGCCGCTCGGTCTACTCGAGCGCTCCAATTTGTGTTTTCTGGGCACCAATGTGGTGAGCGGCACGGCCACCGCGATCGTCGTTCATACCGGTGAGCGCACGCTGTTTGGCTCTCTTGCCAAGAACATTGTCGGCTCGCGCAGTCTCACTAGTTTTGATCGCGGCGTGAATAGCGTCACCTGGTTGCTCATTCGCTTTATGCTGGTCATGGTGCCCATCGTTTTTGTGCTAAATGGCGCGCTGAAAGGGGATTGGCAAGAGGCCTTCTTATTTGCCATCGCGGTGGCGGTGGGCCTTACGCCCGAAATGTTGCCGATGGTGGTGACCGCCAACCTGGCCAAGGGCGCGGTGGCGATGTCCAAACGCAAGGTGATCGTTAAGCGCTTAAACTCGATTCAAAACCTGGGCGCGATGGATGTGCTCTGCACCGACAAGACCGGGACGCTCACGCAAGATAAAATTATTCTCGAGGAGCATTTGAACATTCGCGATGAACATGATGCGCGCGTGCTTAAGTATGCCTATTTGAACAGCTACTACCAAACCGGATTAAAGAATCTTTTAGACCGTGCGGTGCTTGAACATTTTGAAATGCTCAACGAACTTTGGCTGCCCGAAGGCTACGAAAAGATCGATGAGATTCCTTTTGATTTTACCCGCCGGCGGATGTCGGTGATCGTGCGTAAGCGCAATGGCGCGGCCACCTTGATTTGCAAAGGCGCGGTGGAAGAGCTGATGAATATCTGTAGTCATGTGGAACTGGACCGTAAGGTCGTGCCGTTGTCCATCGAGCTGGTACGCCAAGCGCATGAATTGGTGCTTAAGAAAAATGAAAATGGCTGCCGCATGGTCGCGGTGGCCTATAAGCCTATGGAAAGTACGGTGGCGCAATTTTCAGTCGATGACGAGCACAATCTCGTGCTCCTTGGCTTTATCGCCTTTTTAGATCCTCCGAAGGAGACCGCGGCCGAAGCCATTCGTCTTTTGCATCAAAACGGTGTGGCGGTGAAAATTCTTACCGGCGACAATGATATCGTCACCAAGCGGGTATGCCTCGAAGTTGGAATTCAGATTCAGCGCGTGGCTCTGGGTTACGAGATCGAACGTCTCAACGACCGGGAGCTCGCCGACATGGCTGTTCACACCACGGTCTTCGCCAAACTTGCGCCGATGCAAAAGGCGCGCATCGTGCGAGCGCTTCAGAGCAAGGGTCATACCGTGGGCTTTCTGGGTGACGGGATCAACGATGCCCCGGCTTTGCGCGACGCCGATGTGGGTATTTCGGTGGACACTGCGACTGACATCGCGCGTGAGTCCGCGGATATTATATTGTTGGAAAAGAGTCTATTGGTATTGGAAGAAGGCGTGATCAAGGGCCGCGAAGTGTACGGCAATATCATCAAATATATCAAAATGACCGCGAGTTCGAACTTTGGCAATGTGTTCAGTATTCTGATCGCCAGTGCTTTTATTCCGTTTCTCCCCATGCTTGCGGTACAGATTTTGGTGCAGAATCTGCTCTATGATTTTTCGCAAACCGCCTTACCTTGGGATAAAATGGATCCGGAGTTCTTGCGTAAGCCGCGTAAGTGGGAACCTCAGGGCATCGCGCGTTTTATGGTTTTCATTGGTCCAGTGAGTTCGGTGTTTGATATCATGACTTTTGTGGTGATGTGGTTTGTATTCAAAGCCAATACGGTTGAGCATCAGGCGGTTTTTCAATCGGGTTGGTTTATCGAAGGGCTGCTGTCGCAAACGCTGGTGGTGCATTTGATTCGCACTCAGAAGATTCCGTTTTTGCAGAGCACGGCGTCGGCCCCGGTGTTGCTCACGACTTTATTTATTGTCGGGTTGGGCGCGTGGTTGCCATATGCATCGATTGGTGAGGCGATGGGCATGACGGCGCTGCCGTGGCAGTATTTTCCTTACTTAGGAATTATGCTTTTGGCTTACGGAGTGTTGGCGCAGCTGGTGAAGACTTGGTATATTCGGCGGTTTCGCGCCTGGTTGTGAGCTGAGCCGTGATTAAGCGAGCGCCGCGCTGGTTCCAATATAAACTAAATTCATTTAATTCGAGGTGCTTGTCGCGACCCTCGCGCGCGAACCAGGGATCCATTAGTACAATCGCTTCCTTGGCTATTTGTTTGACCAGGCTGTAATGACCGGCGTCTTCGTCCCACCATGTAACAAAAACAATCGCCCCGCTGGCATAGGCGCGTTTGAGCTGAGAAATAGGGGCGTCCTCGTGCATTTTGCAATCAAAGCCATAGAGCCGCGCCAATTCAACAATATGCAGTGGCGGGGTAAAGCCCAGTTCAAGCGTGCCTAGGGATTCCGCAACCGCGATTTCTCCGGGCGAAGACATACCAAACAGTTGCAGTAGGCTATCGAAACAAGCCGGCCCGCAGGTGAAGTCGAGAGTCTGTGCCACTCGCGGCAAATCTTCACTTCGCAAGCGCGACCTCTGGGGTTCAGCCTTCATCTTTGACGAGCACATAGATCACGCCGACGAATCCGAGTGACGGCAAGAAGGCGGTGAAGCGCATGGGTTCATTGAGCACCAAAGCCTCGAGCGGTTGCATGAGAAGCGACGAAAGCAGAGTCGGAAACTCCGCGGAGGCCAAGTCGGTAACGGTGTAAAGGCGCATGGACGCGAGGTAGGCACCGAACATTCCCACCCCCGAAAGTATTCCCGCAAGCCACAGATCGGCACTCCATTGATGAGCGGGTACCGGGAAAATAAAGTATTCCACGCCGCCGTAAACAATGATCGCCAGTGCGGGAACCAAAGTGGTGATGGCTTCGTTTTCCTCAGCCATACTTTTTTTGATATACATGTAGCCGAAGCAGAGCATCACGGTTCCGATTAGGAGTGACGCTAATCCTAGCGCCCGATTGGGTTGCGGCTCAAGGTTAGCGAAATACCACACCAACAGCGCGATTGCAGCGATGGCGCCAACGCGGGTGCGTGCGCTCGCTGGTACTCCTATCCATGGTCCCAGAAACAGCAGGAGGGGCACATCTACGTTGGCGATCACGGCAACAGTCGAGGCGGTGAGCCAACTGTAACTTAGAGAAAAAAACGTCAGCGCTAAGCCGGCGAGCAGGGCGCGCAGGACTTGGGTGCGCGGTGATTTAGGGCGCATCTTGAGTCCGCGGGCGCGGGCGAAGGCTAAGACTAGGAGCAGGCAGCTCACTCCGCGTACGACGAGGCTCTCTGAAAATGCCACGTTGTGCACCGCTAAGAAGCGCATGCTCAAGCCCGTGACGACCAAACTGGCGATCAGGACTGAGGCCCATAATCGAAAGCGCGAGTTCATGGTTCTCTCCCCAAGCGAATATTAGCGCTCAATTGAGAATCCGAAAACTAATCGATTTTCAGTGGAATTGATGAAAAAAGACGAACGATCCAACTAACGAAGGCACATGTGAATTCCGCCTAGACAGATGAACGAGATCACAGTAAGACTAATGGCACTAACTTAGTGTTGCGGGTTTCCTGCTAGCGTTCCCATGGCATGCTGTCCCACGCGACAAATTCTTCAATGGCGCCATCTATAATACTGTAGCTTTGGCCTCGCGAACTCGTCCTTTTATATTTAACCTTGGCATCCTTGAACAACCGCTCCACTAACTTTTCAACTTTTCCACTTGTGTCTCCATACTCACCATCTTCGTTGGCCCCTTGTAATAGTTCAGCCACTGCTCTTCCCTTTTTCGTATCCTGAACCGACGCATATTGTAGCATTGACGCCACAACAACGGCCAATCGATGCGTCCTACCATGTGGAACAAGTTCTTTGAGCATGGAAGTCCAAGTATCGTACACTTGTTTACCAACAGCATCCTCAATCGAAACTGACTTGTGATTTTGTTCTTTTAGTGACCTTGCAGGTTCGCGTTCCAAATATTCCCCCTTAGCGTTTCATCAATGCGAAATACCCCCTCCTAATGTAGGTTTGAATTCGTCTAAAAATCAAACAACAAAAAGAGGACGCATCGCATGGATAGCGGTACCAATTTTTCGGATCTTCGTCACGCTCAACAAGTTCGTTCAAAATTGAATTCTATGGAGGGGCTGCCGTTTTCAGACGTACTTTCGTCGGAGACAATAGCCGACGGCATGGCTGAACACAGTGCAGATTGTCGAGAGCGTGTTTTCACGACTGACGTTGTCCTTTGGACGTTTTTGTCGCAGGTTATCAACAAAGACCAATCCTGCCAGGCTGCGGTTGCGCGAACGATATCGTTTCTTCTAAGCCATGGGAAACCGCTGGTGCTAGCGGCCGCGGGCCGCGACGGACAATTGTTGTCCACTATGCGCGGTGAGATCATCGGCGATCTCGCGCTGTTGGAACGCAAGCTCGAGTGCCCGTGGACATTTTCGGCGGCGCCCACTTTTCCGGTTCTACTGTTGAGCCGGGCGGCGACGCTTTCCTCTCATCGACGCGAGGGATTTAATTTGGTTTTGCGTTACTGGTTTCTCCGTTTGGCCGTCACACACGGCGTCCGCTTCGTCATTGGCACTTTTGTGGCCGGCTCCGCGCGCGAACGCACTTTGAGGGCGATGGGCTATGATTTTTTTGTCAACACTTTGGGCTGGCAGCAATCGACTTATCGCTCACTGGCCCCGGTCACGGTGGCCGTCCTGGATATGCAAAGAAACGGTGAGCGCGCACTTGCATATTGTTTGCAACATGCGGGTGAGGGAATCGCCCGTTTTTCCTATGAGGGCGGCTTTCCAGAACTTAAATATGTGAGGGATTTATGAGTCAAACTGGCTCTTATCAATTCGAAAAGTTAGAGAGCCGCCACATTGAAAGTGAATATCTCGCCGAACGGGCCGGCCTACGTCTTGAGGGATTTGTGGATCTCCTCAAGCGCCACCGGTTTCCCGAGCAAGGCACTGTTCTGGAAGTCGGCACTGGCCACGGCATTCGCGCACGCTTAATCGCCGACAGTTTCCCGCGAGTGGAGGTGACGGCGATCGACCGCAGTCCTGAACTGCTGGCGCTGGCTAGACACGGTCGGCGGCGGAATCTCGGTTTTCTCGAGGCCGACCTTTATGACTTACCGTTTGCCGACAATTCCTTCGATTTTGTTTATGCGCGATTGGTGTTTATGCATCTCAGTGATCCCTTGCGGGCGCTACTGAGTTTAAAACGCGTGCTGCGTCCCGGAGGCCGAATCCTGATCGAAGACGCGGACCGCGACTGCATGTTCTTTGAACCGCGGCCTGTGACTTTCGTCGCGTTCTGGTGTCAAGTGCAAGAGGGTCAGCGGCGATTGGGCGGAGATCCAAATGTCGGTCGCAAACTGGCGCCTTTTTTGAAACAGCTTGGATTGAGCCAGATCAACGTCGAAGTGCAAAACATTCTTGGCGGTGCGGAGGAGATTGCCATGTTGGCCCGAACGCTAATGCCGAGTCTGAACACCTATCTCGAGCCTGAAGCGCGGGCCTCCGGAGAAGTGGCCATCGCCGATCTCCAAGCGTTGGCCAGCGATCCGCGCGCCACTTTTTACCATTTTTGGTTTGCGGTGAGCGGGGCCAAGCCCGACTCGACATTGGGCTGAGGCTTGCGCCCTGTGAGTGAATTGGTGATCATAAGGGATGCGCGTTCTCGGAAATATTTATGCCGTGGCGTTGATCTTCGCGGCGGTAACAATGGCCATCTATGGCGTCGCGCTTAATAACGATTTCGTGCTCGACGATGAATTGCAGATCGTCAACAACGAGGTCATTCGTTCGCCTAGTAACATCGGTATTTTCTTTTCCGCCTCCACCTTCAATCAAGAGAGTCCCCACGCCATGGGGGGAATCTATTTTAAACCGCTCATGTCGTTGGCCTACTCGATTTTGTGGTGGCTTAGCCCCGAACAAACCTTGCAATTCCACTTGTGGCAATTGTTGCTGATTGCCGCGAACGCGCTTTTGATATTTTTGCTTTTCCGTAAATTGCTGTCGGAGAGCACGGCTTTTGTCTGCGCGGTGATTTTCTTAGTGCATCCGCTGCACACCGAGACGGCGGTTTACATCGCGGACCTGCAGGACGTGATGTTCAGTTTCTTTGGGCTGCTGGCACTTAATTTTCTAGCGCGCTGGAAGACCATGGGCTTTCGGCAAGTGGTCGTGCTGTTTTTACTTTTAACCGGCTCATTGCTTTCGAAGGAAAGCGGAATTCTCTATTTGGCGACCGCCGTCGCCTATGTGGCGCTGTTTCGACGTGAGTTAATGAAGTCAGCCCTCGCGGCGGGTGGCGCGACTTTGGCGTTTTACCTTTGGTTGCGGTTGGGAGTGGCGCATCTGAACCAATTGACTTATGCGATGAACAAAATCGGCGCGGCGCCTTTGTCCGTCCGTTTATTGACCGCGCCTTTGACATTAGCGCTCTATATTGGAAAATTTATTTATCCAGCAAATCTGAGTAGCACTCAGGATTGGATCGTCGAGACGCCCTCATTCGTCGAATTTTGGTTTCCGCTGGCGCTAATGCTTGGCATTCTTGGCGCCGCGGGCTCTCTTTCCTGGCGCCGCGGAAGCAAATTTACTTTTTTCACGCTGTGGGTAGTGATGGGATTAGGCCTACATTCCCATATCGTGGTGCCGCTCGACGGCACCTTTGCCGATCGCTGGTTTTACTTTCCCTGCGTTGGTTTGCTCGGCTTGCTGGCGCTAGCGTATGAAGAGTGGCTGCTGCCGAGACACCGATCACTGGCCGCGGGCGTGGCGGGGGTGCTAGTGGTCGCATTTGCGCTGCGAAGTTTCGTGCGTGCTCAGGATTGGAAAGATCAGCTCACGCTCTGCACTCACGATCTGCAAATTTCGCCTGACGCCTATGATCTGCACAATTGCGTCGGTGTAGAACTTTTCCGCCGCGGTCAGGTGCGCGAGGCCAAGGCGGAGTTTGAGCGCTCGACCGAACTCAAGCCCCAATGGGATGTGAATTGGAATAATCTTGGCGCTGCCTACAATCATTTGGGGGATATTGAACGCGCCAAGCAGAACTACTTGCAGGCTATTCAAAATGGGCCGTATTTCATGGCGTACCACAATTATGCGAGTCTATTGGCGGCCGAGGGTCATACTCGGGAGGCTCGCACTTTTATTGAGGAAAAGGCATTGCCACGTTTTCCCGCGAGTGCGGCGTTGATCCAGCTTTATCAGAGCCTTCCGCCCTAAGGCACCGTCCATAAAATATATAACGATGTAATTCCAACCCACTCGCGGTAAAGAATTGCGGCCTTTCCCCCCGTATGGTAAGCCATCTCCTCGTCGAGGAGCTTAATCCCCATCGCAAAGAAGTGCGCATTGAATTGATCCCGGAAAAGATGGCGCTGTTGCAGCTCTTCCCACGCGACGTCGCGTCCGCACTTTTGCCGCAGCTCACGGCTTACAATGGCGGCAGTTTTACCGAGGGTCTTAATAAACTTACCAATGAAATGCCGCCGATGGTGCGCACCGCCCTCAACCAATGCCCGCACTATGAAGACGAGCGGGGTGCCGAGTTTGATATTGTTCGCCACGCCGCGGGCAGGTGGCAATATCAAGCGCATGGCCGAGGAGCTTCTAGCGATAGTTACCGGGCTGCGACCCTCGTGGTCCCGGATCGGGCAGGCCTTAGCGCCGCGAATTCGGATCGCAGTCAAAATCAGTTTCAAACTGAAAATGTTTATCTGAAGGCCGAGGAAAGAGCCGCGCGGGCTTTATTTGATCTAGTTGAAAAAATCCAAAGTGCTGAAGTTTATCACCGCAGTGAACAGAGTGTTCCTCATTTTCTGGAGATCGCGCAGGCCCGTTTTGCGAAAAGTCTGTTGTCGCGCGAAGACGCCGACCGCCTGGTGCTCGATGCCGCCAACGCCGAAGCCCGCTGGACCGACGCTGAAATTTAGGTGAACGATGCGCGTGCCACAGTGCAAGCACTGCTGGGCCATGCGTAAATTCGCGCCGAGTGGCCGTGGGAAAAGAAGTTCAATCTGGAGCAAATGCATACCCTCCTTAACGCCGAGGCCGGGCGGGCGGCGCTGGAAAACCGTCCTGATCTGCTGGCCGCGCGCGACGCCCAGGCTAGTGAGTCCGCACGTAGCCGTTCACTCCTCCGCACCATGTTGCCCAGTCTCGATCTCAGCTATTCCGTGGGTGACACCTATTTTTCCCATGAGAAGGTATCGGGTTGGTCGAGCTTGGCCACGTTGACGGTTCCTTTGTGGAGTGGTTTACGTGACTACTCGGCCTATAAGGTCCAAGTGCAGTCGAGCTTTGCCGCCGAGTTTCGCGTGCAGCAGTTGCAAAGGGAAATCTTGGGAAGCGTAAGTGCCAGTCAAGCGAACTTCCGCTTGAGTGTGCAACAATATGAGTCTCGCTTGCGCAATTTGAGTATGGCCCATCGCCTGCTGGATCAAGATGCCGCTCGCTTCAAAATCGGGCGTGCTAGTGCCGACGATCTCAATCTTGATCTGACGCGCGTAACGGACGCTGAGATCCTCACCATTCAAGGCAAGCGCCAAGCGCACACTGCGTATCTCAAGTTGCTACACGTCATGGGCAAGAGCGCGCTCTAGTTGACCCGTGCCCAGCGCTTGTTTAAGATAGTCAAAATTCTAAAGCAGGAGAGACTTCCATTATGACCAAAACATTATTAGCTTCCATTTTGTTCGCATCTTCGCTCAGCTTTGCGCAGGTTCCCGGCGGCGCTCCGCCTAAAATGCCCGATGCCGGTACGGACGCGGCACAAGGGTTGAACAAGGGCAAAGCCTTGGCACACGAGGCAGAGCAAAAGGCTGTCGTTCATATCAACTCGGCGAGCCCCGAAGAGCTGGCCAAATTGCCCGGCATTGGTCCTGCAAAGGCTAAGGCCATTGTCGCTGCCCGACCGTTTAAGTCGATCGAAGATTTGAAAAACGTCAAAGGCATCAAAGAAGGCGTGTTCAATAAGATTAAAGGCATGGTCGCGCTTTAATAGTTAAAGATAAGCGCGCCTAAAGGGCGCTTCCTATAGCATTGCAAAAGCATTTTGCCTGGCGCCTTTGCGAGAATTGAAGCGTAAAGGCGCGGTAAGAAAAACTCTAACGGCGTGCGCCTGCTGGACCAAAAACTCCGTCGGCGTCAAGCATCGAACGACTCGATTGGCTCGGGATTTTAGGTATATTTCGTTTTGATGCAATTCCATAGGGGGCAATAACATCATCATTGCATCCTAAAGCCTCCGCCGTATGATCGCCTTGGCAACTCTCAACACTGTGGCGGCGACAATGCAGGGAAGAGGTTCTTCAGCGGCGGTTTGACCCCCATTGCCCTTTTGTGCGCTTCTTTCATCAGCACTTCGACATGTTTTTATCTTTTGGACGCCTCTATATAAGAGGCCGACACCACTGGAATGTTGCTTCCGAAGCAAATCATTTAACAGACATTTGGCACTTATAAGGCGGGTCGCCCTTGACCATATGTCTAAAATGGCGGACAATTTAGACATATGATACATAGGAATATTAAACTTCCGGAATCACAGAGCTTTTTTCTGTTTGGACCACGCGGAAGTGGCAAATCTACCCTTCTAAAACAGCATTTTCAGCACAAGAAGGTCCTATGGCTCGATCTTCTCAATCAGCGAACGGAATTTGAACTTTCACAGGACCCAGACCGCCTGCTGGATTTGTGGAAGAAGAACCGAGCTCCATGGATCGTGGTCGATGAGGTCCAGAAGATCCCACGGTTACTGGATGTGGCTCATCGCGGAATTGAAGAGCACCGGATCCGCTTCGCGTTGACCGGTTCAAGCGCTAGAAAATTGAGACGGGGCGGCGCCAATCTTCTCGCTGGACGCGCGGTCGAGCGGCAACTGCACCCGTTTTCGGCAATGGAGTTAAAAAACGAGTTTGATCTTGAAAAAGCTCTGGCATTTGGTTTGTTGCCAAAGCTGTGGAGTGAGGACAAGCTCAGCGGTAGTGACGCGACCGATTTTCTCTATGCCTATGTTCAGACTTACCTCAAGGAAGAAGTCGCAGCGGAGCAATTGGTACGTAATCTTGATCCTTTCCGCCGTTTTTTGGTGAGTGCCGCACAATCCAATTCAACTATTGTCAATCGTTCCAAAATTGAACGAGACGCGGGTGTCTCCAGCCGTCAGGTTTCCAGACACTTCGAGATACTGATCGACACACTGATTGGATTTTACCTCGAGCCCTTCCACCTTTCCGTACGAAAACGCCAAACCGCAAAAAGTAAATTCTATTTTTTTGATACTGGAGTTGTGCGCGCGCTACAAAATTTAGCGGGAGAGACTCTGTCCACTGGGTCCTATGAGTTTGGCAATCTCTTTAAGACATTTCTCATCAACGAGTTTGTCAAACTTCGCGCGGCACTGAACTTAAAATGGAACTTCAGCTACTTGCGCACGAAAGACGACGTCGAAATTGATTTGATCATAGAAAAGCCTCGAGGCAAGCCAGTGTTGATTGGGATCAAATCCGCGGCTAAGGTGGGACCCGATGATTTGCAATCCCTCCTTCACATCAAGGAAGATCTGGATCATTCCGCAACTTATTTACTATCCAACTCCAAGGTTGGGGCAGAGATTGAAAACGTCCGCTGTTTACATTGGCGCAGTGGCCTCAGAGAGATCTTCGCCTTGGATTAATGGCAACTCTTTGCCATTTTCCGAAAAGGAACCTGGAACTTTTTAAACTCGACCTGCTGCCGGCGAATGGCCGCAAGTATGGCTTGGGGATGGCGACGACACTGGAGCTGAGTCTTCCACGAGTTGATTTGTTCAGTTCGGTGCAGATCGCTCGAAGCCAAAAGCGGAAGCCCGCTATGCAGGACCTCCTCGGAAAAAACCGGACCACTAGCGACTTCCCATGCGTCGAATTCACCCGCCCACTCGTCGCGGCGACTCCACAGGTGATAGGTCTGCGGTTCGAGCGCGCCAGTGTGGACGGGGTGAGCGGCGACGGCCAGGCCACCCAGTGCGCGAATTTGTCTGGCGATGGCCAGCGGTTCTTGGTCGGCCGACACGAACTGTTCAAGACCCAAGGCCAAGATGTGAGCCGAGCGATGATTGAATATCGAATTCTTAGTCACCTCAAAGCCAGGAATGACCACCATGTTGTACATTTTCAATGCCCGTTCGGCTTGTTCTTGAATCTGCTCAATGTAAATAGGAAATGTTTTCTCCGTAAGAGTGCGGTTCATCCAGCGTGCCGAGCGGCCCAGAAAAGTTTCGCTCTCGCACAGATGATCGGTGATGGCGATGGCGCCAAACCCGAGACCGCCGTAAAGATCGATCACTTCGGCGATGGACAACTGACCATCGCTGAAATTCGAGTGAATGTGGAAATCGCCGAGCCAAGCCATCAAGGATAGGATACCACCGCACGGTTTTTAAGCTGTCAGCCTCCTGTCATAGATTTGTCAGGATTGCGTTTAGAAACTCTGTCAGGATTGTGTTGAAGTGCGAGGGAATGTTGACCGGGGGGATGGGGACCTGGATAAGCAGCGAATGTTGGTGCGGCTAACCACTTTGATATTGTGTTTGATTTATATAGAAAGGGCTGCGGGCGTTGAGGAATCGGCGCCGGCGGCTGGGCCGGAACCACTGGTGAGGTCTTTACCTGTCATTGTTACACCGGTGGAGCCGGCCTATTCTCCGCCGCCTCCCGAGCCAACTAGGACCGTGACCTTGAGCCTGCCAAAAATGGAATGGTCGGGCGATCTCCGTTACCGACTCAACAAAGGTCACGAGGCCATCGACGAAGACCGCACGTACCACCAATTGCGCGCGCGGCTCGGACTGCGCGCCGAAGTGAATGAGCAAGTGCACGCGACGATTCGTCTGGCCACCGCGACCTCGGCGATCAGCCAAAATCAAACTCTGGGTGACAGCGGCGATCCCGGCATGCCTAGACGAGGTTTCGGAATTGATTTGGCGTTTATGGATTGGCAAGTATTTGAGGCTGGCAATCTATGGCTGGGCCGCACTGCCAACCCGTTTTGGTCCCCCAATCAAGCGCAATTGATTTTTGATTCCGATTTGGCGTTTGAGGGCCTCGCCCTGAAGGTCTATCCACACTGGGGTCGTCATACGGCATTTGTGAATGCGGGTGCGTTTATAATTTCCGAAGAGTATTCGACCGCAAATGCCAACGACCTGGTCGACGTGGGCCTAGTGGGCGGAGACCTCGGCTACAGGTTTTCACGCGAATCCATGTCGGCCACCGCGCATGTGGGGAATTACTACTACGTGAATATTCAAGACAAGCCGGTGACGTCGCTCGAAAAGTCCGCGGTCACGGATCAATACTCTTATCCGTTTGACAGTTATCGCGGCAACACTATTTATCCCAACGATCCTCTGTTGCCCGTCGATCAGCGCAAATATTATTTTCAACACCAATACGTACTACTTGAGGCGGGCGCGGAATGGAAGCATCGGCTTGGCGCTTTTGAGTACACAGTTTTTGTAGACTTGGTGAGAAACGACCATTTAAAAAATCTCAATCGCGGCTACGAGTATGGTGGAGTACTGAAGTACGGACGCTTTTCGATAGGAGAGGCTTGGATCAGTAAGAAGCGCGACGCCGTGGTCGCGGCCTTCACCGATAGCGATAGCAACGGTGGCGGCACCGACGGCCTGGGCACTAAGCTTCAGTTGAACGTGCAACTCTCTAAAAATGCCACGTTGACATTTTCGCAATACAAAGCCAAACGCGGCGTGGATACGGTGGAGCGGGAGTATGCACTGAATCAGCTGGATTTAGGGGTGAAGTTTTAGCGCGGGCATTCCTAACAATATCCCAACGTCGCATGAGCGAGCAGGACCGCATTCGCGCGGAATTTTGCAAGCCGGTGCAGTCCATGCATGAGTTTTCCGAAACCCCTTATCGCGGCAGTTCGGCGAAAATTCTATCGTTTCAAGGCATTCGCGCCAGCATCAATGCCGCTTGCGCCCGCTGCCATCAGTTTCCAGCCAAAACCAATGACTTCAGCTATGTCGATAGCCTGTTCGCAAAAGACGTTTCCGATGGAACCTTCAGCGGGCCCCTACCCGGATTTTCCGAAGCCGCTGAGAAAATGCGTAACGCGATTTTTCACAGCGATCCCAAAAAGCGCTACTGTTCTGGGGCGCTCCCGCCTTCGCATTCCCAGAAATGGTTCGCCACGGCTATTTGAATTGCAATTCCTGTCACACCACCATGGTGGGCGGCGGCTTACTCAACGAATACGGCCGCTCGCTCTCGCGCGAAATCTTATCGCAGCCGTCGCTGCTTGGCGTTCCCGTCACCGAGGGTGATGAGCGCGCGGGCTATGGACTGTTACGTACGCCGGAGTGGCTGCTACTTGGCGGCGATGTGCGCTTACTGCAAACCTTTATGGAGTCTAAGAAGGCTTCCAGAGGCCGCTTTATGATTATGCAAATGGATTTGGATGGCTCCGCGCAAGTTTCAAAAATGATCCGTGTGTTCGCTTCCATCGGACGAGTATTGCCGAAAGACTCCGATGCGACGGCGATGGATTTCGTGACCAGTCCCCGCCATGGCGTCGAGTTGGCACTGACCAAGGCCGAAGACGTCAATCATGTGACCTTACGTTTCGGCCGCTTTATGCCGGGCTATGGAATTGGTTTTGTTGAACACACCTTGGTCACACGGCAGTTGCTCGATTTTCAGCCCGGCCAAGAACGCTACGCCGCCGAGTTAGCGTGGGCCGACGACCATACCTCAGTCATCGCCACCGGTATCGGCGCGCAGGTCGATCGCGCGAAACAAAGCCGCACTAAGCGCGAAACCGGAGGTATCATCCAACTCGCCACCGCACTGGGCGAACATGCCAAGGTCGGCGCTAATTATTATCAGACTCAGATTGAGGCCGGCACCCGCCGTATTTACGGCGCCTTCGCCAATGTTGGTTTCTCCAAGACCTGGTACGGCCTGCTCGAATTGGATAAACCGCAGACTCCAACTGGCAAGTGGGGTCTCGTCGAAATTTTTAAAGTCGGTTATGAAATCAAACAGGGCCTGCATTTAATTGGCATCGAAGAATTCGCTAATCTCAATACCGAAAAATCAAATCCAAAATTCGACGCCTACTCGGCAGGAGCCGAGTGGTTTCCGCGTCCGCATTGGGATCTCTACGGTCTTTATCGCAAGGAGCGCGACACCAACATCAGCAACGATTTTAACGACGTGGTCTGGCTGATCGCGCATTTTTACCTCTAGGGAGAGTTTGTGCTGGCGGCATTGATGACATTCCTGATCGCCTATCAGGCCCATGGGGAGTGGATCTGGGGCGGAGAAATGCGCATTCGCGGGCACACCGAAAAAAGCGGTGACAATGAAGCCCGGGTCATGGAACGCCTGCGCCTGCGCCTCGACGTGCAAGCTATTATTGACGAGGAACTGCGCGCCGAGCTGCGCCTAGCGTCTGGCACTAGCAATCGCAGCGCCAATCAAACCTTGGGCGACAGCTCCGCACCAGGTGCTCCCCGCCGGATCTTCGGCCTTGACCTCGCCTATATGGAATGGAAGCCCGCGTTTTTTGCTAAATTTGATTTGGGTAAAATTCCCCAACTCCACTACCGTCCCGGAGCCAGCTCGATTTTACTCGACGAAAATATTAGCCTTGAAGGCGGGGGCGGAGTTTTAGATTACACTTGGCTCGATACCTGGCGGGTAGCGCTCGCCGGCGGATCCGTGATTGTGCGCGAAAACTACGATACCTATTATTCCGTGGCGAATTCCAACAATATGATCAATTGGGCACAGGTGCGCGGGCAGTGGCAAGCGGGTCGCTACCGCGTCACCGCCGGCGGCGGATTTTTTAATTACACCAGCCTCAAAGGCAAAAAGTTTTCAGACCTCGTCAATGGCGGTACGGCCAACGGCAACACCACCAGTTTGACCGGCACCATCGCCAATCCGTATTTAGCGCGCGAGTATTTTATGGAAGGGTTCATCCCGCTATCGGCGGTCGATTTGAGCGTGTTTTTTGAACGCATTGAGAATCATGAAACGCCCGACTGCAATTGGGCGATCTGGAGCGGAATGTCACTCGCACACAAAACCTGGGAGGCACAAGTGGCCTACGCGGAGGTCAAACCCGATCCGGTGCCTGCACTGTTCACCAACGCCGACCTCGCCGGCGGCACCACCGATGCGCGCGGTTGGGTGATCACCGCGCGCTGGAAGGCTTCACCGAACCTCAACCTCAAACTGTGGCAGTTCGTCAACCGCATTCAAGCGTCGACAGTCAATAAGGAATACAATAAAACCTATTTAGATCTGAGTGCCAGCTTCTAGACTGTAACGCTGTTTGATCGTCGAGGTGAATGCCTCCACTCCGATCAGGGTCAAAAAGTCGATGCAGTAGAAGTCGCGGTCGAGCGCGGGCTCACCGCAAAGTTTGGCGCCCATTTTCAGGTAGGAGCGAAATAGCGGTGGAATCAGATCCTCGGGATCAACCGGGCGCGGCGCGTACGGATTTTCATCTAGATAAGCCAGCGCGCGGGGCAGTTGTCGGGCGGTGTACTTGGCAGTGGGTTTGACGCCATATTCATAGGTGAGGAAACCGGAGTCCCGCAAATGCTGAGTCACCACCGCGATCTCGAGGGGCTCGATGGTCTTGATGCTGCTGCAGCCAAATAAAACCCGGGTTTCGGTTGTACGTATGTAGGCGGCAATTCCGCGCCATAGAAGCGCGATAATCACGCCTGATCGGTGGGAGATATCGATGCACGCGCGGCCCAGTTCCAGACGGGGTCCTTGGAGCGCCAAAATTTTCTCCATGTGAAATTCATTTTGCGAATAGCACGAATTCGAAAAACTGCTGGAGTTGAGGCGGTAAGTTCCGATCACCTGGCCGCTGCGCTGATCGACCACCATCAAATGATCACAATCGTAGTCGAGCAGATCGACATCGACGCCCTGGGTGCGGCGTTTTTTCATGAATTCCTTGTGGAAGACATCAAAGCGAAGTTTGAGACAGCTTTTCAGATCCTCACCGTTTTCAGCGGTGCGCACTTGATAGTGGCCGCGCGTGAAGGCGAAGTGCACTTTGGCGCGAAATTCTTTTACGCGGTAGTGATGCAATTTGAATTTGATGTCGGCACGCTCGAAGACGGAGCGTAGGTTGGTGATCATGCTTAGAGTCATGGCAGCCTCCCTTGTATAGTTTTTGTTTATCTTAGGGGATTGTGGCCTGGTTGAGGGTTAGGATTTGGTTTTCTGTGGTCTAGGCACCGGGGGATCGGCGCCGGCGAGTCACTAGTATGTCGCCGCCACCATTCGGTGCGTATGCTCGGCGAGATAGTCTTTGGAATCTTCCGGTCTTGGCAAAAAAGCCGGATGAAATTGTAGTCTCGCCGTAACTGATTTTAAATTCAAAAGGCTCCAGAAGTGGGGCAGAAAGCCCATTCTTCCGTACCAGCAAACGCGGTCGCGGTTGAGGGGACTAAACGCTTCGCCGTTGATCTCGGTGTAGCGCAAGGTTACTGGTCGGATTTCCTTGCCCGCGTGGCTAGCCGCTAATAAGAGCGAGCGTTTGAACGGTAGAACAGCTTCGCCGCAGGAACTTGTGCCTTCTGGAAAGAGCACCACGTGAAAACCCTGGTTGAGACAGTTTGCGATCTGTTGAATATCAAAACCGATGCGCTCACGGTGGCGTCGTTCAATAAACAAACTGCCACCGATTTCAGCCATGGTGCCCAGGAAAAATATTTCGCCCATGTCGATCGAAGTGACAAAGGCCGTGGGGACGGTTGCCGCAATGACCATGAGATCGAGATAGGAAAGGTGATTGCACACCATCAACTGGCTCCGGTCTGAAGGAGGGAGGCCCTCCACCTGAACCTGTGTGCGTAGAATTCGCAGGGCGAAGCGTGAGTAGCGTGAAACGTTGCGAATCAGGCGCTGTTGCCGCTCTTGCCCGTCACGGAAGAGGAGCTTGATCGCCATTCCGTGCAATAAGAACACGGCGATGGCCGGAAAAATAATAAGCGCGGTCCAAAGCTGGCGCAACATGCGCTAGTTGGCGATCATAGATGTGAAGACGGGCGGAACATCGGGACACTCTTCGCCCAGTTGCACCGCGGCCGCTCGGTGCGCGGCCAAATCACTTTCAGTCATGACGTAAAATTTTGGATCACAGTGATTGGTTTTGATCGTGTCAGCGATGGCCTGGACTTCCTGCGCCGACATCATCAGTTTCCAAATCGCCTTGATATGCAACCAATTGCCGACATACTCGCACGCAAATGCGCGATTGGGCGGCAGCCACTGGTCGGGACCCTTGTCGGACTTTGCGTTGTTGGCTTTTCCGTCAACAGACATCAGGTGGTAGGCGTTGCCCATGAAGTTGGCATAAGCGCAGCGTTTTTTCCAGTCCCAGTCTGAAGCTCCGGCAACGTAGGCTTCTTTGAGCGGCACCATGTGATCAATTTGTATGTCTTTAGCGTCGGTAAAACTATTGTTGGTGTAAGGATCGTTCCAGAGCCCCTTTCCAATAAAGCACCGATTGGCGGGCATAACCTCTGTGGGCACTTTGGAGTCACGGATCAACACCAAGCCGCGGGTGTTGAAGCAAGTGGTGTCGTGAGTGTTATCCATCCAGGTGCCGAAGTGATGCGCCCGCACGTATTTTTCTTTAGGGATGGGAGGAACTGAGTCGTGTTCCACCCATTTCAGCAAGCTTAAGCTCGCCAAAATATCCACGGTCACTTCGGAAAAGAAACCAAACGGCGAAATGTCCGAGGTGGAGACCGGTTTCTCGTCGATGGAAAAGTATTTGTCCCCCGGTAACTGATCATAAGCGTGGCTGGTTGAACTTAGAACTAGGACCAAAACACTGCCGAGCAAGTATTTCCCCACAAATCCCCCCTTTTGGTGAAATAATTTCACCGACCAGGGGATTTGAAGTCAACTGAACGTCTGTTAGGATTGCGTGATAGCCCAACTTTGAATTGTGGGTTGCACCAAATTTAAGCACGCGACGGATAAACCGGCTTCTGTTCACAGAAGCATTGGACTTTAAATATAATTTCATTTTTCGCCGGCTTTGACGATGGCTTGCAGGAGTTTATTTTTATGCACGGGTTTGGCCAAATGGGCGGTGAATCCAGCTTCCAGAATACGCTTGATCTCATCACTGCCGGCATAGGCGGTCAGGGCGATGGCCGGCGTATGCGCGCTCAGCGCGCGAATCTTGCGGATAAAACTGTAACCGTCTTCCCCAGGCATCGAAATGTCGCTCAGTAAAATATCCGGCTGCATTTGCAAAAATAGGCGGTGACCGATTTCCGCTGAACTCGCCAGTCGCACCGTCGCGCCACACGATGTGAGCATGTCTTCAAACAAGTCGAGACTATCCATATCGTCATCCACTACTAGGATACGAATACCATCGAGTGGTACCGGATTCAATTGCCCTGCCCCGCCCCGATTGCCATTGGGCAGCAGGGCGTGGGCCGGACTGATCAATGGCAGACACACCGTAAACACCGTACCTTGGCCTTCGCCAGGACTTACCGCGCTGACCGTGCCTTGCTGCAGCTCCACCAGGCTTTTCACTAAGGATAGGCCCAGTCCCAGACCGCCATGACGACGTTTCATCGAAGTGTCCTCTTGGCTGAAGCGTTCAAAAATATGCGGCAAGAAATCAGCTTTGATCCCGCAACCGTTGTCCGCCACTTCCACCTTGACCGATTTGCCAGCGGTGGATTCGACAACCTCCAGGCGCAAGAAAATTTTGCCGTTTTCAGGCGTAAATTTGACTGCATTGTTGAGCAGATTCCAGAACACTTGCTCCATCCGCACCGGATCAGCGAGTATGTAACAGGGCAAGTCGCCCAGCTCAGCTTCGATCGAAATCGCTTTCTTTCCCGCCAGCGTTTGCGCGGCTTGGATCGCCAGCTTGGCAGTTTCCGTAACATCGATCGCTTGCAAATCAACCGACAATTTTCCGGCTTGGATGCGCGAGATGTCGAGCAGGTCTTCAATCAACTGGCCTTGCACGTGAGCGCTGCGCTCGATCACGGATAGGGCATGCATCATCGACGGCGGTATTTCTTTGCGCGAGAGCAACTGCTGTGCCCAACCCAGAATGGTGGTAAGCGGGGTACGCAGCTCATGCGAGAGCACCGCAAGGAAGCTATCCTTGACTCGGTTGGCGCGCAAAGCGACGTCGCGAGCCTGCTCCAGCGCCGCTTGGGATTCCTGCAGCGCACTGATGTCCAAATTGATTCCGGCCCAGCGTGAAATCTCGCCTTTGTCGTTGCGGATGGGAACGCCGCGGGCCAGGACCGGATGCCACTTCCCGTCGACGCCGAGAAAGCGTTGCTGGATATCCCACACTCCGCCGGTGCGCACGCATTCCTTCCACGCGGCCGCAGTGCGGGCCGAGTCCTCAGGATGCAACACGCCGGACCAGCCAAAATTGGAGCACTCTTCCTGAGTGAGGCCGATCAGCTTGAGCAGTGACTCGCTCGTGTAAGTGTTGCGGCCATCGGGTGCGCAGATCCAAATGCCATAGTCGATGGACTCACCGATCGCGCGGTAGATGCGTTCGTTTTCCTTAGACTCTTTAAATTTGGTGATATCCGAGGCGATCAAAACAAAACCGGGGTTGCGGCCTTCGATATTGGGAACTAGCGTGACATTAAAAGTGGCTTCGCGCCGATTCCCTGTTGTTTCACGCTCATAGACGACCTGCTCACCCGCCAATGCACGTTTAAACCAAGGCGCATGGGCCTGATAGACTTCCTCGCCTACGATCCTTTGAAAGGACATGCCAATCACTTCATCAGGGTTCAAGTCATACCAATTGCAAAACGCGTCGTTGGCAAACAGCAAGCGTTCACGGGCATCCAGCTGCACCATTATCACCGGTGCGGCATTGGCGATCTGGCGGAGCTGGGCCATGGCTTTTTTGAGATTGTCGTGGGCGAGCTTTTCAGACTCGAGGGTGCGGCCAAAGGACTCCGAAACGCTCAACAAAGAGCGCCGACCAA